>NZ_CP090959.1:2362500-2664166 GCF_024138675.1 Simiduia sp. 21SJ11W-1 | reverse complement strand
AGCCTGCCGTTTTGGGTGCCGGATTTCGCAACCAAGCTGCCCGCACCGCACGATCGTGAACAGGGCAGCCAGGCGCGCACCCATGGCCTGGCGCTCGAGCAATGGTTGTCTTCGGGGCCTCTGCATGCAGCCCACAGCGCCGTTTCCGTGGCCTGCGCCGATTGCCATGTGGCGGATAAAAGCCCCATTCCCAATGAGCCCTGTTTTGCTTGCCACACCATGGAGCGGCATTTCTCCCGTGAAAAAACCGCAGATCATCCGCTGTGTGTTACCTGCCACAAAGAACACAACGAACCGGGTAATTTGATCAATGCCGATGCGCGCCTGTGTAGCCAATGCCATAACGATATGGACACAGTGCGCGCAGTACTCACTGCCGGTACCCAACATAACCTGCACGCCTTTCAGCACTTTGATGGCCAACATCCCGAGTTCAACCCCCGCGTGCCACCGGGCAATTTGAATTTCAACCACAAGCACCACATGGCCGCTGATCTGGTTGAAGGCAAGGCCGCGCTCGCCTGTGCCGATTGCCACACGCCCAATGGCGCGGGTTTTAAGCCCGTCACCTTTACCGAACACTGCGCCGATTGCCACCGCCTGGATCGCGAAGGCAAACGCGAGCCCTGGGTGCACGGCAATCTGGCGGCGGTGTTATTGCAGTTTCAAACCGAAGTAGATGCCCCCATTGATGCCGCACTTGCGCTTACCAACGGTGACACCTGCCAGCAGTGCCATAGAGTAAAACTCACCTCACTGGAACCCACTGCCTTACAGCAGGCCACCGCCCGCTGGCGTTTGGCCATGCCCACACTCAATGCACGCTTCTCCCACAAGCGCCACGAAGGGCGCCTGGCCTGCGCTGATTGCCACGCCGCCAAAACCTCAGAGCAGGCAGACGATGTGCTCTTGCCCGAGCGCCGCCAGTGCCAGAGTTGCCACAATCAAAAGGCCCCCGAACCACTGCAGCAATGCGCCACTTGCCATCAGTTTCATCGGGTGAGTTGGGAGTAATATTGCTATTGGCGCACAGTGCGGTATTTATTTTTCGCCTTTTATGCTTGCCTATAGTGAGTTGAATCTTTGCCAGGTTTTCCACCTGCGTCGCCTGGCGCTCATCTCCGCTTTGCGCGTGTATACCTGAAAGTGTTTTCTGGCCCCATGAATAGCGGGCAACTGGCGCTAATTTTTCAGTTCATGGCCGCGTAGCCTGCCGGTGTTGTATTACTTATAACAACGGCGCTTGGGCGCAACGCGAGGTGAACATGCGATGTTTCAGCCAGTGGTTCGGCACTAGTGTTTTATGGGCGGTTATGGCACTGCCCAGTGCTGCCGACACCCTGTTTAACGAAGATTTTCAAGACGCCAATGCCAATGGCTGGAGTTTCAGCGGCTGGGGCACGGCGTATGTCACCCTTTATGGCAGTAACTAGATGACGGCGCAAATGGCGGGGGATGCCGGGGCGTCTGCCTTGGCTTATGAAGCCATGCTTTGGGTTGCGGTGGTTGCGTTGATTGTGGCTTTGGCTCTGGCCAGCGGGCCGGCGTTGTTGCTGGACCACGCGGGGGCTCGCCGGGCCGCTGTTGCCTCTACTGCAGAAAGCACCGGCGCCCGGGAATCTTCAATGGACGCCGCCAAGCAGCCCGCCAATGGCTGCGCCTAGCCGATCTGATCGCTCGGGGTTGCGAAAGGCCGCAAGCCAATGGGGCCGCTGCCCTGGCTGAAACAACAGCTCGGCCAAAATGCGACTGAAAGCCGTCTGCCCCAGCGCGGCCACCTGTTCGAGGTAGGGCAGGGCCAGCTTTTCGTTACTCAGGCGTTGGCCGTGGCGCGTGGCGAGTGTCACCAGGGCTTCGGCATCCAGGGTAACTTCCAGCGCCTGTGCCAGCGCGGCTTTGACTAACCCTCCGGATTCGCTGGCTGCCAGTGCCCGCAGGCAGCCGTTGATCTCTGCGGCATTGTTTTCCGTGCACGCCCCCTGCAGCCGTGTGGCAATGGCCTCACAGGTTGCAACGTCGATGGCTTGGTGCTCCAGCAACTGCGCCAAACTCAGAAAAACCGGGGTGGGTACTCCGGCTATGGCCTTGTTAAGGGCGCCGTCGAGATTGTCTTTACCGGCGCGGCACACAACATCGGCCAGGCCTTGCAGCCCCAGTGCCTGCCAGTAATCCCAGGGGCCTTGGCGAATGTACTGGGCGGCTTCTGCGTAGAACTGGCTGGGGGGTAATTTCAGCTGGGCGGTCAGGCGTGCATGCAGTGTCGCCTGCTGGGCTTCGGCGGGCTCCCACACATAGCTGTTACCTTCCAGCAGGCCATTTACCTGCTCGCCCGCTTCGGCCGCGGCCAGGCTCCGGCCCAGTGCCTGGGTGAGCTGGGCCAACAGGCCGTCGCGCTCGGCCAGTGCCAGCTTGCCCTGTTCGTCAAGGGGCAACTTAAACCACCAGATATTGGGCGATTGCACCCTGTCTGCCGCCCACAACACAAATGCCATGTGCGCCTGGCCCAGGTAGGGGTGCGGGTAGGGCACTTGGGCGTCTTCTATTTGGGCAAAGCGCTCGCGCGCGATGGGCTGCAGGCGGGTGCCACAATCGAGCAGGCGCCACTGCAAACCCAGGTGTTCAAAGAAGGCGGCGAGGCTGGTGGTCATGGTGGCTCCTGCGGCGGGCTAAAAATCAGGCTGCGGATTCTACCGCACTTGCCGCGCCTGTGTGAGGCGCTTGTCTATACTGGCTCAAGCGACTCTTCACCGGGTGCTCCCCACAAACACTCCCTACAAGGAATGGCAATGCCCGAGCTCAGCCAACTCATGCAAACCCCCAATGTGCTAGCCCAAGATTACCAACACGCGGCGGTGGGCGCGCGCATCATGCTTACCGGTCACATTCATCAGGCCATTCCCGATGTGGCAGCCCTGGCCTATACCCAACACTGGGATTGCCTGAACCGCTACGGCGAAGAGCGCTTTGAAGAGGAGTTTGCGGTGGTGGAGCGGGTGCGGGCGGGCTTTGCCGGGCTGATAGAGGCAAAAGCTGCCAACATTGCGCTTGCCACCAGCGTGCACGATTTGTTTGTGCGCTTTTTGTCGGCGCTGCCCCTGCAAGCGCGCCCGAAAATTGTGGCAAGCGACGCCGAATACCCTTCGGTTGCGCGGCAGTTGGCGCGGCTGGCAGAGGCCGGCATAGAGGTGGTGCTGGAACCCGCCAACCCCGCCAGCACCTTGGTGGAGCGGCTGGCGCGTCACATAGACGGGCGCACAGCGGCCATTTGCGCCTCTTCAGTTAATTTTGAAACCGGCCACCAAAGCCTGGAGTTAGACACCCTCATGCCCCTATGTGCAGCCGAAGGGGTAGAGCTGTTTGTGGATGCCTATCACTCCATTAACGTGCTGTCTTTTTCGGTGGCCGACTACAACCTGGAGCAGGCCTTTGTGGTGGGCGGCGGCGCCAAATATTGCCAGATGGGCAGCGGCATTGCGTTCATGCATGTCCCGCCCGGGCGGGATTTCCGGCCGGTGGTGACGGGTTGGTTTGGCGAGTACGACCCGGTGGTAGACAGCCCCGCCCAAACACCCCTGGCCTATGCCGATGGCGCCGTGCGCTTTGGGGGTTCAAGCCAGGATATGCTGCCGGTATTTCGCGCAGCCCATGTGTTCGATTTCTTTGCCAGCCGCAATCTTACGCCCGAGTTTCTGGATGAAGTGCATCACCACCAGCTGGCCCACCTTGCCAAATGTTTTACCGATGCCTGCTTTGCGCCTGAACAGATTGCGCTTTCTACCGCCGTTGAGTACATGGGCGGCTTCCTTTCGTTTAACTCCCCCCACGCACAACAGTTAAGCGAAGCCATGCGTGATCGCGGTGTGCACACAGATTTCAGGAAGCAGTGGCTACGCATGGGCCCTGCGCCCTACCTGTGTGACGAGCAGCTTGAAGATGCCATAGGCGCGCTGGCCGAGGCGGTACAAGAGGTGTGCGGCTAGTTGTGGCCGACGAGGTGCGGACGGCTAGTTGCGGACGGCTAGTTGTGGCCGACGAGGTGCGGACGGCTAGTTGCGGACGGCTAGTTGTGACCGACGAGGTGCGGACGGCTAGGTGTGGCCGGCCTCATGTGGATCACAAATCGCGGCTGGCTAATCCGCCAGGCGTCCTGCACAGCACTGTTTGAACTTCTTCTGGCTGCCACAGGGGCAGCGGTCGTTGCGCCCGATTTGTGTGGCCTTAAGGCGTGGCGCGTCGCTTGCTGCGTAGCGCCAGTGGCCGTCTTCCTGAATAAAAAACGAGCGGTCGTGCAGGCTGTGTAATTGGCCTGCCTGCAGGTACCAGCATTCAAACTCTACCCAGTCTTGCTGGGCACCAAGTACCCGCAATTGGCCAAACTGCGCCTCGCCCAGCCACTGGCTGAGTGCGCCCGTGTCTATGGCCGCGCGTGCCTCACTCGCCCAACTTGCCAGTATGTAATCCAAAAGCCCCAGGGCGTGGGCACTAAAGCGCGAGCGCATCAGCGCCTCGGGGGTGGCGGCAGGCGCCCCCTGGTGCAGGGGCGCGCAGCATTGGGCGTAGGCATTGGCCGAGCCACAGGGGCAGGCATTGGGTAGCATTTCTGTTCCTTTTTCGGTATTTTTGCCAGCTTTTCGCCAACTGGACGGCGAGGGCCGCAGGGCCAGCCTCAAAGGCGGGCCTACTATAATCCAAAGCGCGCCTAATCCCGAACCCAAGACACTCTGCCCATGACCGATTTCGACGATATCCGCCCCTACCGCGACGATGAAGTAGCCCCTGTACTGGCCCGCATCGTAAAAGACCCAGAGCTACACACCGCGGTGGCGGCATTGAAGTTCCCCACGCTCAATAAACTGGCGCCCTGGGCCCTGCGTCCGCTGGTGGCCATGAAGCTTAAATCCCAGCTTGCCGGCATCAACAGTGTGGATGGCCTGCAGGAGTTGGTATCGCGCTACCTGCGCGCCATGCTTGATGAAAAAGCCCGCGGCGTTACCGCAAGTGGCCTTGAGGGCCTTGCGCGCAACCAGGCCTACCTGTTTGTGAGCAATCACAGAGATATCGCCATGGACCCGGCCATGGTGAACTATGTGCTCTACCAAAATGAATTCCAGACACTGCAAATCGCCATTGGCGACAACCTGCTCACCAAGCCCTATGTGTCTGATTTGATGCGCCTGAACAAGAGCTTCATCGTAAACCGCAGTGCCAAGGCGCCGCGTGAAAAGCTCAAGGCCGCCAAGTATTTATCGTCGTATATTCACCACGCCCTGTGCGATGAAAAATCCAACGTGTGGGTGGCCCAGCGTGAGGGGCGCGCCAAAGACGGGCGCGATAAAACCAACTCGGCAGTGGTGGGCATGTTTGCCCTGAGCAAACCCAAAACCCAGCCATTGGGCGAGTACATTGGCGAGCTGAACATTGTGCCTGTGTCTATTTCCTACGAGTGGGATCCATGCGATCTGGCCAAGAGCCGCGAGCTGTACCTGCTGAAAACAGAGGGCAGCTACCAAAAGGGCGAACACGAAGATGTAGCCAGCATTGCCGCTGGCATCAACGGCTACAAAGGCCGCATTCACTTAAGCTTTGGCGAAGTGATCAAAGGCGAGTTTAACGGCACCGATGAAGTCGCCCAGGAAATCGATCGCCAGGTGCTCAGCAACTATGTGTTGTTCCCCAGCAATTGCCTGGCCTTCCAGATGCTCACCGGGCGCGTGCCCAAGGTGGGGGTAGGGGAAGACAACACGCCCTTTAACCCACAAGATTACCCGGCCGAGCAAGCCGAGCTTGAGCGCCGCGTGGCAGGCCTGAATGATGAACAGCGCGATTTGCTGTTGGGTATTTACGCCAATCCCGTGAGTGCCAAACTCGCAGACCACTAGCTGCCATCGGCGGGTGCCACTATCAGGTTTACCAGCCGGTTGTCTTCGGCCGAGGTGATGCACTGGGCGTGCAGCGCCTTGGTGGAGGCATGCTCGCTGAGGAAATTCTGGCCCTCGGGCACGGCATCTACCACAAACAGCAGCGTGTTGGTTTTTTCAAATTCATCGTAGCGCGCCGAGCGCGAATCCATGTGCAGGGTAATGATTTTGCCCGGCACCTGGCTGCGAATGGCCTCGCGGCAAAGCTCGGCACCGGCAAAGGCATCGAACTTGGCGCGCGAGGTCACCACGCCCAGCGCGCGCTTGGTGGCGCTTTTGTCGCGCTCGCGGGATTTCAGGTGCTCGTTGGCCAGCAGGGTGAGCAGGCTTGCCAGCGTGATTAGCGCCACTGCAACAATGGCCAATATCAAAAGCTGGCGTTTTTCCTGTTTGATCATGGGGCAGGTGCCGTTGGTTGTAATATTAGTTGGCTGTTATATATCTAAATAGAGTGTAGATCACTGGCAGCCCAAGCCGTTGTAACTGGCCCATTTAGGTGCCAGCCCGGCGCGCACGGGTTACACTCGCGCACCAGTATTCACGGATTAACCACTCGCGCCTGACCTAGGGATGGGCGAAACAGCAAGGAGCTCCCATGGCGGACTTTTTCAGTAACAAACATGTTTGGATTACCGGCGCATCATCGGGTATTGGCGAGGCGCTGGCGCGCGAGCTGGCCGCGCGCGGTGCCTATTTAACCTTGTGCGCCCGGCGCGAATCGGTACTCAATGCACTGCGCGAACAGTTGCCCAATGCAGAGCATCACCGCGTGCTGGTGCTGGATTTGGCGCAACCCGAGGCGCTGTTTGAACAGGTGCGTGCGGCGGCTGCCGGGTGTGAGGTGGATATCCTCATCAATAATGGCGGCATTTCCCAGCGCGGGCGCGCCGATGAAACGGCATTTGCCGTAGACAGGCGCGTGATGGAAGTGAACTACTTAGGCTCGGTGGCCATGACCAAGGCGCTGATGCCCAAGCTTGTGGCCGCAAGCCATGGCGTGGTGGCTACGGTGGCGAGCGTGTCTGGCCTTGTGGGCTCACAGGGGCGCTCGGCCTACAGCGCCTCCAAACATGCGCTGATGGGTTTTATGGAGAGCCTGCGGGCAGAAATGCACGGCAAATTGCAGGTTACCGTGGCATGCCCTGGCTGGGTGCACACCCAGATCTCGGTCAATTCGCTCACCGCAAGTGGCGAGCCGCTCGGTAAAATGGAGCCTGGCATCGCCAACGGCCTGAGCGCCGAGGCCTGCGCGCGGGCATTTTTGCATGCCATTGCGCGCGGGCGCGATGAAATAGTTATCGGCAAGGGCATCAGTGCACTCGCGCCAACCGTGAAGCGCTTTTTGCCCGCCGTGTTTAAACGTATGAATAGAAAACGGGCCTACCGCTAATGGCGCTCAACGCCGATCTGAAAAAAACCATTCAAACCGCCTACAGCCAATTCTTGGAGGCGCGTGAACTCAAGCCCCGCTACGGGCAAAAGTTAATGATTGCCGAAATCGCCCGCACCTTGGGCGGCATAGCGCTGGATGACGAAGGCGTGCGCGTGGGTGAACAGCACATCTGCGTGGTAGAGGCGGGCACAGGCACAGGTAAAACCGTTGCCTATTTGCTGGCCGCCATTCCCGTGGCCAAAGCCCTGGGTAAAAAATTGGTGGTGTCTACGGCGACTGTGGCACTGCAAGAGCAAATTGTTTACAAGGATCTACCCGACCTCAAGCGCCAATCGGGGCTCAACTTCAATTTTGCCCTGGCCAAGGGCCGTGGGCGCTACCTGTGCCTTTCCAAACTCGATCGCATTCTCACCGATGTAGACGCCGCCAACGCCAGCGACCAAGCCCTGTACGAAGATGAATACCCGCAAATTGATGAGCAGGCACTTACCATTTATCAATCCATGATGGACGCACTGGCGGCCAACAAGTGGGCCGGCGATAAAGACGAATGGCACGATGAAATCGAGCCGCAGGTGTGGTCGCGGGTGACCACCGATCACCGCCAGTGCACCGGCCGGCGCTGCTCGAATGTGGCCTCTTGCAGCTTTATTAAATCGCGCGATTCGCTCGGCAGTTTTGATGTGATTGTGGCCAACCACGATTTGGTGCTGGCAGACCTCGCCCTTGGCGGCGGCGCCATTTTGCCGGAGCCCGCCGATACCTTGTACATTTTTGATGAAGGCCACCACCTGCCCGATAAAGCCCTCAACCACTTCGCCGAGCACTCGCGTTTGATCGGCACCATGAAGTGGGTAGAGCAAACCAACAAGGTGCAGGGGGCAATGCTGGGCGAGATCAGCGGTGCGGGCAATATCGACCGCTTTGCCGAGCAGTTGCCCTCGGCGCTGCACGAAGTCAAACGCAACCTGGAGCTGGCCTACCCCATGATCACCCAGCTTGCCGAGCGCATTGAAGACCCGGAGCGTTCGCCGCGCTACCGCTTCGAGCAGGGCCTGGTGCCCGAGGCACTGCGCGACGTGAGCCTTGAGCTTAAACACACCTTCGAGCGGTTGGCGGAGCTGCTGGGCAAAATGAACCGCGAAGTGGAAGAGGCGCTGGAATCCAGCCACTGCGATGTGCCCAAGGTGGACTTGGAAACCTGGTTCCCGCAAATTGGCCTGTGGCAATCGCGCGCCGAGGCCAACCTGGCACTCTGGGCCAGCTACGCCGAGCCCGAGCAAGCAGGCGCGCTGCCCAAGGCGCGCTGGATAACCCTCGTGGATTTTGGCGGCAGCATTGATTACGAAATTTGCTCAAGCCCCATACTGGCGGCGCGCACCTTGGAATACAGCCTGTGGCGGCGCTGCTGCGGCGCGGTGGTGACCTCGGCCACGCTCACGGCGCTGGGCAAATTCGATCGCCTGAAAATGCGCGCAGGCACCCCGGATGATGCCCACTACGCGGTGGTGCCAAGCCCCTTTGATTTTAATCAGGCGGTGCTGCGCATTCCCAAGGCAGCACAAGATGCCAGCGACAGCGTGAACCACACCCTCGCCATGATAGATGCGCTGCCAGATTTGCTGGGCGCGCAAAATGCAGCGCTGGTGCTGTTTGCTTCGCGCCGGCAAATGTTGGATGTCTACGACGGCCTGCCGCTGGCCTGGCGCGAGCGCATTCTCATGCAGGGCGATAAATCCAAGCAGGAAATGCTCACCACCCACAAGCAGCGCATCGATGCCGGCGAGGCCAGCGTGCTGTTTGGCCTGGCAAGCTTTGCCGAGGGGGTGGATTTACCGGGCGGCTATTGCCAGCACGTCATCATCGCCAAAATTCCTTTTGCCGTACCCGACGACCCGGTAGAGGCCTCGTTATCTGAATGGATAGAAGCGCGCGGCGGCAATCCCTTCATGGAAATTACCGTGCCCGATGCCTCGCTCAAACTGGTGCAGGCCTGTGGCCGTTTATTGCGCACCGAAAAAGACAGCGGCGTGATTACCCTGCTGGATAACCGCCTGCTCACCCGCCGTTACGGCAAGGCCATTTTGAACTCCCTGCCACCGTTTCGGCGCGAGCTGGGCGGCCGCTAGTGAACGCCCGCAAAGCGGCTCTGGCCGAATTGCTGGCCGAGCTTGAACAGCTGATGGGCGCGCTCGGGATCTGGGCGGCCCAGCCACCCTCACCTGAGGCCCTGCAAAGCTGCGAACCCTTTTGTGTAGATACCCTGAGCTTTCCCGAGTGGCTGCAATTTGTGTGCATCCCAAAGCTTGCGAGCCTGTGCCGGCAGCCCGCGCCGCTGGGCGTTTTTGCCGGCAGTCACATTGCCGCCATGGCCGAGGTATACATTGGGGGTGTGCCGGCGCAATCCGCCGATCAAAATCCGCTATTGGGCGAATTTGTGGCCTGTATCGCCCGGCTGGATGCCATTGTGTCGGACAAATAAAACCTTTGGGGTGCGCGCAGCGTATCAAACGGGCACAGGCAGCCAAGGTGGCTAAAATGTGGCTAAAAAGGCAGCTAAAATAGGCGTTATCACTCACCTTTAGGCAAGTTCCTTCGCCCAGCCTTGCCGATACGGCCATCTGTCGCATTCGATGCCCATGGGTAGTGACTTCTAAACCCGTTGTTTTAGTATACCGTCAACTTCATTTTTTAATTTTAGTAACAGGAAACCGCCGTGCAGCTAAGTAAGCTAAAGGAAAAGCGAGTCTACCTACCCTTTGTGATTTTCGCTGTGTGCATCGCGCTGTTTGTGGTGCTCAAAAGCATGAAAAAGCCACCCGAGGAGAAAACCGCAGAATCGGTGGCGCCCTTGGTAAAAGTAGAACCCATCAGTTTCCAGCCACTGCAGTTATCTGTCACCTCGCAAGGCCTTGTTAAACCCAAATTTAACACCCAGCTGGTGGCACAAGTGGGTGGTGCAGTGGCATTCATTGCGCCGGAATTTGTGCGCGGTGGCTTTGTAAAAAAGGGCCAAGTGCTGGCACAAATTGAAGATGCCGATTACCAGGCGCTGGTACTTGAAGCGCGCGCGGCACTTATTTCAGCGCGCGCAAGCCTGCAGCAAGAAGAAGCCTTAGGGGCTGTGGCGCGCGATGAATGGAGCCGCATTAAAAATCGCAAGCCCACGGCGTTAAGCTTGCGCGAGCCGCAACTGGCTCAGGAGCAGGCGCGGGTAAAAGCTGCCGAGGCGGCCCTTGCACGCGCTGAGAAAAACCTTGAGCGCACCCGCATACGCGCACCTTTTCATGCCTTGGTGGAAGCCCGTGACATTGGCTTGGGCACCTACCTGAACCCCGGCGCGCCGGTGGGCCAGGTGCTCTCGGTTTCCGAGGCGGAAATTCGTCTGCCCGTGGCCGATAACCAATTACAGTTTCTTGAAAACCAGGGCGTGGGCACAGAGGTGTTGCTCAAGGGCCAGCTTGAGGGCGAAGCCTCCGAGTGGGTGGCTAAAGTTATTCGCACAGAAGGCGTGATAGACGACAAAAGCCGCATGGCGTATCTGGTTGCACAGGTACTTAACCCCTACGGCCTGGCAGTGCCCAGTGAAGATGACAGCGCGCTGGATCAGGAAACCCATCACCCGCTGCGTTTTGGCAGCTATGTGCGTGCGGAAATTCAAGGTATTTCACTGCCCAAGGCGGCCTTGATTCCCCGCCACCTCGTTACCGATGGCAAGGTGCCGGTACTCAGTAAAGACAATACGCTGCAATTTAAGCCCGTCACCACCGTGCGTGACCAAGGCGTAAAAGTGGTGGTGGTAGACGGTGTGGAAGATCAGGATCAATTGATTGTTTCAGCCCTGCAGTACCCGGTTGAAGGTATGGCGTTGCGGTTGCCGGCAACAAAAACCGCGGCTGGTGGCAGCGGTGATGCCGAGGCCGGCGGTGCAGTGGCAGAGCTTGCCAACACGTCAGACTAAACCATACCTATAACGACAAATCAGGGATTGCACACGTGACCGACTTAACCCCAGATACACCCACAAGCGATGATCCAACCCGCAAGGGCATCATCGCCTGGTTTGCGCGCAATACAGTAGCGGCCAATTTGCTGATGATCTTCATTATTTTCGGCGGCCTGCTGTCGGCAATGAGCATTCGCCAGCAGATGTTTCCGGAAATTGAAATCGACTGGCTACAGGTTCAAATCTACTACCCGGGCGCTGCACCCAAAGAGGTGGAAGAGGGTATTACCTTAAAAGTGGAAGAGGCTTTCAAGGGCTTGCAGGGGTTAGAGCGCGTCATTACCTATTCAAGGCGCGGAATGTCGCAGGCGTATATCAAGGTTGCCAAAGGTTACGACCCGCAAGAAGTGCTGGATGAAGTCAAAAGCGAAGTGGATTCCATTTCAAGCTTTCCTGCAGGCATTGAGCGCCCGCGCATTGAGCGATTCAAATACAAGCAAGAGGTAATGTACCTGGCGCTGTATGGCGATTTATCGCCCACCCAGCTCAAGGATTTGGGCAAGCGCATTCACGAAGAAATTCAATCCTTGCCCACCGTTAGTATCAGTGAATACCAATCGGGCCTGGGCTACGAAATTGGTATTGAAGTCAGCAAAGACAAACTGCGCGAATACCGCCTGACCTTCCAGGATATTGCCCAGGCGATTCGCAATGAATCCAGTAATATGTCTGCCGGCCAAATTAAAGCCGCCGACGGCTATATATCGCTGCGGGTAGAAAACCAGGCGTACCGCGGTTACCAATACGAGCAGATTCCGCTTATTAATTTGCCAGACGGCACCGTAGTGCGCGTGGGCGATGTGGCCACGGTACATGACGGTTTTGAAGACGGTATTCAATACTCCAAGTTCAATGGCATGAACTCGGTCACCTTCTTTATTGGCGCTACCCGTGATCAAAGCATTACCAACGTAGCTGAGGTGGTGAAGCGCTACGTTGCCAAAAAAGAAAAGCAATTGCCTGAAGGCGTGCATCTGGAAACCTGGGTAGATTTCACCTACTACCTGCAAGGCCGCCTGAACATGATGCTCGATAACATGTACATGGGGGCGGCGCTGGTGTTTTTCATGCTGGCAATGTTTTTGCGTGTGCGGTTGGCCTTCTGGGTAATGCTGGGTTTGCCCATCAGCTTTTTGGGCGCCTTGATGTTTATGCCCGTGGAGTGGGTGGGTATTACCATTAATGTGGCCAGCCTGTTTGGTTTTATTTTGGTGCTCGGCATTGTGGTAGACGATGCCATTGTTATTGGTGAAAGTGCCTACCAGGAAATTGAAGACAAAGGCCAAAGTGTTGAAAACGTGATTCGCGGGGCACAAAAAGTGGCAATGCCTGCCACCTTTGGCGTGTTAACCACCGTGGCTGCCTTTACGCCCATGCTGCTGGCCGATGGCCCCTCTAAGGGTTTCTCTATCGCCATTGGTGGTGTGGTGATTTTGTGTTTGCTGTTTTCATTGGTGGAATCCAAATTGATTTTGCCCGCGCATTTGGCGCACATGAAATACCGCCCGCACAACCCTAAAAATCCTTTCCACTGGGCGCGCGCGCACATTGATGCAGGGCTCAAATATTTTGTCACCCAAGTCTATCGCCCGCGCCTTGAGAGGCTGTTGCACTATCGCTATGCGGTACTGGCGACCTTCTTCGGCATATTGATTGTAAGCATCGGGTTGTTTGGCAGCGGGTTAATCCGCTTCATAGGCACGCCCAAGGTACCGAGCGATTTCCCGCAGATCAGCGTGGAAATGCAGGTTACCGCGTCTGAGCAGGCAACCCTCGATACAGCGCTGGCCATCGAGAAAATGATGCGCGCGGTAGATGACGGCATTCAGGCAGAGCATGGCCAAACCATGATTAAAAGCATGCATGTTGAGCTGCAATCGCGCACGCGCGCGCAGATCATGACCATGCTGGTAGACCCGGAGCTGCGCCCCATCGATACCTTTGAACTGGCGGCCAAGTGGCGCGAGGCCATGCCGGCGCTGCCGGGTGTGAAAACCCTCAATATTCGCGACAGCCTCATGGGTAATGACCGCGACGATGGCGACATCAGCTTCCGTTTAGAGGGCCCCAACCAGGAAGAGCTGGAAATGGCCATTATGGATTTGCGCGATAAGCTCGGCACCCTGGTGGGTGTGGGCGATATCAACGACAGCCGTCGCCAGCAAACCCAGGAAGTGCAGCTGGAGCTCAAGCCCTTGGCCTATTCCATGGGGCTTACCCTGGCCGATGTGGCGCGCCAGGTGGGCCACAGCTTCTACGGCATTGAAGCCCAGCGTATTTTGCGCAATGGCGAAGAAATCCGTGTGATGGTGCGCTACCCGGAAGACCAGCGCAACGCCATTGGGCTGGTGGAAGAAACGGTGATTCGCGCACCCAATGGCGCCGAGGTGCCTTTGTCTGAGGTGGCAGATTTCAATATTGTGAATGCGCCGGCCGAAATTCGCCGTGAAAACAGCAAGCGCTCAATTAATATCTGGGCCGCAGTGGATGCCACCCAGGCCGAGCCGCAAAAAATTGCCGCCGACATTCGCGACAACTTCCTGCCCGCCATGCTTGAAAATTACCCCACGGTTTCAAGCTCCATTTCAGGGCGCGTGCAGGAGGAAATGGACGATCAGGCCAAACAGTTGCGTAACTTTGTGCTGTCTATGGTGGTGGTGTTTGCCTTGCTCGCCATTCCGCTGCGCTCTTACACCCAGCCGTTTATGATTATGTCGGTCATTCCCTTTGGTTTAATTGGCGCCATGGTGGGCCACATCATCATGGGGTTAGACATGAGCGCCATGTCGGTGTTTGGGCTGATTGCCGTGGCCGGGGTAGTGGTGAACGATTCGCTGGTGATGGTGGATTACATCAACGGCGCACGCCGGGAGGGTATTCACATCAAGCAAGCGGTGCTCGATGCCGGCTGCCGCCGCTTTAGGGCGATTATCCTGACCTCGCTCACCACCTTTATCGGCGTATTCCCAATTCTGCTGGAAACCAGCATGCAGGCAAAAATCGTCATTCCCATGGCGGTGTCGCTGGCTTTTGGTGTGTTGTTTGCCACTGTCATTACCCTGGTGATGATTCCGTGTCTGTATGTGGCAGGCAGTGATGTACGCCTCAAGTTGTACGCATTAAAGCAGCGCATCTTTCCCGTGGCGCCTGCAAGCCGCGCGATCTCCGAGGGCGAATAGCCCATTTGGGCCAACAGGTAGCCGTTTGACCTGTTGGCCCCTGCCTGCCGGGCCTTGTGCCAAAAGCATTAAATTGGCCCGGGTTTTGTCAGCCTTTGCCCTCACGGCGCCTTGGCGCACTCTGGTACAATCTGGCTCTTTTTTACGCAGCCAACGCCAGTAAATGACACGCACGCCAAGCCAATTGCCCGTTACACAGCGCCTTTTGCAGCTTTTACTCTGCTGTGCCTGCCTGTGTGTGATGGCAGAGCCCCTGGGCGCGCCGGTGGATCTTGAGCAGGCGGCCCAACTGGTACAAAGCCAGCCCGCGCGGGTGGTGGCCTTACTGGAGGCGGGGCTCAACGAGGCCGAGCAGCGCGGTGGCCAATACCAGCTGGAACTGTGGGCATTGCTCACCCGCGCCTATGTGGTGCAATCGCAGCTGGAGCAGGCCAGCGCCCTGGCGGTGCGGCTGCACACCCAAGCGAGCACACAGGGCAACATCCGCTTTCAAGCAGTGGCATTGCGCGAGCAGGGCGCCATTGCCCACATTCAAACCCGCTACCCGGAGGCCTTAAGCCACTACCAGCAGTCGCTGCAGGTGCTGGCTGATGCCGCCTTGCCCCGCGAGCGCGGGCTCACCTTCATTGCCACCGCCCACGCCCAGCGCGCTTTGTTCCAGTATGGCCCGGCGCTCACCAGTGCCCGCAAAGCGCTGGGGTTCTTCCGCGAGGTAGGCGCCACCGGCGACATGGCCGATGCCTTCAATGCCATTGGCGTGATTTTGGAACGCACGGGCGATTTGGAGGAGGCGCTGGCCGCGCACTTGCAGGCGCTGGAAATTCGCCGCGCACTCAACCGGCTGCCGGGGGTGGCAGATTCACTGTACAACATCGGTGAAATTTACCGCGAGCTGGCAGATTTCACCTCGGCCGAGGCCTACTTGATTGAAAGCGTTGAGATTGATCGCAGCCTCAGTAATCGCAGTAATCGCAGTAATCAGGCCTATGGTCTATACAAGTTGGCCGACATCCAATGTGCGCTGGATAAATTTGAGCAGGCGCGCGAAAACGGCTTGCGGGCGCTGGCGCTGTTTCGCGAATTGGGTGCCGCCGAAAATGTGTCGCACGTGCTAATCAACCTCGCCAAACTGGAATACCGCGCGGGCAATCAGGCATCTGCCCTTGCGTTTATTCGTCAGGCCCGTTCTGAAATGCCTATGGATTCCGCACCCGAGCTGCAGGGGCGGCTGGATTTATATTACGCGCGCATTTTGTTAAAAAATGGCGAGCCTGCGCGCGCGGCGGAGGTTATTCAGGAAAGCCTGGCTGTGCCTGAATTACTCGATACTGAAACCCGGCTGGGGTTGTACCTTGTAAAAGCCGATGTATTTGAAGCCACCGGCCAGCTGGCAGAGGCGCTAGCCACGCTTAAAGCACACAACCGTATTCAGGCTGAAAGCCTGACACGGGTGCGCACTGCCTCCTTGGCCAAGGTGCGCGCCAGTGTGGAATTTATGCAGCGCGAGCAGCAGTTGCAGTTGTTATCGCGTGATAAAAACCTGCAGCAGGCGCAAACCGCGCGCGCCGAGCTTGAACGCACCATGTGGGTTGGCGGTGCACTGTTGTTGGTGTGTTTTATGGCCGTGGTACTCGGGCGTTATCAGTTGCGCCGCGCCAATGGGCGCTTGAAAGCCGAGCTTAAGGCCAAAGCGGATGCGCTTGGGGTTAAAGAGCTTGAACTCATTGCCGCGCAAGACCAGCTGGCACAGGTCGCCCAGTCAGACCCGCTTACCGGTATGGCCAACCGGCGCTTTTTGCTGGCGCACATTGAACAAGATTGCGCCAAAAGTATGCGCGACTACCTCAATTGGCTGCAGCAGCGTGCGCCACTGCCGGTGCAATCGGATTTGGTGTTTTTCCTGCTGGATCTCGATAATTTTAAATCGGTAAACGATCACTATGGCCATGCCTGTGGCGATCAGGTGTTAAGCCAGATGCGGCCGGTGCTCTCGCAAATATTTCGCGAAACAGACTACCAGGTGCGCTGGGGTGGCGAAGAGTTTTTGGTGGTGGCGCGCTTTAGCCAGCGTGAGAACGCTGCACTGCTGGCCGAGCGGTTGCGCACCCTGGTTGAAGGCATGCACTTTAGGCTTGAGGGCAATCAGCAAGTGCAGCTTACGCTTTCTATCGGTTTTGCCTGTTTTCCTTTTTACACAGATCGCCCGGGCCACTACAACTGGACACAGGTAGTGGATATTGCCGACTTGTGCCTGTGCGCTGCCAAGCGCAGTGGCCGCAACCAGTGGGTAGGTATGACCGGTGTAGAAGGCCTGGAGCATGAAGACACATTCCAGCGTTTGTTTAGCGAACCTGCACAAGTGGTGCGCGAGGGTTGGGTAAACCTCTACAGCCTGAGTAATGATCCTGAGGCCATTGTTTGGCAAAACCAGGAGCTGGGCTTTAAGCCAAATTAAGTGCTTATTGAGTGGGGCAAGATCAGCCCTTGCCGGGCCCGCTCGCCACGGGTTAGATAATCTGTGTTTTGCCGAGGCGGCCATTTAACTGGCGCTTTTACATTGCCTGTGTTTTCCAATTTATCTTTCTTGCTCTTCTTTCTTGAACTCCTTTCTTGTTTATCTTTCGTGAATTGCTTTAGTGCTTTGCGATGGGGAGCCGCGCACTTCGTGCGGGCAAAAGCTATCCAATTATTGCGGGCCAAAAAAAACGCCTGCAGCCAAAGCTGCAGGCGTTTTTTCAAAGGGTTGCGCGCTGTGATTAACCGGCAACCATGCGCAGAATTTGGCCGCAGAACCAGGCCGCGTAAGTGCCCACTGCGTAACCCAGTACCGCCAGCAACACGCCCACCGGTGCCAGTGACGGGTGGAAGGCCGCGGCCACAATGGGCGCCGAGGCCGCACCGCCCACGTTGGCCTGTGAACCCACGGCCATGTAGAACACCGGCGCTTTCAATATGCGGCACATGCCGAGCATCAATATGGCGTGCACCAGCATCCAGATACCGCCCAACAGGAAGTAACCGGGGTTATCAAAAATGGCCATGATGTCCATGTGGGTGCCGATGGTGGCCACCAGAATGTAAATAAATACCGAGCCTACCTTCGACGCGCCCGCGCCCTCCAGATGCTTCACTCGCGTGGTAGACAGCAGCATACCTAAGGTAGTGGCAATCACTATCAGCCAGAAGAAGTGGCTGGTTAAGCTAAAGCGCGCGGTTTCGGGGTAGTGGGTGGCAAACCAGGGGGCAATGTTATCGGCGGCAAAGTGCGCTATGCCTGTGATGATAAAACCCACGGCGAAAATCATCATCAAATCCGGCAGGGTGGGCAGGCGTGAAATTTCCGCTTCGCGCTTTTCTACCCGTGCACGCAATTCGGTAATGGCCGAGGTATCGGCACCGATGGATTTATCGATGTTGGCGCTGCGCCCGGCCATCACCAGCAAGATGGCCATCCACACATTGGCCACAATTACATCAACGGCCACCATGGCCGAGAAGATCTGATCGGAGGCCCCAAAAATTTCCTTCATGGCCGTTTGGTTGGCGCTGCCGCCAATCCAGGAGCCGGCGATGGTGGTCATGCCGCGCCACACCTGATCGAGGTTGGCACCCAGCACATCGGGCATTGCCCAAGACATAAACAGCAGCGCCAGTGGCCCGCCAATCACAATGCCGAGGGTGCCGGTAAAAAACAAAATCAGCGCCTTCGGGCCCAGATTAATGATGCCTTTGAAATCGATACTGATAGTGAGCAACACAAGGCTTGCCGGCAGCAGGTAGCGGCTGGCCACATAATACAGCTGCGATTGTTTATCGATTACCCCAAAGGTGGTGAGCAGCGAGGGCAGGAAGTAACACAGCAGCAGGGCCGGAATATAGCGGTAAAAGCCGCGCGCCCAAGGGTGATTACTTTGCGAGGTATAAAATACGCCACCCAGAATTGCGGCCAACAGGCCCAGCTCTACGGCATCATTTGTGATAGGAAACATAGTCTCTCGTTATTGTTTGCAGGTAAGTGAACTGTCTTATTTGAATGCGGAGTGTAAAAGACGCAGCCGCCAAGGGGAATCCCAAAAGAAAAGGCCCCCCATTAGGGAGGCCAAAATACGCTGTTTACTGTCTAGAAACAGGCCCTCTGCGAGGAATCAGAGCCGCGTAGCGAGGAGATACAGGGCCAGTGTGCCGTGCGTTTATTACCGCTTTATGACACGCGCTAGCGTAAATCGGCCCTGGCCTGCATCTCGCGCACATCGCGCACCCGTTCTTGCAAGATGGCGGTAAGGTGGTAGTTGCTCTCGGCAAGCTTCAAGGCATTGCGCAACTGCACCATGGCGGCATCGTATATTCCGTTGAGAATGAAGTATTCAGCGCGCGCCTCGTGCACGCCCAGAATATTGCCTGCCAGCCCATACACCTCGGCAAGCTGGTACCACACGTAGGGGTCTTCCTTGCGACGGCGTGAGTGGCGTTCAAGTACCTGCTCACTTTGTACGTAAAAGCCCGCTTTCATCAGGGTGTCGGCATAGGCCATGTTCACCGGGTGGCTGGCGGGGTGTTCTTTCAGGAGCCTTTGCAGCAGCGCCACGGCGGGTTCATAGGTGCGCAGGCTTGAGTAGATTTCCGCCTGGGCAAGTTGGTATTCCAGCTGCTTGGGAGACTTCTCCAGCAGCGGCTGCAGCGCCTGTTGTGCGCGATCGGCCTGGCCGGTTTTCAGGTAGGCCAGGGCCAGCCCGTAGCGGCTGGCATCCTTGTGCAGGCTGTCGCCTTCTATTTCACTGGTGAAGCGTTTAATGGCCGATTGCGGGCTGTCTTCCTGCATGAGCAGTACCCGCGTGCGCATCAAGTGAAAGCGCAGGTTATCGGCATAATCCTTACGGGGGTAGCGCGAGGCGCGGTTCATGGAGTCGGCAATACGCGATTCTGTCACCGGGTGGGTGAGCAAAAATTCCGGCGGCCTGCGCGAGTAGCGGGTGCCTCTTTGCATGGCCTCGAACATTTCGGGTACCGCGTATGGGTCTAGCCCGGCGGCCACCATGGTGTCCATGCCTACGCGGTCGGCCTCTTGTTCATTCTGGCGGGAAAAGCGCAGCTGGTTGTCTACCGCGGCGGCTTGGGTGGCCATCATGGCGGCCATGCCGGCATCGCCGCCGGCGGTGGCCATCAGCACCAGGCTTGCCAGCATGGCAGCGGTGGTGGGAATGCTGGCGTTTTTCTGGGCTTCCACGCCGCGGGCAAAGTGGCGCTGGGATAAATGCCCCAGTTCGTGGGCCAATACCGAGGCCATCTGGTTTTCGGTGTTGGCGGTAGTAAACAGCCCGGTGTGCACGCCCACTACGCCACCGGGTACGGCAAAGGCGTTCATGGTGGGGTTTTTCACCAGCAGCAGCTGCAGGCGCTTATCTTTGAGCTGGCTGTAATCGGCCAGGTGAGCAAGCAGGTTTTCCAGGTATTCCACCATCAGCGGGTCGTGCGAGGTGGGCACCTGGGCCCGAAACGCCCGCGCCCAGGATTCACCCAGTGCACGCTCTTGCTGCGGTGATACAATGCCGCTGGTGGCATCGCCCAGCGCCGGCAGCTTCACTTCGTTGTCTTGTGCGTGGCCGGGGCCAGTAAGGCACAGGCCAAGGGCCAGGGCGGCCAGCCACTGCGCGGGGCGGGTAAATAGCGGGTGGGTGTTCTCAGGTGTGGGCACGCAATGCTCTCCCAATGAATATGTGCAGCACTTTATCTGGTTCTGCGGGCAGTCTCCAGCGGCCACCAAGGGTGGCTGCATTGATGCTTGTGCCTGCAGACCCAAGGCAATATTCACTTTAGATGCAGGCGCTGCCTGCTGGTTCCTTTTATTTACCCGGTTTAACAGAGCAACCACTGCAAGAGCGAGATGATGCACTCATGAATTCCCAAAGCCAGCCCCACGCAGACGCCAATAACACGGCAGAACCCACGCCCGATCTGGTTATCGATGCCTCAGGCTTGGCCTGCCCCATGCCCCTGTTAAAGGCAAAACAGGGCCTCAATCGCCTCGAAAGCGGGCAGATTCTTGAGGTGCGTGCCACAGATCCGGGCGCCGAGCGCGATATTCCGGCATTTTGTTCAATCAGTGGCCATAAACTGCTTCAAGTTCGTGCAGCCAACGCACTATTTTCTTATTGGCTCCAAAAGCGCTAGGATTCGCTCCCCAATCACGCAAATTGCTCGGGAATACACCGTCAATGCTGAATATTTTTCGCAGTTGGACCCAACGCTACTTCTTTGATGAAGAAGCCATACTGCTGCTGATTTTACTGGCCGTGGGCCTGCTTGTGGTGGTAACCATGGGCAACATACTGGCACCCATGATTGCCGCCATCATCTTGGCGTTCTTGCTGCAGGGCGTGGTAACCCGCATGCGGCGTTGGGGCCTGCCTGAGGGCGCATCCGTGTGGCTCGCCTTCCTGTTGCTGCTGGGCTTTATAACTTCACTGGTATTGGTGGTAATGCCCATTCTCTGGCGTCAGCTGGGTAATCTGCTTGAAGAACTGCCGCGCATGGCCAGCGATGCCAAGGCCCAGCTGGTGCAATTGCCCAGTAAATACCCGGAGTTTGTATCACAAGCCCACGTAGAAAAGCTCACCCAATTTGCCAACCTGGAGTTGGGCGAGGTGGGCCAAAGCCTTGTTACTTATTCTGTCGCCAGCGTGCCGATGCTCGTGGCCGCGCTGATTTACCTGGTGCTGGTGCCAATTCTGGTGTTCTTCTTCTTAAAGGATCACCGCCTCATTTTAGGTTGGGTGGCGGCTTTCTTGCCGCGCCGCCGGCCGATCATGCGGCGCGTGTGGCTTGAGATGAACGATCAGATTGCCAACTACATTCGCGGCAAGGCACTCGAAATTTTGATTGTGGGCGTGGTGTCTTTCATCGCCTTTGCCTTTCTGGGCTTGCGCTATTCATTGCTGTTGGCCATTGCCGTGGGCCTTTCGGTGCTGGTGCCTTATATAGGCGCAGCCGTTGTGACCTTGCCTGTGCTAATGGTGGGGTTATGGCAGTGGGGCCTGGGGCCGGAATTCTATTGGCTGGTGGTCACCTATGGCGTGATTCAAGCCCTCGATGGCAACGTACTGGTGCCGGTGCTGTTTTCCGAGGCGGTAAATTTACACCCGGTGGCCATTATTCTGGCGGTGTTGGTGTTTGGTGGTTTCTGGGGTTTTTGGGGCGTATTTTTTGCCATACCGCTGGCCACCTTGATCAAAGCCGTGCTCAATGCCTGGCCCTCCAAAACCGCGGGCGATGCCATTGCAACCAACGTGTAAGTGTACTTTTTTAAGGATATGCATTTGAGCTTCTCTCTCCGGCTGCAGTGCCTTTACACACTAAAGGCATGGTTTTTGGCCAGCTCGTTTCGCGTATCTGCGCGCGCGCGCGGTGTGGTGTGTGTGTTTTTAAGCGCACTGTTGGGCTTGCAGGTTGCAGCTAACGCAGCCGATGTGCCGGTGGCGGCCAGCCTGAACCCGCAAACGCCCATAAAAAGCCCGAACGACCCACGCGATTACCGCTACATTACTCTGCCCAATGCCCTGCGCGTGCTGCTTATTTCAGATCCTCAAACCGAACAGGCGGCAGCAGCGCTGCAAGTGGCCGTGGGCAGTGCCGCAGATCCCGAGGGCCGCGAGGGGCTTGCGCACTTTCTGGAACACATGCTGTTTTTGGGTACCGAAAAATACCCAGAGCCAGACAGCTACCAGGCCTTTATCAGTAAAAGTGGCGGCAGCCACAACGCCTACACAGCGCTCGACCACACCAACTATTTTTTTGATGTAAGGCCCGAGTTTTTGCCCGAAGCACTGGATCGCTTTGCGGAGTTTTTTAAATCGCCCCTGTTTCTGGAGGCCTATGTTAGCCGCGAGCGCGAAGCAGTAAATGCCGAATACCTGGCCCGCATTCGCGACGACGGGCGGCGCGCCAATGCCGTGCTCACCCAGGTTACCAACCCCGAGCACCCGGCCTCGCGCTTTTCAGTGGGTAACTTAAATACCTTGGCAGATCGCCCGGGCGAGACAGTGCGCGCGGCGCTGCTGGATTTTTACGCGCAGCAGTATTCTGCCAATCGCATGGCGCTGGTGGTGCTGGGGCGCGAATCGCTCGATGCACTGCAAGCGCAGGTGGTAAAGCAGTTTGCGGGCGTAGCCAACAGTGATCGGCCGGTGTTAATTAGCGATGCACCGCTGTTTCTACCTGATCAGCTACCCAAAGAGGTGGTGTATAAGCCCATCAAACAATTGCGCGAGTTGCGCATGATCTTCCCGGTGCCTGCCAGTGGTACTTACTTTCGTGAAAAGCCTCTCACCCAGCTGGCCAACATGCTGGGCCATGAAGGGCGCGACAGCTTGTTATCTGCGTTAAAGCGCGAAGGCTTGGCCGAAGCCCTGTGGGCCGGTGAAAGCGACATGGGCCCTCACGGCAGCTCGTTTGTAATTTCTGTGGCGCTTACGGAAAAGGGGCGCGGAAAGCGCAATGCGGTTAAGCGTTGGGTATTTGCCGCCATCGACCTGATTCGCAAGCAGGGCATGGCGCCCTGGCGCTTTGAGGAGTTAAAGCAACTTGCACAAATTAATTTCCGCTTTCAAGACGTGCGCAACCCCACAAGCCTTGTGCAGACCCTTGCCAATGCCATGCACCGCTACCCCGCAGAAGAAGTGCTGCGCGCGCCTTACCTTTATCAGGAGTTTGATGCCGGGCTGCTGGCGCTCTATTTAAAATATTTAACACCTGAAAATGTATTAACCCTTGTAAGCGATGCTGGCGGCGAGTTTACCCAACGCGCGCCCCTGTACCAGACGCCCTACCGCATAACAAAGGTTAAGCCTTTAAAGCCCCTGCCTAAAGAATCCCTCTCGCAATTGAAGCTGCCGGCGCCCAATCCTTTTATTCCCACGCGCTTGCAAGTGCGCGCCGTGGCCGACAAAGGCAAACACCCGGCGCGCATGATAGATGAGCGCTCACTGCGCTTGTGGTTCAAGCAAGATGAAACCTTCGGCCTGCCGCGCAGTGTGATCCGCGTGCAGCTGCGTTCACCGGCGGTGGCCAATGGCCTGGCGGGCCGGGTGCAGGCAGACTTATACGCGGCCATGGTGCTGGATGAATTAAACGAATACAGCTACCCGGCATTTTTGGCAGGCCTTGGGTTTGATATTCGCGCCACCGCCCGTGGTTTTGATATCACCGTGGCAGGCTACAACGATCGCCAGGGCCTGTTGCTCACAGAAATTCTAGAGGCCCTGGTTAGCCCGCGGCTAGAGCCTGCCCGGTTTGCCAATATTCGCGCAGAAATAATGCGCCGCACGGCCAATGGCGATAAACAGCCGCCTTACATTCAATTGATTCGCCAGCTGGTGCCCACCCTGTACCAGCCCGCCTGGACCAGCGAAGAACTGGTAGAGGCCATGGGCAATACGGGCCTTGCGGACTTAAAACGGTTCAGCCGCAGTTTTGTGTACGGCAGCCAAGTAGACATGCTGGCCTACGGCAATCTGCTGCCCGCCGAGGCGCGCCAGTTGGCCACCCTGGTAGGCCAGCAGCTGGTGCGCGGGGCGCCGCAAAACCTCACCGGCAAACTTAAGCTGCTAACGCCCACATGGGGCGGCTATAGCCGCCAGGTAGACGTTCAGCACGACGACCACGCGCTGGTGATGTACCAGCAAGCCCCCGATGACAGCGATCGCGCGCGCGCACATTTATTGGTGTTGGCGCAAAGTATTCGCAGCCCGTTTTTTAACAGCCTGCGCACCGAGCAGCAGCTGGGCTATGTGGTATTTGCAGGCCAGATGCCCGTGGCCGACTACCCGGGCCTGGTATTGGTGGCGCAATCGCCCGTGGCAGACGCGCCCAGCCTGCGGGTTGCCTTCGATAAATTTATTGATAGCCTGCCGGGCTGGCTGGCCGATGATCTACCGGCCCAGCGCGCAGCGGTAATGGCCGAGCTGCAACAAAAACCCCGCAATTTGGCTGAACAAGCCAGCCGCTACTGGGACGACATTGCCGCCGCAGGCCCCGGCGGTAAAGTGGATTTTGCCCGGCGCGAGCGCATGCTGAAGGCGCTTGCCGAGGTGAACGCGGTAACCTTGCGCACCTTCGCCTACCAAGTGTTCGATCCGCAAAGGCGCCTGCTGTTGGGTACAGAGCAGCTCATTCCCGAGCCTGAACTTGTTACCCGCGTGCGTGATGTGCACGCATTTAAGGCCGAGGGGCCTTATTATTTAGTGCCTTAGTTCTAAAAGGGCGCGGCCTATAACGCATGGTGATATATCCAGCGGGGCCATTCTGTAGAAATATTACAGATGAAACCAATTTTGGTTCTAGGGCATTTTGGTAATTATTTTCGGCATATCCGCCGCAAACCTCGCCAAATGCCGTATTTGTCAGTATTATGGCGGCCAATTATCAAATGAATGGCATAGCTACCGCATTTGATTCTGTAAAAAAACTACAAGAATGACCGTAGAAGACGTGATCACTGCTCAATTGTTTATTTTTGAGCGATCATTGCGTCACTTCTATACTCTTTCGATTGTTTATTTCACACGTTGACTACAACCGGCAAGACCGGGTGAAAGGAGAGTTGAATGACAGAGGATATTGATGCCCTCGAAACGCGCGAGTGGCTCGATGCTCTACACGCGGTAATCCGTTACGGCGGCGATGGCCGGGCGGCCTTTTTGCTGAAGCAGATGTTCGATCGGGCCACCATGGCCGGCGTTGAGCTGCCCCAGGCAATTACCACTCCCTACCGCAATACCATTCCCCCCAAGAAAGAAAAGCGCATGCCGGGCGACCTGTTTATGGAACGCCGCATTCGCTCGTTGATTCGCTGGAATGCGCTCGCCATGGTGATGCGCGCCAACGATAACGACGAAGGCCTGGGCGGGCACATTTCAAGCTTCAGCTCTGCGGCCACCTTGTACGACGTGGGCTTTAACTATTTCTTCCGCGGCAACGACGGCGAAGAACTGGGCGATTTGATTTACTACCAGGGCCACAGCGCACCGGGTATGTACGCGCGCTCGTTCCTTGAGGGCCGCTTAAGCGAAGACCAGCTTGATAACTTCCGCCGCGAAGTAGACGGCGCTGGCCTTTCTTCCTACCCGCACCCCTGGCTGATGCCCGATTACTGGCAGTTCCCCACCGTGTCTATGGGCCTGGGCCCACTGCAGGCAATTTACCAGGCGCACGTGATGCGCTACATGTCGGCGCGCGGTTTGGCGGCGCGTGGCGATCGCAAGGTGTGGGCGTTCTTGGGCGACGGCGAGTGTGACGAGCCGGAATCTTTAGGTGCTATTGGTTTGGCCGGCCGCGAAGGCCTGGAAAACCTCATCTTCGTGATTAACTGTAACCTGCAGCGCCTGGATGGCCCGGTGCGCGGCAACGGCAAAATCATGCAAGAGCTGGAAGGTATTTTCCGCGGTGCAGGTTGGAACGTTATTAAAGTCGTGTGGGGCCGCCATTGGGATGCCCTGCTTGAAAAAGACACCACCGGCCTCTTGCAAAAGCGCATGGATGAAGTGTGCGACGGCGAGCTGCAAAACTACAAAGCCAACGGCGGTGCCTACACCCGTAAGCATTTCTTCGGTAAATACCCGGAGCTGTTAGAGCTTGTGAAAGATTTGTCTGACGACGACATCATGAAGCTCAACCGCGGCGGCCACGACCCCTACAAAGTGTACGCAGCCTATGCAGAAGCTGTGGCGCACAAGGGTCAGCCCACGGTTATTTTGGCGCAAACAGTTAAAGGTTACGGCTTGGGCGCGGCTGGTGAGGCTGCGAACATTACCCACTCGGTGAAGAAGCTGGATATCGAATCGCTCAAGGGTTTCCGCGATCGTTTTGGTATTCCCATCTCCGATGACGAACTGAAAACCGTGCCTTACTACCGCCCGGCACCCGATAGCCCGGAAATGCAGTACATGCATAGCCGGCGTAAATCACTGGGTGGCTATTTGCCTGCACGCCAATCAGATTTCGACGCACTGGAAATTCCACCGCTGGAAACCTTCAAGGCGCAGCTTAAGGGCACCGGCGAGCGTGAAATTTCTACCACCATGGCGTGGGTGCGTTTTATCTCTACCCTGGTGAAAGATAAAAACATCGGCGAGCGCGTAGTACCCATTGTGCCCGATGAAGCGCGCACCTTCGGTATGGAAGGCATGTTCCGCCAGCTGGGCATTTACTCTTCTGAAGGGCAGCAGTATGTGCCCCATGATCACGACCAGATCATGTACTACAAAGAAGATAAAAAAGGCCAGATTCTGGAAGAGGGTATTAACGAGGCCGGTGCCATGGCTGCATGGCTGGCTGCGGCCACTGCCTACAGCAACAGCCACTGCCCGCTGATTCCTTGCTACATCTACTACTCCATGTTTGGCTTCCAGCGCATTGGCGATTTGGCCTGGGCTGCCGGCGATAGCCAGGCCCGCGGCTTCCTGATTGGCGCCACCGCTGGCCGTACCACGCTTAACGGTGAAGGTTTGCAACACCAGGATGGCCACAGCCACGTATTGGCCAACACCATTCCAAACTGCAAAACCTACGATCCAACCTACAGCTACGAGCTGGCGGTGATCATGCACGATGGCATGAAGCGCATGTATCACGATAAGGAAAATTGCTTCTATTACATCACCACCATGAATGAAAACTACGTGCATCCCGATATGCCCGTAGGTGCCGAAGAAGGCATCATCAAGGGGATGTACAAGCTCAAAGAAGGCAAGAAAACCAAGAAGGGCGGCCAGCGCGTTCAGCTGATGGGTGCCGGTACAATTTTGCGCGAAGTGGAAGCGGCCGCAGAGATTCTGCGCGACGATTTCGGCGTGGAATCCGACATCTGGAGCCTCACTTCCATCAACGAGCTAACCCGTGATGGCCAGCGTGTTTCGCGTTGGAACATGCTGAACCCCGAAGCCAAAAAGCCCCGCAAAGCCTATGTGACCGAGTGCCTTGAAAAACAGGAAGGCCCGGTGATTGCAGCCACCGATTACCTGAAAACCTACGCCGAGCAACTGCGCGCGTTTGTACCGGGTGATTACGTAGTGCTGGGCACCGAAGGCTTTGGCCGCTCTGATACCCGTAGCAAGTTGCGCCGCTTCTTTGAAGTGGATCGCCACTTTGTGGTTGTGGCCGCGCTCAAGGCGCTGGCAGACCAGGGTGCCATTAAAGCGGATGTGGTAAGCAAAGCGCTGAAGCAATTTGGTATTGATTCCGAGAAACCCGACCCAATGAGCGTGTAAGCGCGCATTGGCGGGTTGACTGACAGGATTATTCAAGGAGTAGACCTTGGCTATTGAAACGATCGCGGTGCCCGACATTGGCGGCTCCGAAGATGTAGAAGTGATTGAGGTGTGTGTTGCCGTTGGCGATACCATCGAGCTTGAGCAGTCGCTCGTGGTATTGGAAACCGACAAAGCCTCAATGGAAGTGCCCGCCACATTGGCAGGCAAGATCACCAAAATTTCCGTGAGCGAAGGCGACAAAGTCTCTGAAGGCACTGTGCTGGTAGAGGTTGAAACCAGCGCTGAAGACGCACCCGCAAAAGCAGAAACTGCGCCCGCGCCCGAGGCGCCCAAGAAGCAGGAACCCCAGGCACAGGCGGCAAGCCCGGCCAAAACCCCTGCAAGTGCAGAGCAAAGCGTTGAAGTGCCAGACATTGGCGGCGCTGAAGATGTAGATGTTATTGAAGTGTGTGTGGCAGTTGGCGATGACGTGAACGAAGGCGATTCACTGATTGTGCTTGAAACAGATAAGGCCTCAATGGAAGTGCCTGCGCCGCAGGCCGGCAAAATTGTGAGCCTATCTGTTAAAGAGGGTGACAAAGTATCTCAGGGTACGGCCATCTGTGTGATGGCGGTTAACGCGCCCGGTGCAGACGCCGTAGCCAAACCGGAACCTTCGCAGGCAGAGCCCACGCCTGCAGCTGAACCAGCCGCACAAGCACCGCAAGCAGCCCAGCCTGCAGGGGAGCAAAATCTGGTGGTGCCGGATATCGGTGGCGCAGAAGGTGTGGATGTTATTGAAGTGTGCGTGAGCGCCGGCGATACCATAGGCGAAGGCGATTCGCTCATCGTGCTGGAAACCGATAAAGCATCCATGGAAATTCCCAGCGCGTTTGCTGGCAAGATCAAAAGCCTCTCTGTTAAAGAGGGTGATAAAGTTTCTGCCGGCGATGTGATTGGCGTTATCGAAGCCGAAGGCGCTGCCGCGCCCGCGGCGGCATCAGGCGCGTCTGCTGCGCCGGCTGCTGCACAAACAGCAGCGGCATCTGCACCTGCCCAGCAATCTGCCACTGCGCAAAAAGCCGATGCAGAAGTAGCCGCTGTAGAAGGCTTTGGCGACAGCGTTTACGCGGGCCCCGCCGTGCGTAAACTGGCACGCCAGCTGGGTGTGGATATGTCTAAAATCAAAGGCAGTGGCCCACGCAACCGCCTCACCAAAGACGATATTCGCACCTACGTCAAAACCATTATCAACGACGTGCAAACAGGCAAGATGTCTGCAGGTTCCGGCAGTGGTATTCCGCAAGTACCTGCGGTTGATTTTGCCAAGTTTGGCCCGGTTGCAATGGTCAAGATGAGTAAGATCAAAAAGATCACTGCCACCAACATGCAGCGCAGCTGGCTGAACGTGCCCCACGTCACCCAGTGGGACGATGCGGACATCACCGAGCTTGAAGACTTCCGCAAATCCATGAAGCTTGAAGCCGAAAAGCGCGGCGTAAAACTCACGCCCGTGCCTTTCTTGCTGAAAGCCGTAGCGGCGGCATTGCGTGCAGAGCCAAGCTTTAATGTCTCTATGCATCACGATGGCGAGCACATCGTACAGAAAGATTACGTACACATTGGCATGGCGGTAGATACCCCCAATGGCCTGATGGTGCCCGTAATTCGCGATGTAGACAAAAAAGGCCTGTATGACCTGGCCGAAGAAGCCACAGCACTTGCCAAGAAGGCGCGCGATGGCAAGCTGATGCCCGCAGACATGCAGGGCGGCTGCTTTACCATTTCGTCACTGGGCGCCATGGGCGGCAATGGGTTTACCCCCATTGTGAACACGCCCGAAGTAGCAATTCTTGGCGTTTCCCGCGCGCAGATAAAACCCGTGTGGAACGGCAAAGACTTCGAACCGCGCAACATGCTGCCACTGAGCCTCTCCTACGATCACCGCGCCATTAACGGCGCCGACGCAGGGCGGTTCTTTACCTTCCTCACCTCGTTTATTGGTGATATTCGCAAACTGTTGTTGTGATGGTTTGGGTATGATGATCAAAAAGGGCGCTTCGGCGCCCTTTTTTGTGGGTGGATAAAACTGATTCCCGGCTGTTGCGCCTGTATAAGCGAGTGGTTCTTAGAGCCCCAGTGGTGGCATGCGCTGCCTGTTGCCATTGGGTGAGTATCGGTCAGTTTAGCTAAAGCCATACCGATGCTGAGCTCGCCAAAGTGGGTATGTGTCTATATGTGGCTGGCTTGCGTCAGCTATATGTCTAAATATGGCCACCACAGATATTGCCGTGAGCGCCAAGACAGATCTAGACATCAGTTGGCCAAATATAGACATATGACTTGCTAGATTTAGACACATATCTGAAAACTTGTGGCATTATTTGCTCAAACACGTGGGGGTGCCTATATCTAGACATAGGCATGTCCAGATATGGAAGGCCGGCCTAGATTTAGACTCGCCATTGAATAAGCTGTTATGCGGAAAAGCGAAATCCTGAATATGATGGTGCACAAATTACTTCGTAGTCATGATAAGTGCGGAGTCAAAGTGAAGTGGCTCGAAGAAGTAAGGCTGAAAATAGAATTGATTAGGCTGGCCCGTTGTAGGTAACTTCGTAGTCAAGAAAATGTAGGCACCAAAGATCAGCCTAAGAAAATAGTGTTGTATGCTCACATTTTCTAGGTGTATTTTCTTGCTCTGCTAGGTAGTGGTAATGTTAGCTCATAAGTAGTGGGTCAAAGGTAAGTCAATATTAACAAAGGGCGGTGCGTAACTAGGTCGCGCATAACAAGCGGTTCTAGGGTCGCCGCAAACTACGCGGCTGGGACGGCCTACGCTGGCGCTGCGGCCGCCCCTAAACCGGGCGTTATGCGGAAAAGCGAAATCCTGAGTTTGGTTGCGCAACAAGCACTTCGTAGCGATGATCGGCAGGACATCAAAGTAGGGTGCCTCCAAGTAGTACGGATAAAATCAAGATTGATTAGTGGCGTCCATCGCTGGTAACTTCGTAGTCAAGAAAAGTTTGGCGTCAAAGAGAACTCCTTGAAACAAACATTGTTGTAAACTCCGTCTTATTAAGGGGTTTTTCTAGCGCTGCCAGGCAATGGCAGTGTTAATTTAAGAATAATTGGCCTGTAAGTTGGGCTAAATAAACAAAGGGCGGTGCGTAACTAGGTCGCGCATAACAAGCGGTTCTAGGGTCGCCGCAAAAAAAACGCGGCTGGGACGGCCTACGCTGACGCTCCGGCCGCCCCTAAACCGGGCGTTATGCGGAAAAGCGAAATCCCGAGAATGATGGCGCGCAAATTACTTCGTAGTCATGATCAGCGCGGCATTAAAGTGAAGCAGATCAAAGAAGTAAGGTTGCAAATTTAATTGATTGGGCTAGCCCATTGTTGTTAACTTCGTATTCAAGATAAGTTTGGAGTCAAAGAGAACTCTTTAAAAATATTGTTGTAAGGTCAACATTATTAGGGGCTTTTCTTGCGCTGCCAGGTATTGGCGGTGTTGGTTCAAGAATAATGTGCCTGTAAATTGGGCAAAATAAGCGAAGGGCGGTGTGTAACTAGGTCGCGCATAACAAGCGGTTCTAGGGTCGCCGCAAAAAACGCGGCTGGGACGGCCTACGCTGACGCTCCGGCCGCCCCTAAACCGGGCGTTAGTGTAATTTAGGGATCAATATGCTTCCGAGATACAAAGATATAGTTGAGCTGCTAAAAAAGGGTTCGACGCTTGAGGCTCAAGAGCAAATAATGGCGCTAAGAGAAGCCGCACTTGAGTTGCAGGTTGAGAATAATGAACTCAAGGCACGCATTCACGAGCTAGAAAATAAAACCAAAATTTCGGGTGAGCTTGTCTATGAGAAACCGTCATATTGGCTTGTCAATGACGAGCGTCGAGATGGTCCGTTCTGTCAAAGATGTAAGGACGCCGATGATACATTGGTCAGATTGCAAGGTGGCGAAAGAGATCACTGGCATTGCCAGCAGTGTAAAGCGCCGTATAAAGGCCCCAATTACACGGCACCTAGAGTGTATAAGTCTCGCACCAGAGGCGGGTTCTAAAAACACTAACAAGCGCATCTTGTTCGCCGCTGAAAAGCGCGGCGGGACGGCTACGCTGTCGCTTCGCCGCCCCAAATGCGGGCGTTATAGGGATTCTAAGATCGGAGAATAAATGAAAATATCGAGCGCAATAGTATTGGTATTGATGACCGTTTTGGTCAGTGGCTGCATCATCATGGATGGAAATGCAATTGTCTTAGGTGAGTCTAGAAACGCTCTATCTAAAGAGTCTGTAAAAATTTATCGTTCCGCGCCAGAAAATTTTGAAGAGATAGCGCTTGTAAACTCGAGTGCAGGCCACGACTTCAAAAGTGACAGTGACCTTATGAACGCAGCATTGGAGCGCCTAAAGGAGGAAGCTGCAAAAGTGGGCGCAAATGGTGTTATCCTCACCGAAATCAAAGAGCGAGATAGGCCCGTGGTCGTTACTAGCTATGGCTCAGCAACCGCTACCGTAAATGGAAGTAGCGCGTACGCCACAGGCAATGCTGTGGGTGTAAGCAGGGGGGATACCTACACAAGGCTAAAAGGTGTTGCCATATTTGTGCAGCCAAAAAGCTAAATGCCCTATAACAATCGCAACCATCCGACTCGCTACGCTCCCGGCTGTTGCGGGCGTTATGCATCAATACTTAAAAACCTAAGAAGTAGTTTTAGTGATTTTTCTTGCTCTTATTATGATTGGTGTGGGCATTTGGTGGTGCTACAAGCGTAAAATAGCACGGTCAATGTATCCCTTTAGTAAACCTACAAGTTACATTCGTGGGTGGCCCGCATTTGCTTGCGGTTTAATTGCAATTATTAATGGATTGTTTTTGATTTATATCGCAGTTTTTGAGTTGCCTATTGATCGATGTTTGGATCAAGGCGGTAGATACAATTATGATTTAAGGCAGTGTGAATTTTAGTAAATGCATAACAAACGCAAGCATCCGACTCGCTACGCTCCCGGCTGTTGCGGGCGTTATGCGGAAAAGCGAAACACTGAGAATGATGGCGAACAAATTACTTCGTAGTCATGATCAGCGCGGTGTCAAAGTGAAGTGGCTCAAAGTAGTAAGAATGCAAATAGAATTGATTATGCTAGCCCATTGTTGGTAACTTCGTAGTCAAGAAAATCTTGGTACCAAAGATCAGCCTAAGAAAATAGTGTTGTATGCTCACATTTTCTAAGTGTATTTTCTTGCTCTGCTAGGTAGTGGCAATGTTGGTATAAAAATAGTGGGCCAAAAGTAAATTAATATTAACAAAGGGCGGTGCGTAGCTAGGTCGAGCATAACAAGCGGTTCTAGGGTCGCCGCAAAAAACGCGGCTGGGACGGCCTACGCTGACGCTCCGGCCGCCCCTAAACCGGGCGTTATGCGGAAAAGCAAAATCCTGAGAATGATGGCGCACAAATCACTTCGTAGTCATGATCAGCGCGGTGTCAAAGTGAAGTGGCTCAAAGTAGTAAGGATGCAAATAGAATTGATTGGGCTAGCCCATTGTTGGTAACTTCGTAGTCAAGAATGTCTTGGTACCAAAGATCAGCCTAAGAAAATATTGTTGTATGCTCACATTTTCTAAGTGTATTTTCTTGCTCTGCTAGGTAGTGGCAATGTTGGTACAAAAATAGTGGGCCAAATGTAAATTAATATTAACAAAGGGCGGTGCGTAACTAGGTCGCGCATAACAAGCGGTTCTAGGATCGCCGCAAAAAACGCGGCTGGGACGGCCTACGCTGGCGCTGCAGCCGCCCCTAAACCGGGCGTTATGCGGAAAAGCGAAATCCTGAATATGATGGTGCACAAATTACTTCGTAGTCATGATCAGCGCGGAGTCAAAGTGAAGTGGCTCGAAGAAGTAAGGCTGAAAATAGAATTGATTAGGCTGGCCCGTTGTAGGTAACTTCGTAGTCAAGAAAATGTAGGCACCAAAGATCAGCCTAAGAAAATAGCGTTGTATGCTCACATTTTCTAGGTGTATTTTCTTGCTCTGCTAGGTAGTGGTAATGTTAGCTCATAAGTAGTGGGTCAAAGGTAAGTCAATATTAACAAAGGGCGGTGCGTAACTAGGTCGCGCATAACAAGCGGTTCTAGGGTCGCCGCAAAATACGCGGCTGGGACGGCCTACGCTGGCGCTGCGGCCGCCCCTAAACCGGGCGTTATGTTTCGGAGATGGCGTAGTGGATGATGTTATCCATTTGTGGAAAAAATTTAATGAATACTCCAACAAGCTAGCGGATGCTCTCGGTCGTACAAGTAACATCGTAGGTGAGTACGCTGAATTCCTTGCTCATAAACACTATGGTGGGCGGCTCCTAGAAATTTCTGGTAGTAGCGCAGATATACAGAGCGAGAATGGTGTTCTTTACCAAGTAAAGTCTAGAAAGATTAAGAAAACACTTACTACACAACTCAACGTTATTCGCTCTTGGGATTTTGACTTTTTGGTTGTTGTCTTATTCACCGAGAATGGAGCAATTAAAAAGGCATTGGAGTTTCCGGTGGAAGTTGCAAGAGAATATGGTGTATCAAACAAACACCAAAACGGCTGGGTGATTACTACGAATAGAAAATTTTTAAGTGACTCCAGGGCAGTGGACATCAGTGTGCCACTGGCAGCCCTGAACCGGTAAAACATAACAAACAGCGGCAGAGCGACAGCCAACGCTACGCACCTTTTGTGTTACTCGCTGGCGCTCAAACATTAACACAAAATGCGCTCCGCGCTGGCTGCGCCTGCGCTGGGCGTTATGAGTTCATATGAGCAGCTACGATAAACTTAGACCTTGGACAGAGATAGAGAAATGTGATTGCAAAGAAATCACATCTATTGTACTTGTGGATATATTGACAGATAACCCAATTCACTGTTTTAGCTGCAAAAATGAAATAGATCCGGAAATTTTAAAATTAGATTTAAAATTAGTTGATGACATTGCGAGTTGGTATGGAATATTCCAGTCACTATACAACTTATGGTTAAATTCCGGAGAATATGAAGAGTATGCAAAAGAAAAGCTCATAAATAAAAATAGTCAGGTGAATGTCGAAGGTATGTCTGTTGCAAAAAGACTGTCTGTCTATTACCCGTCGTATTATTGGTGGTTCTCCGACACGGATGATGGTGAATTAATCCATTGCCCCAACTGCGCTACGAAACTAGACCCCAATGTTAAATTCGGCACGGGTAAATGCGAGGCCTGTAATGTTGTCGTTTAACACTCATAACAAATCGTGCCAGTCGGACAGTTTGTTCCGTGGCTTCTTTTGTGCAGGTCGCTACACTAGCACAAAACACCACTCCACAAACTGCCGCTGCACTCAGCGTTATGCAATATGAAGAGACTATTTATAATCCTGCTATTGTTTCCGATGCTCACTTTCTCTGCGGGGGAGTATCCGAGCAAAATGGAAGGCCAATATTACATTTGGGGTGATCCTATTGATAAAAATGATAATCCCAGCGTAGATGGGTTCAACATTTTCTTAGACGGTGAAGCTGCAGAAAGGCTGTATAAAAAAATCACAACAGAATCAACACATAATGAGTGCTGGGATGATGGTACGCTCACTAAGTATCAGGGTAATTTAGAGTGCAGCGTCACACCAGAAAATAAGTATAGCTGTTCATTTGGTGTGAATTTAAATGATCAAAAAATATATAGGGCGGAGTCTTGTTAATGCATAACAAGGGTGGCCAATTCGCGGCTATCGCCGCGGGACTCGCTTTCGCTCGCCCTTGCCACCGGCGTTATATTTCAAACCAAAAATCGGAGAAAAAAATGAAGTTAGTTACACTTACACCAGCAGTTTCTATATTCGCTTTGATTCTATGCGGTTGTTCCGCTAGCAAAACTATTCCGGGTGCGGATAGGGTCGAGCTGGTAAATGAGGCTCCTGATAGATCAAAGTGTGAGTTTCTTGGTGAGGTGGTTGGCTCACAAGGCAATTGGTTTACAGGGGACGTTACATCAAATGAAAACCTTGTTGTTGGAGCTAGGAATGAACTTCGTAATGAAGCCTACAGGCTTGGTGCAAATGTTGTACATGTTCAAGATCTAAAAAACAGCAGCGCATATGGATCTATGGGAACAACAAATACTACTGGTATCGGCAAGGCCTACAGGTGTAAAAACTAAATATAACAAGCCAAGCCAGCCGATCCATAACCTTCGCTTCGCTACGGTTCTGGCCGGCTGCTCGGGGCGTTATGCGGAAAAGCGAAATCCTAAGAGTGGTGGCGCACAAATTCCTTCGTAGTCATGAACAAAAAGGCGTCGAAGTGGGGTGGCTCCAAGAAGTGCGGATAAAGAATTGGTTAAGGGAGTTCATCGCTGGTAACTTCGTAGCCAAGATAAGTTCGGCGTCAAAGAGAACTCTTTTTAAAAGATATTGTTGTAAGGCCACCTTTGTTAGGGGCTTTTCTTGCGCTGCCAGGCAATGGCAGTGTTAATTTAAGAATTATTGGCCTGTAAGTTGGGCTAAATAAAAAAAGGGCGGTGCGTAACTAGGTCGCGCATAACAAGCGGTTCTAGGGTCGCCGCAAAAAACGCGGCTGGGACGGCCTACGCTGACGCTCCGGCCGCCCCTAAACCGGGCGTTATGCGGAAAAGCGAAATCCTGAGAATGATGGCACACAACTTACTTCGTAGTCATGATCAACAAGGCATCGAAGTGGGGAGGATCCAAGAAGTACAGATGGAACAAAGATTGGTGAGTAGCGCCCATCGCTGGTAACCTCGTAGTCAAGAAAGGGTTGGCGTCAAAGAGCGCCTTAGAAAATTCAGTGGTACATTCTCAGGTTTACTAAGGGCTTGTCTTGCTCTGCTAGGTGGTGGCAATGTTAGCTCAAAAGTAGTGGGCCACAGGTAAGTCAATATTAACAAAGGGCAGTGCGTAACTAGGTCGCGCATAACAAGCGGTTCTAGGGTCGCCGCAAAAAACGCGGCTGGGACGGCCTACGCTAGCGCTGCGGCCGCCCCTAAACCGGGCGTTAGGCCAATATAGAAATATTATGCTATGAACGATCAGAGAACGGATATTCGAAAAAGGGCCGATGAGATTAAACCTTATCGCTGCAAGAATCTAATTGCAGTTCTCGAATATCCTATGGATATAAAGAATATTGGCACTGTCATCCGGAACGTTAACGCTCTTGGGGTAGAAAAAACCTACATCGTAGATCCAAGGAATGCGCTGCCCGATGATTGGGAGGATATGAGAGATAGAAAATCTCTATCTAAGACCTCCGTGTCTGCAATCAAATGGAGTTTTGTTAAAAGATTCGACAGTACAGAGCTATGCTTGGAGCACTTAGAGAAAAATAGATACACGTCTGTCGTAACTTCTCCTCATATTAAAGGTAAGGAAAATTTTGTATTACATGAAGCTGATTATACTCACCCAAAACTAGCCGTATGGTTTGGTAATGAGTCGAGAGGCATTAGCGACCTTGCTGTTGAAAGAAGTGCGTTTTGTGTATCCATACCTATGTTTGGAATGATTGAAAGTCTAAATCTAGGTACAACAACTGGAATAGTGCTGTACGAAATTACAAAGCAACGACGCATGTATCAAGAAAAATATAAGAGAGCAAATCGAGGGCCTAACAAGGCGTTGCACCGGACAAGCCGGTGACCGCGGCGTTACGTGTCATTACCATGAAATCGATACTCGCATATGTTTTGATATTTTTTGTTTCAGCAAGCGCTGCCGATGAAATTTCGGTCACGTTACCTGAAAGTTGGGTCGTGCAGGGTAGTGTGATTTACAAAGATAATGTAAAAATAGGAGAGTTAATCTCCAAAGATAGCTGGCCGTATGAGAGTGGTGAAGATTTTATCGCTTCATTCAAAAATGGCTTTATTGATGACCCCGATACAACGAAATTTCATTCGTCTGGAAAATTCAATAGTATCTATTGGGTGTGCAGAGTTGGTGCTTATGAGGGCGCTAATGGTGAAACTGGAATTTGGTATATCCGAAGATTCTGGGTAGGTGGCCCCATACTCACTCTGTATTCCTTTAGCTCTTGTACAGATGGTTTTTCCGAGGCCTTGGAAGTAGCGAGCTCTGTAGTTGAGTCAAGCACGTAACAAGGCACTGCAGCCGACAGTTTACTTTGTGCACCTTTTGCGCGGTCGCTGTCGCTCCCATTTTCGCGCAAAATGCGCCCAAAGTAAGCTGCGGCTGAGCGCGGCGTTAACTGAGCAATCCGGCCAGGAAGCTGAGTTAGATTAGGTTTGTAAGGCCTTTTCCCGTGGTTGTTGGGCGTGCAGCACAATAGGCAAAAGGTGCGGGTAATTTGCCCCGCGCCTTGTGGGTTTAGGCCAACGATTTCAGCTCTTTATTATTTTATATTTCTGCGCAACGCCCTGCGCAACATAGGTTCTTTGTTCATGCCAGTTGTTCATGCCAATTGTTTGTGCTTGCCTATTGCCTGCATTCTTAACTGTGCGGTGGCAGAGTGCCCAGCTTCTATAATTAGGCCTGAATCCCCGGTAGGTTAGCCAGAGATCACTGTAGCTTGTTGATCCGCGCCAAGGCTTAGTGGGTCAACCACCTGGCTTGCTGTGCGGGTGTTTGATTTGGGTGAGCTTGGCGGCACTGCGGGCCGCGATCTTGTTGGTTGGCGGGTTGTTTTTTAATGAGCAGCAGGCGCTTTTGTTTGGGTCGTTCACCAAATAGGTCGAGCTCACGGGGTTTTCTTTCAGTAATTCACGCAGGGTGTAGTTGGCCGTTATCTGGCTCGTGGCAGGGTTGCTGGCCAGTTTGTGGTAGCCCACGCAATCCCGTTCACGATAGTGTCGGGGCTTGCGCGGCCAGCGCCCCCAAAAGCCAGTTCAATCTGGGGGCGGTGCTCAAACCATGCGCGGCAACCACATACCCGCGGTGGCCACCACAATACCCACCGCCATATACACCGTCAGCACACTCAAGGTCGCAACGAACGCGGTTTTCACGCGGGCGTGGACGCCGCGCTGGCAGTAGAAATACCATTCGAGCATGGCCAGTGGCAGCAGGTATTGCGCAAAGCCCAGGAAGTAGAGAAAGGGCCCGGTAAAGCTTTCGAAATCGATGCCGGCACCGCCGGTGAGCATGATCCAGCCCATCAGCCCCACGCGGAAGAACCACACTGCACTGGCCACCAGAAACAGGCGCATAGCCCAGCGTCGGTGTTCTGCAAGGCGTCTCGCCATGGCGTGTTTCACCGTCATGTAAGCACACACCAGAATGAGAATGGCATCGCCGCTGATGCCGATTTTCGATAACGCGTCGCCAATGGGGCTGCGGGTCCAGGTCATGTATAAACCGGCGAGGGCCGACAGCACCGCCGCCAGCAGGTAGGCGCGGCCCAGCGTCCGGTGAAAGCGCGGGAAATTGCGGCGCACGGCGGGCATCAGTTGCACGGGCCCGCCGCCAATAATGATAAACGCGAGCAGCACGTGGCTGATGGCGGCCAGGTTGCCGAGGAAATCGCCTTCTTTAAAGCCCGAGGGCAGGTGCATGCCTTTCAGGCCTTCCATGCCATGCTCGGCAACGGGCGGAAAGAACACCATCAGGATGTAGGCACAGAAAATAAAATGCCCGAGGGCGGCGAGAGAGAACCAGCCGGTAACGGCCATGGGCAGCAACCGGTCGATCTGGAGGCGCGGCTGCGCGGGGCTTTGCAGGGTGATATCAGTCATTGGGTTATTCCTGGTTTGCGTAGGCATCAGTGCCGCCTATGGTGCGCGCTCGGTGGTTTGCGCACATCGGCCAGAGGCCGGACACGGGCCTCCGCCAAAAGGAGGAGATGGCAAGGTGCATGCTCCACCCCGGGTGGCATGACACTGTGCGGTGTCTGGTTTAGCATGCCTGCATGACGGACTCTTCCCGCTCCCATTCCACGGCCAGTGCCGGCGTTAATGCCGTACCGGTCGGTGCGCCGCCCGCAGCCGGTTTGCGCGCTGTGTGGCAGCCCTTGCGCGGGCCGCTTGTGCGCTGGCCGCAGCTCGCCGATGTGCTCATTGCTCTGTTGGCCGGGCTTTTGACCGCAGCGCTCTGGTCTGTCGGTGACGGTGAAACCTTGTCGCTCAATGGCTTTGCAGGGTTGGCGGCGGCGCAATTGGCGTTTCTGTCGAGCCTCGCACTCTTGTGGCGTCGCAGTCACCCGTGGCAGGTGCATGCGGTGGTGATGGCGGCGTCGGTGCTGGTGTATTTCGCCACGCCGGTAAAGGGCCTGGTGGCCATGGCGTTTTCGCTCTACAGCCTCGGTCGCTATGAAGCGCAGAAAAATGCCAGCCTGTTGGGCGTGGCGGCGTCGGTGATGTTCGTATTGCTCGATCGCGCGCTGCTCAACCCGCTGACCGCAGGCGGCACCATGACCGTGGTGATGGTGGTGGGCGTTTGGTATCTGGGGCGACGCCTGCGCTTTCGCGCCGAGTACCTGCGTTTGTTGGAAGAGCGGGCGCGCCACCTGGAGCGCGAACAACACGCCGAGGCGGAGCGCGCGGTGGCGGCAGAGCGCTCGCGCATTGCGCGCGAAATGCACGACGTGGTGGCGCACCAACTCAGCCTCATGACCGTGCAGGCCGGCGCTGCCAGAACCGTTGCGCGCACAGATCCCGAGGCGGCCACCGAGGCCATGGCGGCGGTGGAGCAGGCCGGCCGCCGGGCCCTGGCGGAGATGCGCCAGCTGTTAAATGTATTGCGGCCCGAGCGGCAGCGGCTTGCGCTCGCACCCCAGCCGGGCGTGCGGGATTTGCCGGCGCTGATCGCCCAGGTTAATGCGGTGGGACCTGCGGTGACGCTGCACACCCGTGGCGATCTTGCGGTTTTGCCGGCGCGGCTCGATCTGACGGTTTATCGGCTGGTGCAGGAGGCGCTCACCAACGTGATCAAGCACGCCGGCCCGGGTGTGCAGGTCGCGGTAGACATTACCGGGGACGCAACGGCCGTCGGCGTGACGGTGCGCGACAGCGGCCGGGGCCCGCTGCCGGCCGCCAACCCCGGTCACGGCCTCGCGGGTATGCGCGAGCGGGTTTCATTGTTGGGCGGCGATTTTTCTGCCGGCGCCGCGCGCCAGGGTGGTTTCGAAGTCTGCGCCCGCCTGCCCCGGCTACACGGAGATCAGGATGCTTAGGGTGATGGTGGTGGATGACCAGGCGCTGGTACGGCGCGGATTCGCGCTGGTACTGGGACACGAGCCGGATATCGAGGTGGTAGCCGAAGCGGCCAACGGGCTCGAGGCGCTGGAGGCGGCGCGCCGTTATCAGCCGGACGTGATTCTCATGGATATCCGCATGCCGGCGATGGATGGGCTCGAAGCCACGGAAAAGATCCTGGCCCACGCCAGCGGCAGCTGCCGGGTTATTATCCTCACCACCTTTGATCCGGACGAATACGTCTACCGGGCGCTGCGCGCCGGTGCCAGTGGATTTGTGCTCAAAGATATCCCGCCCGAAAGCCTGGTTCAGGCCGTGCGCACCGTCGCCGACGGCGGCGCCATGTTGGCGCCGGGCATCACCCAGCGGTTGATTCAGCAGTTCAGCCAGCCGAGTGGCATCAACAACACGTTGGCTGAGCGCCTTGAACGGCTCACGGGCCGCGAACAGGAGGTGCTCACTGCACTGGCGGAGGGTAAGAGCAACGCCGAAATTGCCGAGGTGTTGCAGATTGGCGCCGCCACGGTAAAAACCCACGTGTCCAGCCTGCTGTCAAAACTCGGCCTGCGCGATCGCGCCCAGGCGGTGGTGTTTGCTTACGAGTGCGGTCTGGTCACCATCGGAGAGCGCGATGTCGGTTACTGACGAGGTTGAGCAGGGTGTGAAACAAGGCGCCACGCCGGCCGTCAATGATTTGTACCGGCTCGCCGCCGTTGGCGGGCTGTTACTCGCGCTGTTCTTTTTTGCCGGTGCCTGGGGGCATCTGCGCGCCGTGTGGCCCATGGCAGGCGCCGACGGTGGTCGCCTGCTGGGGTTGTTGTTACCGGGCCTGGTGCTCGCCGCGATGGGCCTGTTGAATGCCTTGTGCATTCCGGGCTTGTGGTGCCGCCGTTCATTCGCGCGTCGCGGTGCGCTGTTGGTCAACGGTGTGGCCACGGCCTATCTGGCGTATTTGTTGGCACAAGGGGTACCGGGTCACCCCATCGGTATTTTTCTGTTATTGGCGAGCAGCCAGCTCATGCTGCTGGCAGCCATTGCTGGCGGACTGGTGTGGCCGTCCCCGCCTGGCGTGGGTGCCAACGATGACCATAGCGCTGACGCGCCGCATCGCTGACCGCCGAGCCGCCAGGGGTTTGCCGGCGGGACATTGGCCGATGTGGCGAGCCCCGATCCACACTTGCCATGTGCCCGCTCGCCCGGTTCTTAGCCATTCAGTCAGAGATCACTGTAGCTTGTTGATCCGCGCCAAGGCTTAGTTGGTCAACCACCTGGCTTGCGCTGGCGGGCCGTTTGGCGGGCTTTTTATGGAGCAGCGAAAGTAGCAGCGGCCCCAGTAGCGGATAGTGGCGTACCCGCCAGCGATCTTTAATTCTTAGCAATCCACCCTTTGGCAAGTGACCTGTGAGTGCTTCAAACAGTACCGCAGCCGCGCTGTATAAGTCGGCGCTGGGCGATGCCGGTTCATTGGGTTGGTAGGGGCTTGGGCCATCGCGGTGGGGCGCGAAGCCGAAGTCACAGAGCTTCAGGTGATCGTCGCTGGCAAACATGATGTTGCCCGGGCGCAAGTTGCCGTGCACTAAGCCGTAGCTGTGCGCGCAGGCCAGGGCACTGAAAATCTGGTGGGCAAGGCTTTGCCATTGGGCGGGCGCAAGTGCCTGCGCCAGGCGATCTTCAAGGCTGCCGGCGGGCAGGTATTCGGTAACGCTGATAAACGTTCGCTGGTTTTTGCCGGTGCCAAACAGCCGCGCAATGTGCGGGTGTTTGATTTGGGTGAGCTTGGCGGCACTGCGGGCCGCGCGATCTTGTTGGTTGGCGGGTTGTTTTTTAATGACCAGCAGGCGCCCTTTGTTTGGGTCGTTCACCAAATAGGTCGAGCTCACGGGGTTTTCTTTCAGCACATCAAGGAGGGTGTAGTTGGCCGGTAACTGGTCGCGCTCTGTTTCAAGCCCCCAGCGATTGCCCCCAAGGTGTTGGCCGGCAGCGGCCAATAAGAGCTGCTCGCGTATTACCAGCGCAGAGCCAGGCCTTAGGGTCGGGTTTGGCGCCAGGCATTGTGTGATGAGCGGGTAGAGCCCACGCAAGCGTGGCTGGTGCATGTGCAGGGCTTCAATTTTTTGGCTGGCAAGCTCTGCATCCGGCCTTAGGCCGTAGAGTAACTCGTGCATGAGCATGCCGAAGCTGAACAAATCACTTTGTATGCTGGTGTGTGAAATGCCTTGGTGTTGCTCCGGTGCCATATAGGCCTGGGTGCCGGCTACCAGATCATCTTCAAGCGCAAAAAAACCGGCAATCCCGAAATCCACTAGGCGTACATGGCCCTCGTAATCTACCAGTACGTTGGCGGGCTTGATGTCGCGGTGAATTACGCCGTTGCGGTGGGCGTAGGCCAGTGCTGCTGCGAGTTGAATCAGAATGTCCAGCCTGCGGGTAAGCGCCACATCGGCGCGCGCCAGTATTGCTGTTAGGGTGATGCTTTTTACATAGGGCATTACAAAAAACGGCTCGCCTGCCTCGGTTTGGCCCTGCTCGATTACCTGCACAATATTGGGGTGATTCAGCCGGGCAATCAGGCGCGATTCATGGGCGAACAGCTGTTGGCAATTTACGTCGTTAACAAGCGAGTTAGCAAGTACTTTGATGGCCACAGGCCTGTCTAGTGATTGTTGCTGCGCCAACCACACTTGCGCTGAGCCGCCACCGCCAAGCAAGTTTTTAAATTGGTAACCGGGAATACTGGGCACGGGCTGATCTTCGTTTCGGGTGGTGTGTTTAGAGGTGTGGTAAGCATAGACGAGCCCCGTGCATCCAGCCGCGTGTTGGTCGGCCGTTAGAGCCTGATATCGGTTGTACCGATAGGTTGCGGCTTGTACTTCTGGCGTAATCTGGCACCTTGTGCCCCTGAACTTTTGAGCGGGGGAATTTATGAAGCGAGCGCTAGCGTTAGTGTTGTGTGGCCTGTTGGGCGCGCCATGTTGGGGGCAGGCGGTAAATGCTGCTGAACCTTTGCCCGATTTAAACCATTGGCAAATTACCCATACCGATATCGCGCCTTGGCTTTCGCACTTCGCAAAAGACCCGCGCGTGAAGGTAGCGCAAATAGGTGAGTCTTTTGAAGGGCGTAGCATCAGTGCGCTGCAGTTGGGCTCAGGCCCCACGCGCGTAATGATGTGGACCCAAATGCACGGTGACGAACCCACAGCCACAGCCGCGGTGATGGACTTGCTAGCGCAACTCCTGGCGCCCGAGCACGCCGAGCGCTGGGCCGAGATTAGCGAGAAAATCAGCCTGCGCATTATCCCCATGTTAAACCCCGATGGCGCAGAAGAATTTCGCCGCCATAACGCCCAGAGCATTGATATCAACCGCGATGCCCGCGCGCTGCAAACCCCGGAAGGCCGCTTGCTGATGGCGCAGGCAAAAATGTTTAAGCCGCACATCGGTTTTAACCTGCACGATCAGGATCGCAGGCTCGGCGTGGCCGGGCGCCCGGCCACTATTTCGGTATTGGCCCCCGCCTTTGATGAGGCAAAATCTGCATCGCCCAGCCGCGACAAGGCCATGCAACTTATTGCCACCATGTTGCAAGCGCTGCCAGAAAATTTGCAACAACAGGTGGGCCGCTACGACGACACCTATGCCGTGCGCGCCTTTGGCGATACCTTTTCCGCCATGAACATTGCCACCGTGTTGATTGAATCGGGCGGCAACTATCAAGATCCTAACCGTCAAACTGCGCGCGCGGCCAACGTGCTTATGCTGCAGGCGGCACTGGATGCCATTGTCGATGGCAGCTACCAAAGTGTGCCGGTGGCACGCTATTGGGCGATTCCTGAAAACGAAGACAACGCATTATTTGATGTGCTGCTGCGCGATGTGCAGGTGGCAGGTAAGCACGCCTACCGCGTAGACATAGGTGTGCAGCAATCAATCTATAACCCGGGCGCAGGCTTTGTGGGCGAGGTGGGTGATTTGAAACCCTTTGGCGGCTATCAGGTTATAGATGCCAGCGGGCTTACCTATGCCGCAAGCAAACCCTACCCGTTAAAGGCTGGCACAACACTTACCCTAACTGATGCCCGCTACCTGCGCTTGTTGGCCGAGGGTTATTCACACTTTTTAGGCGAGGCTGAACAGCTGGAGATTGCAACGTCACTGCCGGTATTGCGCCTTAGCAGCGCGCCTGAATATGTGACAGCGCGGCCCGCAAGGCGCACACCGGCGTTCTTTTTGCTCACCCGCGAAGGCCGTAACGCGGCCGCCGTGCTGGGTGGCCAATGGGTGCCTTTGGATGGGGCAGAGCCCAAAGTATCGCACGCCAAGCCGTAGTTTCTAACCACTATTACCACACAGAATATGGCCGCGTACTGCGGCCACGAGGAGAATGTTTGTATGAACTTTGGATGTTTACCCACACAGTTTGCACGCACCCGGGGGCGCAAGTTGGCCATGCTGGTTTTAGGCGTAATGCTGGCTGCAGGTTTGAGCGCTTGCAAGGGCGGGGGCGGTGGCACAGCGGATACGCCCGATACCCCCGATCCCTTGGCGTTGGCTCCTTTGCCCTCTATGGCCAATGTGGATGTGGTGATTGCCACAGACCACACCCTGCCCGATCACTATGGTGAATCTTCCGCCGGCGCCGAAGGGCGCGAGCGCGATTACATAGACCCTGCCGCTGAAGTGTTCGCCGAACAATTGCGCGCGCGCAATTTGGTGGTGCATATTGCAAAGGTAGAGGCGCGCCTGGTGTCGGGCAAGATTGAAGACAAAGCCCAGTTCGATACCGCCTACACCTCTTACGATGCCTTGCTAACGGCCGCTGTAAACGCGGGCAGTACCATTGTGGCGCTGCACTTTGATGCCGACCGCCTGCCGCCTACGGCAACCCTTGAAGAGGCCAGCTACGTTGGCGGTGCGCAAATTATTGTGGATGGCCGCGCCACCAGTGAGGCAACCCTGGCGTTAACGGAGCGGTTGCTGCATCAAGATCGTCTGCTCGAGCAGTTGGCGAACGACGGCTTTCGCCTGCGCCCGGGTTATGAAACCCAATTGCGGGTACAGGATAATCTCACGCTCTTGATTGCCGGTGAATCCAGTGGCGGGGGCTTTTTACTGGAGCTTGCACCCCAGCAGCAGGCGCGCGAGCAATTCGGCAGCCCGGCCAACATCGCGCTGGCATTAACGCCGGCATTGTCGCTATTGGCCGATGCCATTGCCGATTTTCGCGGCTAGGTGCATGTGTTGCCGTTAAACCCTTCGCCCAAGCTATTGCAGTTGTTCTGTAGCGGGCAGGGCAAGGCCCAGAGCCCGCAGTTGGCGCGCCAGCTGCGGGTCGCCGGTTGTGCGATAACGATCGTAAATAATCAGCAAGTCTTCGGCAGAAAGCCCGGCTTCACGATTGCAGGCCTTGGCCACCAGTTCCAGTAATTTGGCAAACCTGCTGGCCAGCTCAGAAAAAATATGGCGGTTACTGCTGGCGTGATCTGCCAGGTAGTCGTAGGCACTGGTGCCCATACCAATCACGTAATCCTTTCCAATACCCCGGCGGCTAAAACTTGCGGGAAACAGCGCACCCAAAAACATGGCGAGATCGCCCAGTTGCCGCAGCAGTTGGCAGCGCTCCCAGTGGGCCTGGGTATCGCGGGCATCCTGGTAGAGCAGTGCCAGTGGCCGTATATCCAGCTGGCCGTCTTCATAGCTGAACAGCTCGCGGCTATCACCCAGGCGCGCCATCATACTGCCCAAATACCAGAGCGTATCGGTTTGGGGGCGGGCGGGGGCCTCACCCGCCAAATGGTGCAGCCTGTCTCTGAAGTAGTCTGCCAAGGTTCTGTGAAAGGTTGCTTGGTGCATAGGCGATTCTCCCGGCGGTTCAAACCCGCTAAAACATGGCTAAAAGCAGGGCTTGCTAATAACTATAGTTAGAGAGTAAATCCATTTGCAAGAGCATAAATTTCAGTTTTTTTATAACTAAAAAATATTATTTATTCTTTCCGTAACACCCTTGAAATTCCATTGTGCGCGCCTATTTTGCGCCTTGGAGGTAGAGGACACACTTCCGACACCATCCTTTCATGTATGCATTTTTTTGTATTTTTGTGGGAGGAATTCCTATGCATTTCAAACCCCTGTACGACCGCGTGGTCGTCAAGCGCCTGGCGGCGGAAACCACCTCTGCCGGCGGTATTGTGATTCCTGAAAAGTCTGCTGAAAAACCCACCCAGGGCGAAGTGTTGGCCGTGGGGCAGGGTGCCCTGCAAGACAACGGCGGGCTGCGTGAACTGGCAGTAAAAGTGGGCGACCGCGTGTTGTTTGGCCAGTATGCAGGCTCTGAAATTAAAGTGGATGGCGAGCCATTGGTGGTACTGAAAGAGTCAGACATTCTCGCCATTATTGAAGAAGATGTTGCACAGGAGAAAGCCGCATGAGTGCAAAAGACATTCGCTTTTCCAAAGATGCCCGCGAGCGCATGTTGGCGGGTGTGAATATTCTGGCCGATGCCGTAAAGGCAACCCTTGGGCCGAAGGGGCGCAATGTGGTGCTGGAGAAAAGCTTTGGCGCCCCCAGGGTTACCAAAGACGGCGTGTCGGTTGCCAAGGAAATCACCCTCAAAGATAAATTTGAGAACATGGGCGCGCAAATGGTGAAAGAGGTGGCTTCAAAAACTGCCGATGTTGCAGGCGATGGCACCACCACGGCCACCGTATTGGCGCAGGCCCTGGTGCGTGAAGGCCATAAGGCCATTGCCGCAGGCATGAACCCCATGGATTTAAAGCGCGGTATTGATGCAGCCGTGAAGGCGGCCATTGAATCCCTGAAACCTTTAGCCAAGCCCTGTAACGACAGTAAATCCATCGGCCAGGTGGGTACGGTATCTGCCAACTGGAATGAAGATATCGGCAACATTTTGGCACAGGCCATGGATAAGGTGGGCCGCGATGGCGTGATCACCGTGGAAGAGGGCAAATCCCTTGAGAACGAGTTAGACGTGGTAGAGGGCATGCAGTTCGACCGCGGCTACCTCTCGCCTTATTTCATTACCAACCAGGACAAAATGCAGGTGGAGCTGGAAAACCCCTACCTGCTGCTGTGTGATAAAAAAGTCAGCAACATTCGCGACCTGCTGCCGGTGCTGGAAGCCGTGGCAAAAGCCGGCCGCCCGCTGCTTCTGATTGCCGAAGATGTAGAAGGCGAAGCGCTGGCCACACTGGTGGTGAACAACCTGCGCGGTATTTTAAAAGTGGCCGCAGTAAAAGCACCGGGCTTTGGTGATCGCCGCAAGGCCATGCTGCAAGATATTGCCATTCTCACTGGCGCCACTGTGATCTCTGAAGAGGTGGGGCTTGCGCTTGAAAAAGTGGAACTCTCGCAACTGGGTAGCGCCAAGCGTGTGGTGATCAACAAAGACAGCACCACCTTAGTGGATGGCGCCGGCGACAAGGCAGCCATTGATGCGCGCGTATCGCATATTCGCGCGGAAATCGAAGCCACCACTTCCGATTACGACAAGGAAAAGCTGCAAGAGCGTATTGCCAAGTTGTCCGGCGGTGTGGCGGTGATAAAAGTGGGGGCTGCCACGGAAGTGGAAATGAAAGAGAAGAAAGATCTCGTTGACGATGCCCTGCACGCCACCCGCGCCGCCGTTGAAGAAGGCATTGTGCCCGGCGGTGGCATTAGCCTGGTGCGCGCGGCCGACGCCGTACGTAAAGCCGAGCTAAAAGCGGCCAACGATGACCAGAAAGTGGGTATTAAAATCGCGTTGCGTGCCATGGAAGAACCCTTCCGGCAAATTGTGCGCAATGCCGGTGTAGAGCCCTCTGTGGTGTTGGAAAAGGTGCGCGCCTCAAGCGATGAAACCTACGGCTACAACGCGCAAACCGAAGCCTACGGCGACATGCTGGAAATGGGCATTATCGACCCTGCCAAGGTGACGCGCACGGCACTGCAAAACGCGGCCTCTATTGCCGGGCTGATGTTAACCACCGAGGTGATGGTGGCAGACAAAGCCGACGACAAAAAGCAAGCCGCTGGTGTGCCGGATATGGCCGATTTCTAACGGCGCATGCCTTTGGCATTTAATTATTTTGGGGGGGGCAAGCCCCCCTTTTTTTTGCACAAAAAAAAGCCGGCAATGCCGGCTAAGCTTAGGGATTGCCGGGGTGCTATGGCACACCCCGGGCGGGCCTTAATGGGTTAGTTGTTGCGCTTCATGCGGCGGCGCGTGATGTTCGCACCGGCAATCAGCAGCATCAGCAGCAGGGTAGGGTCCAGCGCCGAGCCCGAGCCAACGGAGCAACCGAAGGTGGGTTTTTCGTCGTCTTTTTCGTCTGCGCCTTGATCATCGGTGTTGTCGTCACCGCCATCGGTTGTGTCGTCATCCGTGTCACCGTCTGTGTCGTCATCACTGTCGTCAGCGGGTGCTGCCGGCAATGTAACGCTGGCGGGCGCACTGAAGGCTGATTCCGTTTCAGCGTTGATGGCTTTTACCTGGAACTCGTAGCTGGTTTCTGCCATTAGCTCTGCTACGGTGAAGCTTGTGGCTTCAATATTGGTTGAAACATCTACCCAGGCATCGCTGCCGGATTTTTGTTGCAGGGCATAGTGGGTGGCATCGGCCACGGCGTCCCAACTGACGGTTGCCGAGCTGTGATCAACGGCTTGCGCCATCACATTGGCAGGCACTGCCAGCTCAACCGGTTCGACGGGTTCATCTGCGCAGTAAGTTTTCAGGCTTACGTCGTCGATGTACACGTTGGTGGTGTCTGCACCCAGAAAGAAGCCCAGGTTCAACGTCCCCAAATCAGATTCCGGTGTGTACAGCACGCTGTACTCCTGCACTGACGTGGTGAGGGTGATGGCATCTTCCTCTTTCACATTTGCCCAAGGGCTTGTGGTTTGGTGAATTTTCACCTTGATGGTTTTCTCGGCTGTGGCCTTGGCGTTGAACGTCAGGATGTAGGTTTCGCCCTGGGTTAAAGTGCCAAAGGTGTTTTTCAGCTGAATGTCGTTTTCAACGAAGGAGGTGTTGATGTCTACCAACAGGGTGTTGATGGAATCAAAGCCTGTTTCAGCAACCACTGTGCCGGTAGCCACAGCTGCGGCATTGTTGTTGACGTACAAATCCCAACCGTTGGTGTCGCTGGTTTCAAAGTCACCGTTGGTGAGCATATTAGGCACGTCACAGGCCTGGCCTGAACCGGTGTCGCCGCCAGTGTTGCCACCGTTGTCGCCACCTGTGTCACCGCCGTTGTCGTCGCCATCATCACCGCTTGCCGCCGGAGTGGTAGCGCTGAGTGGTGCACTGTAGTCGGAGCTTGCATCACCTGCGTTTGCACGCACCTGAACTTCATAGGTGGTTTCAGCCGTCAGGTTTTCAATGGCAGCCGTGGTAGTGGTTACCATCACCGGGCCTGCCATCCAGCTGCCGCCAGCTTCGCGGTATTGCACATCGTAGCTTTCGGCGCCGTCTACGGCATCCCAGCTAACCGCCAGTGCAGTGTGGCTAGTGGCTGAGGTTTGCACGTTTTTCGGGCTGGCAAGTACAACGGCATTTTCACAGTAGCTTTTGAGGCTTACGTCATCGATGTAGATGTCGGTTGCATCGCCGCCCAAGAAAAAGCCGAGATTTAGCGCACCCAAGTCAGATTCCGGCGTGTAGAGCACGCTGAATTCCTGCACGGTGTCGGTGAGGTTGATGGTGTCGCCTTCATTCACATTGGCCCAAGGGCTCATGATCTGGTGAATTTTCACCGGGAAGGATTTGGTACCCGCTGCCTTGGCTTTGAAGGTGAGAATGTAGGTTTCACCCTGTGTCAAAGTGCCGAAGGTATTTTTCAGCTGGATGTCGTTTTCGGTGGTGGTGGCATTAATTTGTACATGCAGTGCGTTGGCAGAACCGAAGGCTGCGTCAGTGACAATGTTGGCATCGGCAGATGCGCCATTGTTGCTGTTTGCGTAGAGGTCCCAACCGCTGGTGTCGCCGGTTTCAAAGTCGCCATTGGTCAGCATGTTGGGCACGTCACAGGCTTGGCCTGAACCGGAATTGCCGCCGCCGTTATCGCCACCAGTGCCGCCGCCGTTGTCGCCACCAGTGCCGCCACCGTTGTCGCCGCCATCGCCATCGTTATCGCCGGTGGCAGGGGTGGTTGCGCTTGCCGGTGTGCTGTAAGCCGACTGCACCTCACCATTTTGTGCGCGTACTTGTACCTCGTAGCTTGCTTCTGCATTGAGGCCTGTGAGGGTAGTGCTGGTGCTAGCAACCATGGTGGGGCCGTCTACCCAGCTGCCGCCGCTTTCACGGTATTGCACGGCGTAGGTTTCTGCATCGGCCACTGCATCCCAAGACACTTGAATGCTGTTGTGGCTGGTGGGTGTGGCAGTGACGTTTTTCGGCTCGGCCAGGGTTATTCCCTGATCGCATTTCTGCATCAGGCTGACATCGTCTAGCCATACGTCGGATGCATCTGTACCCAGAAAGAAGCCTAGGTTCAAATTGCCGAATTGCTCAGCCGGGGTATAGAGCAGGGTAAAGTCCTGAGGGGTTGGCGTGAGGGTAATGACATCTTCCCCTTTCACGTTTGTCCACGGGCTTACCGGCAAGTGCATTTTCACCTTGATGGTTTTTACGGCCTCTGAGGCGCCCGTAAATTTCAGTGCATAGGTTTTGCCCTGATCAAGGCCGTTGACGGTGTTTTTAAACTGCACGTCGTTTTCATGGGTAGGTGCGCTAATGGCAATGTGCGCTACATTCGATGAACTAAAGCCTGCAGCTGCGCCCACATTGGCCGTTGCCGCAGCACCCTTGCCCGTGTTGGCGTAGAGGTTCCAGCCGCCGGAGATGTCGCCTGTTTCGAAATCGCCATTAGACAGCAGGTTTACCGCTACACAGGCATCGGAGCCGCCATCGGCTTCGCCGGAAGTAATGGTTACTTCGTTTGAGGCTGTGGCCACACCGGCTGCGTTAAATGCCACAACGCGGTAGGTGTATTCAGTGTTGCTTGCAAGGTCGAAATCCAGGTAGTCGGTATCGTTCATGCCTACCTGGCCTACCACTTTAAAGGCGCCGCCGTTGCTGCGCTCTATGCGGTAGCCTTGTTCGTTATTGGCGTTGTCGGCCCAGGTTAATGTGATGGTGTTGTCATCGGCATTAAGCGAGGCACTTAAGGTGTCGGCGCCCGCCGGTGCCATTGCAGGTGTTTCGGGCAATTGCACGCCCGCCACTGTGCGCTTCCACAAACCGGCGCCCGGCGTGGCCGAGTAGAGGTTCATCACACCGTCTTCGGCCACAAAGCGTGTGCCGGTGAGGCCTTTGAAGTGCAGATCTGCTGTGATGTCTTCCCAGGTGACGCTGCCGTCGCCCTGAATGGTGCCCATGAACACGCCGTAACCGAGCTGCAGCGCGTGATCGTAGTAACCCACAACCAGTTTGTCGGCGTAGGCCGCCGAGCCACCTTTGGCCGAGAAGTTAAAGCGGTCGCTCACTTCATCCCACCAGGCAACATTGCTGGTGGGGCGCACGGTTTTGGCGATGTCGGGATTGAAGACTTTGGTCCAGGTTTGGCCTTCATCGGTTGAGAGCAACGCATGCCAGTTGTTGCCGTCGTTGAAGTCTGGCCCGCCGCCTTTGGCAAAGTTCATGAGGTACACAGTACCGTTGTGCTCCCAGGCGTGTACTTCAGCGTCCCAGCCGCTGGTGTTCAATACCTGTTCAAAGCTCCAGCTGCCATCCTCTAGTGCTTCGCCGCGCCATACGCCTTGTACGCCACCGGTGGATGAGAAAAACACCACGTTTTCATCGGTGGGGTGGGGCGCAATGGTGCGCGCACTGCGGGCGGTATCGTTGCCACCGCTTTGGTAGATCAACTTGGCATCGAGTACTTCACCTTGCTGGTGATAGTCGAGCGCGCGGCCGATGTCTTCCAGCATGTACAGGCCATAGTTGGAAGAAAACATAAACACTTTGGCGGGGTTGGCCGGCGAGACGGCAACATCGCGCAAAACGCCTTTGGGTACACCGGCTTTACCGGCCGGGCCACCGGCCAGTTCTACCCACACATCGGTGGGTGACGCGGTGGTGAGTTTCTTGGCGTACAGGCGGCCGTTGTGGGCGCCGCCACCGTAACCGCTGGTTGCCTGTGCTACCACCGTGGGCGTGCCCCAGGCATCGGCAATGTCAACCGCCTGCACGTCTGAGAGGTTCAGGCCCGGCAGGCGGTGCTGCATGTTCGACCAGGAAAAACCGCCATCCCAGCTTTCTACCAGGCCGTTGTCTGCCTGGCCCTGAATCACGTAGTCGCCGTGTATGGCAACGTCGTAGGTGTAGGTACTTTCGGTGCCTTTACCTGAGTAGGTAGGCCAATCTACGCCCCACCAGTTAACGGTAATGCTGTTGTTGGGGTTACTGTATTTGTTGGCCCAGCTGTAGCTGTTGTCGCCACTGTTGTGATCGGCGTAGAACATGGCCTGGTTGCTGGTAGACCAGACGCCGCGATCCCAGCCGCCGGTGGTTGGGGTGTAGTGTGCGAAACGGGCGTTCGGCGGGCTCGCGTAATCCCAGCCGATGTCGTAGTTGCCATTGCTGTAGTCGCCAAAAATTTTCGACCAGCTGTAACTTGAAAGTGAGGCGCCGCTCCAGTTAAAGGTACCTTCGTACAGGCCTTCGCGATCCCCAACGGTGCCCAGCAAGACTTTGTGCTCGGTGGCAGTGGAGCGCGGGTCTATTTCCGGGTACCAGAAACGCTTGCCGGAATTGAGGCCAGCCGCTACCGCTTGCCAGTTAATGTTATCGGCAGGAGTTGCGTAGAGCACCCAGTCGCGGTTGTTGTTGTCGTTGGCTGCAAATACCGAGTAGAGCACCTTGCCATCGGGGCTCAGGGTGACGCCTTTGCTGCGTGGGCGGTTAGTGGGGCTTTCCACCTTGGCCCAGGTTTGGCCTGCATCGGTACTTTTGTAGAGGCCTTTGTTTGAGCCCAGGTACACGGTGCTGGGGTTGGCCGGGTCGAAGGTGATGTTGTAGATGTTGCGATCGGTGTTGGTGGCTGAATCGAAGGTAACGGCCGACCAGTTGGCGCCGCCGTCTGTGGATACAAACACCCGGCCCTCGCCGTTGGCGGTTTCACCGAAGTTGTCAATGAAATCCTGGTCATCGCGCCAGCCGGGGCCTGCGATAATTACATTGGCGTTGTCTGGCTTGAAAGCAACCGACCCAAAAGAGATGTTCTTGGTGTTGTCGATCAGATCATAGGTTGCGCCACCGTCTGTGGATGTGTGCAAGCCAAACAGGGTGCCCACAAACAGGTGGTCGGAGTTGCCGGGTTTCACGGCCACGGCATACACACGGTTGTGGCTTAATTGGCCGGTTGGCTGCCAGTTTTCGCCGTTGTCGGTACTTTTGTACACGCCCTCCATATCGGAAGCCAAATAGACAACGTCTACCTGGTTGGGGTCGGCCACTACGTCTTGAATTTGACCACCGGCGCCCGGGTTGAGTGATTGCCAGGTATTGGCAGCCACCGCAGTCTGGGCGCACAGCAGGGCAATGCTGCATGCGAGAATCGATTTCTTCATAGGTTGCTCGAGTTTCTTATTGGTTTAATAGTCAGCGGCTGAAAGCTGCCTGCCGCCTTGCGCTCGGTCCCTGTCCTTGGGGGTAGCTGATGGTCAAAGAGATGCAGACGATTATTATTTGTATGGTCAAATCTGATCTAATATGACTAATTCCACTCGCCTAATAGTAAAGATATGCTTGCTAATGATCAACTGTTGATCTTTAGTGATTTATATTGAGCTTTTATGGTGCGTTATGGGTGCGTAAATCTCGTGCAAGCAGGTGGCTTGCGGGGCCAGAACGGCATGGGCGAAGGGGCAGGGCGGGGTTGGAAGTGGCCTGGGGCGGATTACAGGTCGCTTTCGTGGGTGATCATAAAGCTCAGCATGGCGCGCAGTTTGGCGGGTTTAACGGGCTTTTTCAGCACGCTGTAGCCTTGGGCGCGCAGTAATTCGAGTTCGGCGGTATCTTCAATGCCGGTTACGAACAGCGCAGGCAGGGTGCTGTTACAGGTGAGCCTGATGAGGTCTACAGCGTCCAGCCCGGTGTCTACATCGTCGAGCTGGTAGTCGGTAAGAATAAGCTGGGGCGGGGCGGCCTTTAATGCAGGCAATTGCCGGCGCAACTCATCGAGTGAGCCAAAAGCCACTACCTCTGCGCCCCAGTTTTCAAGCAGGCTGCAAAGTTGCTGCTGTATAGCGGGGTCGTCTTCAAGCAGGCACACCTTGTGGCCGGCCAGTACCTGTTGCTGGGTTAGGGCGATGTCTGGTGGCAGGCTAAGCACAGGGTCGGGCGCAGCTGTTGCTTGTGGCGCAACTGCCACGGGGATGCGAATGCGAAACAGCGAACCACGCCCCACGCGGGATTTTACCTCCAGGTCGAACCCCAGCAGCTTGATCAGCCGCAATACAATGGCAAGCCCGAGCCCCACGCCCTGTTTGTGGGCTTCCGTGCGATTATTGTCTTGCGAGTAACTTTGAAAAATACTTTCCATGGATTCTGGCCGAATGCCAATGCCGGTGTCGTAAACATCAATGCTGATGAATTCGCCGCGCTTTCTGCAGGCAATGAGCACGCCACCTTCATTGGTGTAACGGATGGCATTGCTCAGCAGGTTGCGCAAAATGCGCTCTATGGTGACCTCGTGGCTTAACACCGCCAGGTTGTCTAGCCTAAACCGCATAGACAAATTCTTATTGTTGGCAATGGCTTCAAATTCGTGCGATACGCGGTTGATCAGGTCTTTGAGATTGACGGTGGATTTTTCGATGTTCTGGCTTTGTTTGCTTTGCAGGCGCGAGTAATCAAGCAGGCTTGAAAACAGTTGGCTCATGTTATCGATGGCAAGGTCCAGCTTTTTCACCAGTGGTGCCTGATCTTGCGTGGCGGTTGATTTAAGGGCATCCACAAAAATTGCCATGGCCTGCAGGGGTTGGCGTAAATCGTGGCTGGCACCGGCGAGCATTTGCTGGAATTCCTCGCCTTTTTGCTCGGCGGCGTTTGCGTAGTGTTTTAAATCTTCCGAAGTTTTTTCAAGTTCGGATACCACTTCGGTAAGGCTGATGTGTTTATCCTGTATGAGATCCAGCATGCCGTTAAACGAGCGCACGAGGTTTCCAACCTCGTCATTCGAGTGTTGCTCGGCCCTGATGCCGTAATCCTGGGTGTGGGTTACCCGCTCGGCGGTCCAGTTCAAATCGAATATTGGGGCCACAAACATCCGCTGCAGCCGGTTCGAGAAGATCAGGCTGAAGGAAATTGAAATTAAAGAAATCAGCAGCGCAGCACCGGCAAACACCCGGGTGCGTTGCTCGGCCTCTGCCAGGCTGTAGCGAATGAGAATATGCCCGTAGTCAATTTTGTTGCGCTGAATGGGCGCGGTGACATCCAAAAAGGTGGGGTGCAGCTGCCGGTATCCGGGTTGTGTCATGTTGTTATTTAACGCAGGGCAAAAAGCAAAAGCCGATTTGTTTGAGAGGCGCGCGCTATAAATGGTGTGCCCACGATCATAAATACAGGCGCTAATAAACCCCGGCAGTGTTTCCAATGCCATCAAGTTGTTTTGCAGTGCTTTTTTATCGCCAAATGCCAGGGCTGCTGAACTGCGCTGGCCGGTAAGGTTGGCCAGCAGCGAAATATTATTGGCAATCAGGCGCTCGGTTTGATAGCGATCATAGTAAACAAACGCCAGCGACGAAAAAATCATCGTAAGCAGCAGGCTTGAGGTGACAATCGCAAAGAGCTTTTGCCTTAGTGATAGCCGATTTATAAATCGCTTTATGGCTCGCATTATTGGCTTTGGGTGTTCTCGTGAATTTCGCGGGCAAGGCTTAAGAGATCGCTACTCAAAAACAGGCCGGCAGCCATGGCGTTGCTGATGTTTACATCAAACTCGTATTGATCTTTGGTTCTGAAAATACTGATGATACCGCCTTTGTCGGCAAAGCCTGCCTGCTCGCCCACGCTCAGTACAAATAGAAACTGTACGTCTTTCCAGAAATCCGGTAGCCGCGCGCGCTGGTCATTGCCCACAAATAATATCTGGCAGCCTTCGGCGATATCGGCTTTATCTTGGGTGCGCACCACTGCCAGGGTGCGATCTGCAATGGGGGTGCCGTTAACGCCATCGAGAAATATTCCGAAGGGAATATCGCCAAATAGGCACATGCGGATGGGCGATTCTGGCCCGGCGAAAGCATCTGCAGGCCATTCTACGAAGTTGGCAAAGTTGTATAAAAACAACGCTTTTACCTGCAGTTGCGCAAGCTCTTGCTCGTCTGCCTGGGCGTGTACCTTGGGTGTTGTGGCGAGCATCAAAAATGCCAGGGCAATAAACAGGGGGCGCAAGTGGTTGCTCATGGTTTGTTTCCGGGTTGTGTGGGCGTGGGCAATTGGCCACCGATTAACAGGCTGCTTAAAAACCGGCTGATGGCGGCCTGATTTTTACAGCGCGCCTGGCTGTTGCCTTGCAGGTTGGGTTGATTGCAGTCGCCTTCTGCCCGCTGCAGCAGTTGCCCAACAGAGGTGGTGCTGTTGCTATCTGTTGCCGGTGGCAGCGCTTCGGTTTGCGCCGCGTTTGATGAATCGTTGGTGACGCTCTCAAGGTCAACGGCCGGTTGCGGGCTGGGTGACGGTGTGGGCGTGGGTGACGGCGGAGGTGATGGCGGCGGAGAAGGCGGCGGCGTTGGGGTTGCCGGAGCTTCGGTTAGCAATGTGATGCGGCGGCTGGTTTTGGCCGCAACCAATGCATTGTTTAAGTTTGCCGTGCGATTGGTAAAGGTGCCATCGTTCGGATCTGTTAGCTGGTTGTAGGCGCGCAGCTGTACGTTGTCGTTAAGCGTGAGTGTGCGGGCATTGTTGGCCAGCAGTGCATCGTTATACACATCAAACACCAGATCACCGCCTTGGGTTTCAATCAGGATCGGCAGGTTGGATGTGTTATCACCCAGCTGCCAGTTGTAGGCGGTATCGGTGGTGTCTAGCTGGCGAATCAGCAGGGCGGTTTGGTCGTCGTTAATCAAGCCGCCGTTGGTGTTGCTATCAAGGGTGTTGATGGCGCGCAGGCTTGCACCATCGGCAATGGTGAGGTTGCCGCTTTGAATGTTTATTAACATTTTTCCGCTGCGCAGGTTGTCGTCGGTGAGATCCTGGGTTAGCAGGGCATCGGCCAGTGTGAGATCGCCCTGGCTCAGGTTCAGGGTAAAATTGCCATCGAGAATTTGCAGGGCATTGCCATCGCCGGTTATATCTTCCAGCCGCAGTGCGCTTGCCGGTTGGCTGTTAAACACCAGGTCGTGAAGGTTTTGGGTTAGATCTGCCTGGGTGGCGTTGCTGTTTATTTCCAAATTGCCTGTAGCTGCTGTGATATCAAGCGCCAAAGCCTGGGCCATTAAGGTGAGGCTGCGGTCTGAGTCTTGTAGGTCTGCAAGATTTAAGGTCAATCGGCCAGGTAGCGCGATGCCGGCGTCGGGCAGCGTTAGCGTTTGGGCACCAAGGGATAGGTCGCCGGTGAAAGTGCTGGGGGCCAAGGTTAAATCGCCTGTGTTATTGAGCGCCACATTGCCCGTGCCGGTTTGGGTAAATTGCACGCCCTCAAGTTGGCTTTCCAGCGCGTTACCACTGCCGATGTGATTGCCCACGGTAATCGCAGCGCCGCCCGGGCTACTGAGGTCTGTGTGGGTGTCGCCTGCATCGCTAAGGCTGCCACCGGCTACCAGAGTAATCGCGTTTGCAGCCAATGCATCACTGTGCGCGTGGGCAAGCTGTATGTTGTTGCCGGCATTCAGGTTTATAAGCCCCGTACCCGCCAGTAACTGGCTGCCGTCTGCCTGGGTGATATTGCCGAGGGCCGTAAGTGTTAAATTGCTGGCATCGGTGCTGGCAAGGTTGCTATCAATCACCGCGGCGTTAATCAACAGGTTGTTGCCATTGAGTGTTAAGTCACCGCTGCCTGCGTTGTAATCCCAATTGCCCGCCAGTGTTAAATCGCCCGTGGTGGTAATGTTGGTGGCACCGCTGCCCGTGTGCTGGCTGGCGTTAAGTTGCAGGTTGCCTGAGTTGCTTACTGTAAGCGCGTTGGTGGCGGCAAGCAAAAGTTCGAGGTTTGCCGCGGTGGTGTTGAGCGAGAGATCACCTGCAGCAAGATTGCTGTTAAGGCTGATAGTGTTTGCTGCAAGTATTACGGAGCGATCGGCGTCGAACATATCGTTGGCATTGAGTGAGAGAGTGCCCGCGCTGGTAAGCCCCGCATCATTCAGCACCAGGTTTCCGTTGCCAAGGCTGAAAGTTAAATTGCCCGCCCAGTTGATGGCGTTTAAGGCAAGATCGCCGCTGGCGCGCTGGAAGGTGAGCGCTGTTGCCGAAGGCCCGGTGAGGTTTAGCTGATTTGAGTTTAAATTGATCTGTAGCGGGCTATTAGTTTGCAGTAGATTTAAATCGAGGCTTGCTGCATTAAGTGTAAGAATCCCGTCGTTGGGTACATCAAAAATGTGGTTGGCAGAAATGCCAAGCGCGCCAGTGGTTTGCAGGCCCAGCGCAAAATTGGGTATTTGTAAGCTGCCATCAGAAAGATTCACACTGAAGTCACCGTTGCCCAGGTTGTTACCTAAAATTTCTAAATTGCCGGCATTGGTTTTGTTTACCGTAACCAAATTGGTGTTGGTGTTGTTCAGGGTAAGTTGTGTGCCTATGGTATTAAACACCGAGTCACCGGCTGCCGTTGCCGTGGTGATGTTGAGCGGTGCGGTATCAAAATTTACCGCGCGATCGCTATCGGTAATGTCTTGCGCGCTCAGGGTAAAGGTGCCGCCAATGTTGGTGAGCGCGGTATCTGGCAAGGTGATATTGCCAATGGCTGAGAGCGTAAGGTCCTGGGTGGCAGCCACCGCAGCCGATGCAACGGTGAGGTTGCCGCCTGCAGTGAGTGTGGTATTGCCGGCATTGTTTAGTGCATTTAATACCCAGCTGGCTGCGCTATTATCTATCGCCACATCGCCGCTTGTAGTGTTGGTGAGGTTAAGGCTTGCCGCCTGAATATCCAGCGGGTTTGCCACGCCTATGCCCGTAGCCGCGCTGAGTGAGGCATTGCCATTGGTTGCGATGATGTCTGTATGGGTGTCGCCTGCATCTAGTATTTGGCCACCGGCTGTAAGGCTGATGGGTGTGCCGGTGGCTTTACTTGATTGCACGCTGGCCAGGCTGATGTCTGTGCCTGCGTTTAATACAATATCGGCGTTGTTCACATTTATCTGCGCGCCGTCTTGCATGGTGATGGCATTGGTGGCGTTCACCGTGGTGTTAATGCTATCTGTCACTGTGTTGTCTGAATCGCTGATGTCGGCGTTCAGTGCCACATTGGATGCCCCCAAGGTCAGCGCGCCGCTGCTGCCGTTGTAATCCCAATTATTTGCCAGTGTTAAATCACCGCTGGTGGTGATGTTGTGTGCGCCCGCACCACTTTGGCTGCTTGCATCAACTTGCAGGTTGCCGGTATTGCTGAGGGTGAAGCTGTTTGCACTGTTAAGGTTCGCCGCAAGGCTGTTAATGGTGGTGTTGGCGGTGAGGTTGCCGCCGGCAAGTGCGCTGGTAACATCCAGCGCGTTGGCATTGAGAATGATATCGCGATTGCTATCGAAAATATCATTGGCGTTGAGTGCGAGGGTGCCTGCGCTGGTAAGCCCTGCGTCATCAAGCACGAGGTTGCCGCCCGTTACATCTAGCGCAAGATTGCCCGCCCAGTTGATGGCGTTAACCGTCAAATTGCCGCTGGCGCGCTGGACGGTGAGGTCTGTGGCGGCGGGGCCGGTGAGGGTGAGCTGGTTCGAGAACAGGTTTACCTGCAATGGGCTGCTGGTTTGCAGCAGGTTTAAATTTACGCTGGCTGCACTTAGCGTGACAATGCCGTCATTTGGCACATCGAAAATATGATTTGCGGAAATACTAAGCGCACCACCGGTTTGCAAGCCCGGCGAAAAGTTGGTTGTTTGCAAGCTGCCATCTGCAAGATTTACACTGAAATCTCCGCTTCCCACATCAATGCCTAAAATTTGCAGATTGCCGGCATTGGTTTTGTTTACAGTAACCAGATTGGTGTTGGTGTTGTTCAGGGTAAGTTGTGTGCCTGTGGTATTAAACACCGAGTCACCGGCTGCCGTTGCCGTGGTGATGTTGAGCGGGGCGGTATCAAAATTTACCGCGCGATCGCTGTCGATAATGTCTTGCGCGCTCAGGGTAAAGGTGCCGCCAATGTTGGTGAGCGCGGTATCTGGCAAGGTGATATTGCCAATGGCTGAGAGCGTAAGGTCCTGGGTGGCAGCCACCGCAGCCGATGCAACGGTGAGGTTGCCGCCTGCAGTGAGTGTGGTATTGCCGGCATTGTTTAGTGCATTTAAGACCCAGCTGGCTGCGCTATTATCTATCGCCACATCGCCGCTTGTAGTGTTGGTGAGGTTAAGGCTTGCCGCCTGAATATCCAGCGGGTTTGCCACGCCTATGCCCGTAGCCGCGCTGAGTGAGGCATTGCCATTGGTTGCGATGATGTCTGTATGGGTGTCGCCTGCATCAAGTATTTGGCCACCGGCTGTAAGGCTGATGGGTGTGCCGGTGGCTTTACTTGATTGCACGCTGGCCAGGCTGATGTCTGTGCCTGCGTTTAATACAATATCGGCGTTGTTCACATTTATCTGCGCGCCGTCTTGCATGGTGATGGCATTGGTGGCGTTCACCGTGGTGTTAATGCTATCTGTCACTGTGTTGTCTGAATCGCTGATGTCGGCGTTCAGTGCCACATTGGATGCCCCCAAGGTCAGCGCGCCGCTGCTGCCGTTGTAATCCCAATTATTTGCCAGTGTTAAATCACCGCTGGTGGTGATGTTGTGTGCGCCCGCACCACTTTGGCTGCTTGCATTAAGTTGCAGGTTGCCGGTATTGCTGAGGGTGAAGCTGTTTGCACTGTTAAGGTTCGCCGCAAGGCTGTTAATGGTGGTGTTGGCGGTGAGGTTGCCGCCGGCAAGTGCGCTGGTAACATCCAGCGCGTTGGCATTGAGAATGATATCGCGATTGCTATCGAAAATATCATTGGCGTTGAGTGCGAGGGTGCCTGCGCTGGTCAGCCCTGCGTCATCCAGCACCAGGTTGCCGCCGGTTACATTGAGCGCAAGGTTGCCCGCCCAGTTGATGGCGTTAACCGTTAAATTGCCGCTTGCGCGCTGGAAGGTGAGATCTGTGGCGGCGGTGCCGGTGAGGGTGAGTGTGGGTGCCACCAGATCTATTTGCAGCGGCGCGCCTGTTTGCAACAAATTGAGCGCAAGGCTGTTGGCCTGCAGGTTTACCGCGCCATCGTTGGGTACATCAAACAGGTGGTTGGCAGAAATGCCAAGCGCGCCTGTGGTTTGCAGGCCGGTGTTGTTAACCTGCAAATCGCCATCGGCAAGAGCGAGGCTGAGGCTGCCAGCGCCCACATTGCTGTTCACAATTTCCAAATTGCCGGCATTGGTTTTGTTTACCGTAACCAAATTAGTGTTGGTGTTATTCAGGGTAAGTTGTGTGCCTGTGGTATTAAACACTGAGTCACCGGCTGCGGTTGCCGTGGTGATATTGAGCGGTGCGGCATCAAAATTTACCGTGCGATCGCTGTCGGTAATGTCTTGCGCGCTCAGGGTAAAGGTGCCGCCAATGTTGGTAAGGGCTGCGTCTGGCAAGGTGATGTCGCCTGCGGCTGTGAGTGAAAGCCCTTGGGTGGTGGTAACCGCTCCCGATTGCACGGTGATGTTTGCCACAGAGGATAAAAGACTATCGCCCACATTATTTAACGTGCGCAGCACCAGGGTGCCGGAAAAATTGTGCACCTCAATATTGCCGCTGCCGGTATTGGTTAAATCACTGGCCGTGCCCCGTGTTTCTATGGCGTTGCCCACGCCAATACCGTTTACTGCCGTAAGTGAATAGCGGCTGCCGAGAGCTCGAATGTCTGCATCGGTATCGCCCCCGTCAATAATTTGGTTGCCGGCATTAAGCGCAATGGCTGTGCCAGTGGTTTGGGTGGATTGCAGGCTGGATACGGTAATGTTGTTGCCGGCATTGAGGTTGATATTTGCAACACCCACGCTCACTTGGGTGCCGTCTTGCATGGTGATGTCGTTGGCGGCACTGAGGGTGACATTTACGTTATCTGTAGTGCCGGTATTTGAATCGACTATGTTGGCATTTACCAATAAATTGCCACCGCTTGAACCCAGCGTGAGGGTGCCACCGTTGTTGCCATCCAGATCAACATCGCTTGCGAGGGTGACATCGTTGGCACCCAGTAACCCAAGGCCACCGCCGCCGGTGATGGCAAAATCTGTGATGGTAAAACTGTCTGCATCTGAATAGGTAAGGGTGTTGGCGCCTGACTGGGTAATGTCTACTGCGGCAAAATCGCCGTTAATGGTAAGGTCGCCACCGCTCACACCTGTGTTCAGCGTGAGATTGTTGCCACTTAGAATCACGCTTCTATCGCTGTCTGAAATATCGTTGGCGGTAATATCGAAATTACCACTGATACCCAGGCCTGCGTTGGGCAGCACCAGGTTGCCGGTGCTTGAAAGCGTGACATTAGTGGCACTGGTGAAACCTGCCACTGTGATGTTGCCGGTGTTGGTGAGTGAAAACGCACCGGCAAGGTTTACATCTGCAAGGCTTACGGCCATTTGGTTGGTGAGCGTGGCGCCACCGGCGGTAGACGATAAATTCAGCCCGCCTACGCGGGTGGTGATTGGCCCTATGCCCGTGGGCGCTTGCAGCCGCAAGGTGCCGGGTGTATCGAAGTTAACGGCCACCGCTGAATTGGTAATTGAGCTGCCAGCAGTAATGCCAATGGCCGTGGCGCTGCTACTTGTGGTTTTTATGGCACTGATTTGTGCAGCACCCCCGAGCGTTGCACCAAAGGTGCCTGCACCTAAGTCGAGGGAGCTTGTGGCATTCATGGTGAAGTTGCCGCCAGCGGTGGCCGCAATGCTCAGGTTATCGCCACCTGCCACGCTATCTAGAATTTGAACGCCGGCTGCAAAGCTGATGCTGCCATCGGCCTGGAGTGTCAGGCTCTTAGTGCCAATGCCGTTTATATCCAGTGAATCGTTAAAAAAGATATCGCCTGTGCCGCCAAAGGCTGACGCGGTATCAATGGTCACATTGTTAGTCATCAAGTTTGTTTTTAACGTGCCCACATTAATATTGGACGTGCCCGCCGTGGGTGACCAGTTAAAGGGCCCGCCGCCGGTAAACGAGCCGTTGCTGTCTGCGGCGGCAGAAATGGTGATGTCGGTTGGGTCAATCAAATAGGTGCCAGCCATGCCCTGTGGGGCGAGTGTTGAAACACGCCCCAGGGCCTCTACATACTGGATGCCGGAAACTTCTACAAATCCGCCATTGCCGCCAAGGTTGCCGCCCGTGGCGGAAATATTGGCCTGGGGGCTGAAGTGGGCAAAGCCCGCGCTGAAATTAATAATTCGCCCGCCATCGCCTTGGTTTGCAGCATTGGCAGATTGGAGGCTGCCTGCATCCAGAATCGACATCGCCTCTGTGGTGACTGTAATTTCGCCACCGGCTGTTTCGCCATCGGCCAGCATCTGGCCACTGCTGTAGGCGCGATCGGCCGCAACTGCAATGCTGCCGCCGGTTGTGCCGCTTGCATCCAGGGTGCCTTCGTTAATGAGGTCGCCACTGGTTTCAATGTGAATCTCGCCACCGGTTAAATCGTCAAGGCTTGCGGCTTTAATCAGCCCGTGATTTTCCACCAGTTGGTTGTGTAGCTCGTTTACGGCCTGGGCGTTGATATTTACCCACTGGCCGGAAATTTGGCCGCTGTTTAGGATGTGGCCATCGCTCGATTGCAAGGCATTTTGCGCAACCAAGAGCCCGGTTCGCTCACCTTGCGGTTGAATAATTACCTCGCTCGCGGTGGTGAGGTGTAGTTGTTTCGCGTTCAGTGAACCGCTGTTGTGAATGGTGGGTGAAATAAAAGCCAGAATGTGGTCGGCTGAAATACTGCCCTGGTTTTCAATGTGGCCGGGCCCTGGCGTCATTAAACTGAAATCGCCTTGCATAAAATCATCTGCGGCTATGTCTAATGTGGTTACCACCAAACCTGCAACATCCACCTGTGCGCCGGGTGAAAAGAATACCCCCTGGGGGTTGACTAAAAACACCTGGCCGTTGGCTTGCAGCTGGCCTGCAATAACCGAGGCATCGGGGCCTGTGACTTTATTCAGGGTAAGGGCGTTGCTACCGGGTTGATGAAAAATAACCTGCTCGCCTGCACCAATAGAAAATGCCTCGTATTCCAGTACCGCACGTTGGCTTGTTTGGTGAATATTCAAGGTGCTGTTTTGCTGGCTCAGGCTTACATCGCCGTGAACCACATCGGGTGTGGTGGGCAGTGCGTGGGCGGCATCAATGGCAATGGCCTGGCCTACCAGTAGCGCCAATAATTTCGGTTTAAACGTCTTCGTTGTGTGCATGGCTTACCAACGGTAATTCAATTCAAAAGTGACGGGAATTTCACGCAATTCGCGCTCGGCACTCGGGTTTATTGGGGAGCTGTAGGTCGTTTGATTTACGCCGCTCCACTGCAGGCTTGCGCTCAGGCCTTTAAATTGTGCCTGTATCTCAATGCCCGCCGACACCAGTTGCATTTCTTCCAGTACGTCGCCTTCAGGCCCAAGCTGTTCACCAAGGCCTGCATCGGCAAACAGGGCAATGGCGCTGGTGAAATCTGCTATTTGCCAGCGCAGGGGCGTTTGCCAGTTGAGGTGCGCGCGCGCGCCGCGATCAGCCGAGAACTGGCCGGCGTAAAAGCCGCGCGCGCCGCTGATGCCGGTGAGTGCAAGTTTTTCAAAGCTGGGTAGCAGTGTGTCTGCCTGCTGGATGTGGAAGTCTGCGCTTAATGTTTGCGTGGCCAGTTGCCAGCGGCTGTTGGCGTAGAAGGCCCAATAGGTGAAGGTTTGCTCAAACTCTAAAGCGCCCGTGAGCTGGTGCTGGCCCTGAAATCCATTGATGCCTGTTGATTGCGCCCAGGCGCCTGCATTGATTGCCCATTGCCAGCCGGCACTGGCCACTTGCGCGGTTTCATCGTTCACCAGGCTGTCGTCGTTAAACACGTTGCTGTAGTCAACGCTTTTGTCTTGCCAGCCCAGTGAAAGGGTATGGGTGTGGGTATCGCTGATAGACCAGCGTTGAAAAAACCGCGCGCCGGCAATTAGGGTGTCGCCGGAAAGCTCCAGAGATTCAAACTCCTGGCCCACGTCAAATTGGTTATTGGTAACGCTCACTGCCAGGCCGTTTTGCGGGCCGGTGATGGGGTGCTGGTAGGCGAGGTAGCCGAAGGCGTTGTTGGCGCCGCCGGTGGCAGCCATCAGGCCCACGTCCAGCCTGTCGAAGTTGCCGAGCGGGCTCAGCCAAGTGTAGTAATTGGTAAAGCGGTAGTGGCCGGAGGATTCGCTGCCGTAGTTGTCCAGACTTGAGGAAACCCGGTGGTGGCCCTGGGCTGTGGCGCGCAGGTTAAGCCGTATGCTGTTAGGGCTTTTACCGCGCGAGTAGTAGCCAAATAGCGACACTTCCGGCTGGCGATTAAGATTGCGCAGTATGCGGTCTACCTCTGGCTGGTACAGCGGCCGGTTGAGCAGGCGCTTGAACAGGCTGCTGATGCTGGTGGCGTCTACACCCGGTTCGCCCAGCAGGGTCACGTCATCCAGGCTGATCTCCACCAGGTTCAGACGCACAACCCCCGAGCGCGAGGTCTGGCGGGGTAAAAACACATAGTGAAACTTGTAGCCTTGGTCGCGCAGCGCGCGGGTGAGCTGATCGGCGATGAGCGAGAGCTGGGTGAACGTCATCTCCTCCGGGTATTGGCTGCGCAGGCGGTTGGCTTCGGCCAAGAGCTCACTGGTGTTGTATTTCTGCGCAAAATTGCCGGTGCTGCTACTGATCACCAGCCGCTTAACCACCATGGTGCGCTGCTCTGCCACCGGGTCTATGTTGGTTTGGGCTTGGGCGCTGATCGGGAGGCTGAGCAAAATAGCGAATGGGTAGGCCCACAGCTGCCTGAACATCTTAAGGCGCATTTCTAGGCTGATAGAAGGCAAAGGCAACCTGTTACTCCGAAGTTATACGAGGCCGAGTCTTCCAGTATAGGCAACATTTATAGGGCCGAGAGGCCGTGAGATTCCGTTTCACGTTGTAAGGTTATGGGCAGCTAGCGCCCTTTATTGAGCAATATCTACGGGTTTTATCGACTTAAGGGGGCAGTGTAAGCCAGTTTTGTGACGGATTAGACAATCTGTAATGGCCTAGGCCAGTTGGGCTAATCCCTTGTAAACCCGGGGGTTGGCCCTTTAGGGTGTTGCTCTGATTCACGCGCGGTTAGCAATTTCGCGCAGCTGTTACTGTGATTTGTGTCTAATTTTTGGAGCCAGCGACCATGTTTGCCATACAGCCACTGCCTGCATCTTCTGCTTCGTCTGCCGCCCTAGACCCGGACGTAGGTAGGTTTTTGTCGGGTATTGCCGGGCGCTTTTGCGTGTATGCAGAGGCCTTCAAACAGGTGTTTTGCAGCTTCAATATTGAGGCCCATGAGGGCTGGGAAGACCGCTATGGCGCGGTGCCCACCGCCGAAGCCAACTACGACCAGCTCACAAACATTCCGCCCTCGGCCATTTTACCTACCCGGGCCACACTCTGTTGGGATAGCCACTACGGTTTGGTGGTGCAGTTCAGTGGCAGGGCCAAACGTGTGCCACTGGCGCGTTGTATTGATGCCTGGGACGGCCAGCTACCGGTGTTGCGCAATCGCGATTTAATGCTGGTTACCAGCGGTTGCCTGTGCGTGCCTATTTGCCTGCTGGATCGTGCAGCCCTGCTAGACCGTTCGATTTTTGAGGTGGCCGATATAGCGCGCGCCATTACCGATAAACTGGCGGCAAGCTCGCGCCCGCGCGCGCCGGTTGTGAATTTGAATCTGCCGAATTAACCCAGGTTTTAAGCAGGCGCCACTACCTTGCCAAGGGCGCGAGCGTGCGCCTATTGCAGGCCCGGGTGATACAGCCTGAAGGTATTCTTGCCAGCGGATTTTGCGTCGTATACGGCCAAATCCGCTTTTTTTATGATGCTGTCTACGTTTTCCTTGTAGCCGTCTGACACCGCAAGGCCAAGGCTTGCCCCGGCCGTGTGTTGATGTTGGCCCAGCTGCATGGGTGGGGCCAGCGCGGTTAATATGCGCTCACATACCCGCCCCCCTTCGGCGTCGTCTTTTAGCTCTCTTAATATCACCGTGAACTCATCGCCCCCTAAGCGGCAAACGCTGTCGTCTTCGCGCACGGTGCCGGCCACGCGTCTGGAAAACTCTTTTAAAAGTTCATCGCCGCGGTCGTGGCCCAGGTTGTCGTTTACCCATTTGAAGTTATCGAGATCAATAAAAATGAGCCCGAACAGGGTTTTGTGAATCCGTGAATGGGCAATGGTGCGGGCCAGCTCTTCAATAAATTTGCGCCGGTTTGGCAGGCCGGTTAAGGCGTCGAAGTAGGCCATTTTTTCAAGCGCTTTTTTATCGTCGGCCAGGCTGTTTAGCATGGCGTTGAAGGCATCTACGGTATCGCCCAGTTCATCGGGGGCAGCCTTGGTGGCGCGCACTGTAAAATCGTTGTGCTGGCCTACGTGGCGTGCCACCTCACCCAAATGCACTATGGGTTGGTAGATGCGCTGTTGCAGCGGCAGGGTTGCCACGTAAGCCACAAGGCTTGCTGCAGCACTGATGAGCAACAAGCTCATCGCCAATTGCCGGCTGCGGGCGTAAAGTGGCGCAAAGCTTCCATACACCGTTAACACACCTACCTGGTTACCCATGGCGGTTACGGGCACAGCCAGCACAAACTCATCGCTCACGTATTGCACCTGGCCTGCGTTCGAGGGTTCGGTGGCACAGTAGTGGGGTTGTACTAATGGCTCTTCAGGCCAGCTGGCCAAGGGGCGATTGCGCGCGTGGGAAAACAGGCAAGCGGCTGTGGCTCCGCGCACCAGCGCATAAGCGGCCAGGTTCTCACGCGCACGTTTGGCATCCATAAAGGCTACCGCAGCACTGCTGCGCTGGGCGGTTACCTGGGCAATGGCGGCGAAGTTATCCAGGAGCGCAGACTTTTGCTGCTGTAAATCGTAGGCAATAAACGCTGCACCCGACAAGGTAACTGCCAGCACCATAGTGGCAATAACCGTTGCCAGGATTTTTGCCCGCACCGCGAGCGAAGAAAACCAACGTTCAAACATGGCGTTGTCTGGCAGGTGAATGAAAGGGTTGCTTGCAATGATTATGCAAAGTCAGCCCCTTGAGGTTAGCACAGCAAAGCCTGGGCGTGGGCGAGCCGGGCGGGTGCCAGGTGGGCGATGGGGTGCGCAGGTTTGGCCTAGAACCCGGCCTTAGCCTGTGTGCGCAACAAACCCAAGGTTGTGTTTGCTTGCGCCAAGGTTGGCTAAACGGCAAGTGGTGACGAGAAGATTGTGTAGCGGGTACTGTTTGGTGTGGTGCTGGCTGCGGGCAGAAATGGCCGGCAGCCAGCGGGTGTTAGGCAAAAATTTGGGTTTTCAGCAATTCAATTTCTTTTTCATCGTGCATGGCTTTGCGGCGGTACACCGCGAGCGTGGCTTCCAGGTCTGCTATTTGGGCCTGGGCTTTGGTGAGCGCCACTTGCAGGTTTTTGCTGATGAGGTGTTGCTGGCTGAACTGGCCCTTGATCGACATCAGCTCTGTTTCCAGCTCGTGTTTTTGTGAGGCCGTCTCGCCGAGGGTTTGTTCCAGGTTGGCCATGCGCTGACGCATGCCGGTAAGCGTTTCGTGTACCCGGGTGTCCAGCGCAGGGTTATGTGCGCCAAGCTTGAGTGCAGCGGGCTTCATGTGCGGGGCAAGGCTGTTTAGCAAGGTATTGTGCACGTGCGCTTTCATCGGGTAACACCTCTCGTTTGTTTTCAGATGGTGCCAGTTTATCGGGTTGGGGCTGGCGCACCATTGGCCAGATAGGCTAGCTAATGGCCTAGGCCATTGCTTGGGGGCGCGCAGGGTGGTTAAAAGTTCAGTTGCCACTTGAGCAGGGTGCGCGCCTGATTGTGCTCGTAGTTGGCTTCATTCTTACCGGAGCGCTCGGAAAGCGGCAGGCGCTCGTCTGCTGCCTGCAATGGCCCCGGGCCCAAAAGGATGTGGGTGCGCCGGTGGCGCAGGCTGCAACCCAGTAGCAGGCATTTTGCTGCCGTTGGCTGTGATTGCGCTGTTGCCGCCCAGAGTTCGGCGGGTGGCTCATTGGCGTTTATGCGGGGCATGGCTGTGCCGAGCAGCTGTTGGGCTTGGGTCAGAATTTCTGCCAGCAGGTGCTGTTCGGTTTTTGTGGCGATGTTGTCACACCATCCGTAACTGCACAGCAAGGCGCTGATCAGGCCCGCTGTAAGTGCGGCTTTCAATGGCAAAGAAAGCATGTTGTTTACCTGCTGTTCGCTTTGGGTGCCAACACCTTGTTGTGCACGAGCGGGTTGCGTTTGATGTGTTGGCTGCGTTCCACGCAAAGCCCTTAAATAGTGATGTACACACTGTATCGGGCGGGCAACGCCTGCGGTATTGCCCGCATGGCCTAAGCCTTGTGAGGGTGCCAACAGGGCGCGAAAAGTGAGGCAAAAAAAAGCGGCGCCCAGGGGCGCCGCAAAGGGAAAGCGCGATTACGCTACGCTAAACAGAGGAAAGTGTTACTCGGCCAAGCCTTCAATCATGGCATCAACAATGTCGCCGTTGTCGCCATCGATTTCCCAGGAAAACAATCCGCCCAGGCCATTGTTTTTAACAAACGCCGCTTTGGCTTTTACCGAGCGCGGGTTGTCGTAGGTGATCAAGGTGCCGGTGCTGTAGTTCCACAGGTAAGGCGCTTCGGCATCGGCATCGTAGTAGTAGGTAAAACCGTTGATGCCTGTGCCTTGGCTGCCGCCCAGGTAGTTTTGCACTATGTCTTTGTAGTCAACTACGCCATCTTCCCAGCTGCCTTTTACAGGTGCATTGCCCTGGCCACCGAAGGGCCACTCGGGTTGTGCGCCGGTGATGTTGGTCCAGCCGCGGCCGTACATGGCGGCACCGAGTACAATTTTTGACGCCGGTACGTTTTGCATGAGCAGGCTATCCAATACAGAGGCTGCGTAGAAACCGTCGTTGGTGTTGTAGTGGTAGTCGTTCAGCGCCGTCTGGTGGCCCAATACACCGCTCCATGCACCGTGGTAGTCGTAGGTCATGGCGAAAATGTAATCCATGTACTGGTGTGCGCGGCCATAGTTGGCGGCTGCTACCATTGCAGGGCTTGTACCAATGGCAGAGGTAAGCTCCAGTTCTTTGCCCAGTTCTACTTCAAGATCATCCAGCATGGCGCGCAAGTCGCGCATTAAATCGGCGTAGGCTTCAAAATCTGCCTGCGAGCCAAGGTTGGCGTTGGCGCCGCGTCCGCCCGGAAATTCCCAATCGATATCCACACCGTCAAACAAGGTGTAGGTGCGCAGAAAGTCGGCTACCGAGTTTACAAATACCGCACGTTTGGTGGCGTCGGTTGCCAGGTGAAAGAAGGGATCTGACAGTGTCCAGCCGCCTACAGAAGGCAATACTTTCAGGTGCGGGTGCTGCTGCTTGAGCTTGATCAGCTGGCCGAAGTTGCCGCGAATCGGGTCGTCCCAGTTGTCGCCGGGGTAGGATTTTTCCAGGGCCGCGAACTTGTCGTGAATGGTAACTTCGTAATCCTGTTTGCCGTTGCACTGGCTTACCAGCGCACTGTAACCCGAGGGGTTGGCCTGCTGCAGTGAATCGTTAGGGCCGCAAATCGGAATGAAGCCGTACAAAATGTGGGTGAGCTTTTCAGCGGGCATGTCCATTACGTGATAGTTGCGCCCGTAAATGCCCCATTCAACAAAGTAGGTGCCCACTACCTGGCCTTGTGGGCGCACACCGTTGCCGGTTGTGCCGTTGCCATCGGTGGTTTGATCAATATTGGCGTCGCCGTTGCCACCGTCGGTGTTTGAGGCATCGGTGTTTTCTTCTGTGTTGTCTTCGGTGGTTTCGTTTTCGGTTGTGTCGTCTTCGGTACTGGTGCTGCCTTGGTCGTCGCCAATCAGCTCCCAGGGTTTGCCGGCACCGGTGTTGCTGCTGGGCACGTCATTTTGTGACCACCACTTGGCTTCATACACCTGGCCTTCATAAGCCACGCGGTCACCTTTGTTGTAGGTGCTGCTCGCACTCCACGCGGGGTATTGGCTGGCGTTTTCATCCGGCGTGTTTTCGGTAGTTTCGTCTGTGTTGTTTTCCGTGGTGTCGGAATTGTCTGTTTCTGTTTCAGTGTTTGTGCTTGCGCCGCTTTCGGTGTTGTCTGAACCGGTGTTACCGGTGTCGCTGCCACCTGAACTCATGTCACCTGAGCCAGTACTACCTGAATCAACACTGCCAGAGCCTGTGCTGCCAGTGCTACCGGAACCCATATTGCCAGAGCCCATGTTGCCAGAGCCGGTATTACCAGAATCGGTAGTGCCGGAGCCTGCGTTGTTAGAATCGGTGCTGCCTGTGCCTGCATTGCCGGAAGTTTCAGTACCGCCGGTATTTTCAGTGGTGCTGTTGCCGGTTGTTTCAGAGCTGCCAGAATCGGTACCGCTGCCGGTGTTGTTGTCAGGCGTGATGGTTACATCTACAGATGCGCCGCCATTGCCGTCGGGCGTGATTGTGGCCTCTACAGTGGATCCACCACCAGAGCCGCCACCACAGGCAGCAAGCGTGGTAGACAGCACTAAAGCGCATGCGGTTTTCATCATCAGTTGATTGATCATTGCCGTACCTAAATTGTGTGAAAGTAGAAACAAAAAATTCAGTGGGGCCACTATAGGGCCTGTGTGAGCTGCCCGGTATTGGCACGATGGCCTAAGCCTTGGCGTCAAAACCAAGCCTTGGCCTAGGCCTGAACAAAAATAAAAAAACGCCCGCAATAGGGGCGTTACAGAAATTGAGGTGTTTGCCGCTAAAAGCGGGTGCAGGTGTTAGCCGCGTGCAATGCGGCGCTCTTGTGCGGCGCGTGCTTCGCGGTTGTTCCACTCGGCTTTAACTTTCTGCACCAGCTCGCAGGCGCTGAACAACGCATCAGCAAACACCTGCTGCACGGCTTCCAGTGCACGACGGGTGCGGTGCAGGCGGTGATTTTCTGCAATTAGCTCGTCAATGAGCGCCTGCAATTTTTCGATGGCAGCTTCTTGTGCTTCACGCGCGCGAATTTCAGTTTGCTGATTGTGGCGCATGCGAATGACTGCAAGCTTCATGTCGCCCAGGGTAGTCTGCAATTTGTTTTTCTCATCGCGCAGTAGGGTGTAGGCTTGCTGGCGCTGCTTGAGATTATTTTCCAAGCGCTCAATGTTGGCATCTTTCTCTGCGTTGAAATAACGTGACAGTGTAACCTGCTCGTTGAGCTGGTCGTTTTTCTCACGCAGGCTGGCGTTGCTTTCTTCCAGCGCGGTGATGCGCAGCTGGTAGTGGTTAGCAGGCTGGGCGACAGCGGAAATATGGTTAACGCTGCGTGGTTTGGTAACAAGTTGTGCAGTCATGGCCGTAATCGCTCGATGAGTAAATTTAAGATGCGACCAGTTTAGGTTTGCCGGGGGTGTTAAGGTATTGGCCAGATAGGCTAGTTGATGGCCTAGGCCATTTGAACGGGGTAAGCCCGGCGAAAGCCCGATACAGTGGCGTGCAGGGGTTGAACTATAAGGGTTGATCAATACCAGTTGATCTATAGTAGTAACAGTAAGTATTGGCCGGCGCATGTGGCGCGGCGTTTTCGGGGGTATGAGTGGATATTTTAATCATCGATGACCATGCGTTATTCCGTGATGGCTTAAGTGTGCTGTTGCACCAGCTTGAGCCCAACGCGCAGGTGAGGGAGGTGGGCAGCGGTGCTGCGGCAATGGAGCAACTGCAGCAGCAGGCGGTTGAGTTCGACATAGTGCTGCTCGATTACCACCTGCCCGATCAGGACGGCATGTCGATACTGGCCGATATCAAGGCGGAATTCCCGGAATTACCGGTGATATTGCTCTCTGCCGAAGAAGATCCTGCCCTGGTGATGCGGGCCCTGCAGGCCGGTGCCAGCGGGTTTATCACCAAATCTTCCTCGGCCAAAGTGATGCTGAGTGCCATCAAGCTTGTGCTCTCGGGCGGTGTGTATGTGCCGCCGTTGATGGTGGCCAACAAGCCAGCCGCCGTGCCCAAGCCCATGGTGGAAGCCGTGGCCGAGCGGCCGGTGACTTCGGTAAAGCTCACCGATCGCCAGCAGGAAGTGTTGGTTGAAATGGGGCGTGGCCTGGCTAACAAGGAGATCGCCCGCGCGCTGGATATGTCGCCCAGTACGGTAAAGGTGCATGTGGCGGCTGTTTTGAAAGAACTGGACGTTAAAAACCGCACCCAGGCCGTGGCGAAGGCCCGCACACTGGGGCTGATTAACGCCGATCTTGATGCCGAAGGTTGCTGATTGCCTCTCGTTTCACCTGAGCCAACCCGGATCCCCTGGCGGCAAAAAGCTGCCTGTTTTGCTTTTTTCAAGCATCTTTGCGCCCACAAGCACTATTGCGCCCAAAAGCTACCTGCTGATCCTGCTGGCAGCTTTCGGGCTCATGGCCCCGCCCGCGCTTGGTGAAAACCCGGTGTTGCCCAATCGCCCATTGGCTCCGGCCAGCGAGATTCGTATAGCTGCGGCAGAGCTTGCGCCCCACGCCGGCCAATTGCTGCCCGAGCAGGGCTGGGTACCCAGAGTATTGGCGCTGGCTCTCATCGAGCACGGCTATGCACCGCACATTCAGTTCATGCCTTTTCGGCGGGCTTTGTCGTCGGCCCAACAGGGCAAGGTAGAGGCTATTGCGCCGCTGTATAAGAGCCCCGCACGCGAGGCTTATTTGCTCTTTTCAGACCCGCTAGGGGTATCGGCCACGGCGCTGTTTTATCGCCGTGCGCACCCGGTTCACTTTGAGCGCATACAAGACCTGGCCGGGCTTAAGGTTGCGGTAATGCGCGGTGCGCGGGTAAGCGATGACTTTGATAGTTTTGCCCAATTGGTGCGCGTTGAGGTAACGAGCTACGAGCAACAGGTGCGCATGCTTATGGCCGGGCGGGTAGATGCTATTGTGGGGGAAGAGTTTGTGGTGCGCGCCATGATAGAGCGCCAGTACCGGCTGGCCGATCACGACATAGTGCAAGCCCCCAGCCCCGTGGCACTGCAGGCCATGTATGTGGGGGTGGCAAAATCCGCCATTGGGGCCCAGGAGAAGCTTGTGGCCATTAACGCGGGCGTGGCAAAACTTGCGGCCAGCGGTGTGCTGCAATCGGTGTTGGCCGAATACGGCATTCACTATGATCAAGGTCGGCTCAGCCCGCGCCCTTTGCCACCGATGGAGGCGGGTGATCCAGGCGAGCATTAACCGCCGTAGGGTGATCACGGGCCGTAAGGTGCCAAACAAGATACGGCGCCAAACAAGAGATGACGAGCAGCGCTAAAGCGAACCCAAAATACGCCGGGCTGCCAAAGCGCGTGAATATTTTCAAGTAAGCTGGAACCGTCAAATTTTGCGCAATAACAATGAATAATCATATAGAAGCCGTGTTGGCGGCCTGGTACCCCAAGCGCGAAAGCCAGCGCTGGGTGTTGGGCGTGGTTACCCATACCGAGGGCTCAAGCTACCGCAAGCCGGGCGCGATGATGCTCATCAGTGAGCTGGGCCAGTGCCTGGGGCTCTTGAGTGGCGGCTGCCTTGAGCGGGCGCTCTTGAACGAGGCCAAACGGGTATTGGCCTTTGGGCGCCCGCGCGATATCACCTTTGATGCCACCGAAACCGCAGACGATGCCTGGCAGTACGGCCTGGGCTGTGGTGGCCGGGTACAGATCCGTTTATTGCCCCTGAATGCTGCCAATCAATGGTTGCAGCTGGCCACTCTTTACCAGCAACTGGCAAGCGGCCGCGCAGCTTGGCTTACTTTGCCCTTGGCGCCTGAGCCGGATGCACAGGCGCAATTACACACCGAGCCCCCGCTAGATGGCGCCCGTGAAGCCTTTGTGCAGGGGCTGCACCTGTGGGTGCCGGTTGCGCCGCAGGTGCGGCTGGTGGTGTTTGGCGCAGGCGTTGATGTGGTGCCTGTGGTGCAGCTTGCGGCAGGCCTTGGCTGGCAAATTACATTGGTAGATCACCGGCAGGGCTTGGCCCGGCCTGAAGATTTTCCCAGCGCGCGCTGGTTGCAAGCACAGGCCCACGATGCCGAGGTGAAGGCCTGCGTTGCCGAGGCTGATGCCGCGCTGGTGATGACCCACAACCTCACCCTGGATGCGGGCGCACTCACAGCCCTTTACGACTCAACGGTGCGCTATATCGGCCTGCTGGGGCCTGCCCATCGCAAAGCGCGGCTATTGGCGGAATTCAATCTGGAACCCCGGCGCTTGCCGGTCGCCATTGATGGCCCCATGGGTGAGCCACTGGGCGGTGATCTGCCGGAGGCTGTGGCGCTCTCGGCACTGGCGGCCTGTCACAAGGCGCTTTATGGCCAATCGCAAGTGGCGGCCAACAGGGCAACACATACCGCAGCTCAAGGGGCGGCACTCAGCCAACTTGGGCGTGTGCAATGAGCTGCGCAACCCTGGTGCTGGCCGCCGGTGCCAGCCGGCGCTTTGGTGCAGAGCCCAAGCAGGCGCAACCTTGGCGTGGCCGGGCGATGCTCACCCACATGGCCGAGCGGGCCGCAGAGGTGACGCCGGGCCAGGTATTCGTTGTACTGGGGGCCGACGCTGTGCGGCTGGCACCCCTGGTGCCAGCGGGCTGTAACATTGTGGTGAACGATGCCTGGGCCGAGGGCCTGGGGGCTTCCATTGCCCGGGGGGTGGGCGCGCTGCCCGCTGAAACCACTGCGGTAGTGATTGTGTTGGGTGATCAACTGGGTGTTACCCGTGAGTGCCTCACCGGGCTTGTGCGCACGGGGAATGCGCACAGTGGCGCAGGCAGTCCTGTGGCTGTGTGCGCCGCTTACCAAAATACCCGCGGCGTGCCCGCCTATTTCCCCCGGTGCTACTTTCCTGCCTTGGCAGGCCTTGCCGGTAGCAGCGGTGCCAAGGCGCTGCTGATGGGCGCTGAGGTAGCCACAGTTTCCATGCCGCAGGCGGCGATAGATATTGATACGCCCGCGGATTTTATTGCCTTTGAAAACAGGGAGAGAGCCAGTGCAAAAGCTATCGATTAACGGCACCAAGCGCGAAGTGGATGCCGACCCGAACATGCCCTTGTTATGGGTGTTGCGCGATTTGTTGCAGCTCACCGGCACCAAATACGGTTGCGGCAAGGGCCTGTGCGGCGCCTGCACCGTGCACCTTAATGGCTCGGCCGTGCGCTCGTGCAGCTTGCCGGTGTCTGCCGCGGTGGGTGCGGAAATCACCACCATTGAAGGTTTGTCTGCCGCTGGTGACCACCCGTTACAGCAGGCCTGGAAGGCGCACAAGGTACCCCAGTGTGGCTACTGCCAGGCTGGCCAGATTATGAGTGCTGCGGCGCTGTTGGCACGCAATGCGAGCCCCAGCCGCGCGCAAATTCAGTCGGCGATGTCGGGCAATATTTGCCGGTGCGGTACCTACCCGCGCATTGAATCGGCCATTCAAAGTGCGGCGGTACAATACCAACCGGCCAAGGAGGCAAAGTAATGTCAAACCTACAGGTTGTTAATCGCCGGGCATTTTTAAAGCTCACGGGCCTTGCGGCCACGGGCCTGGCGCTGCAGGCAAGTTTGCCCGCCAACGCCGCCTGGACGGGCCAACAGGGTGGGCAGTTGTCGCTCAATGTATTTGTGCATTTGGATACCGATGGCACCGTCACGTTGGTGGCGCACCGCTCGGAAATGGGGCAGGGTATTCGCACCAGTTTGCCGCAAATTATTGCCGATGAAATGGAGGCCGACTGGAGCAAAGTTAAAATCGTGCAGGCCCTGGGCGATAAACAGTACGGCAACCAAAACACCGATGGCTCGCGCTCGGTGGTGGGCTTTTATCAGATAATGCGCGAAATGGGCGCGGCCGCAAAGGCCATGTTGTGCCAGGCGGGGGCCAATCACTGGCAGGTGCCCGTTGAAAGTTGCACCGCAGAAAACCACCAAGTGCATCACCGTGCCAGTGGCCGCAGCCTGCCCTTTGGCGAGCTGGCCGCTGCCGCCGCCAAACTGCCTGCGCCCGGCCCGAAAACCCTGCAGTTTAAAGATCCGTCTAACTATAAATACATCGGCAAGGGCGTGCCGATGGTAGATCTGGATGACATAGTGCGCGGCACCACCGAGTACGGCGTAGATGTGCAATTGCCAGACATGGTGCATGCCAGCATCGAGCGCTGCCCCTACCTGGGTGGCACGCTCAAATCTGTAGATGATAAAGCCGCCCGCAAAGTGCCGGGCGTGGTAGACATTATTCGGCTTGAAGGTGGCCAGGAGCCGCCCATGTTTCACCCTTTGGCAGGTGTTGCCGTGTTGGCTACCAACACCTGGGCTGCGCAGCAGGCCCGCAAAAAGCTCGTGATTGAATGGCAGCCCAGCCCCCACCAGCAATTTAATTCCAACGCAGAATTAACGGCCCTTGGGGAAGCATTACCCGGTGAGCCCAAGCAGGTGCGCGTGCGCGGTGATGTAAAAAAAGCGCTCGCTGAATCTGCACAAAGGATTCAGGCAGTCTACAGCGTGCCGCATCTGGAGCACGCCACCATGGAGCCACCGGCGGCGGCTGCGCGCATGACAGAAAACGGCTGCGAAGTGTGGGCCTGCGTGCAGGCACCGCAGCGCACCCAGCAGGTAGTGGCCGGGGCTGTGGGCGTGGCGCCAGAACAGGTGAAGGTGCACGTCACCCTGCTGGGCAGTGCCTTCGGGCGCAAATCGAAACCGGATTTTGCCGCCGAGGCCGCCTACCTTGCCAAAGCCTGCGGGCGGCCGGTAAAGGTGATTTGGAGCCGTGAAGACGCCGTGCGCCACGGCTATTACCATGCCTTTAGTGTGCAGCACTTCAGTGGCGGCGTTGATGGCGCGGGCAAACTGGTGGCACTCAAGGCCGCCGTGGCCTCGCCCACTATTATGTCTACCTTTCAGCCAGAGCAAGCACTGCTGCAAGATTTTGAAGTGGGGCAGGGCTTTGCCAACATGCCCTACGAGGTGCCGCACCAGTTGGCCCAAGTGCACCCTACACCCGCGCACACCCGCATTGGCTGGTTGCGTTCTGTGTACAACATCAATCACGCCTTTTCGGTAAACAGTTTTATTGATGAAGTGGCACACCTGGTCAAGCGCGACCCGCTCGAGTATCAGCTGCAAGCGCTCGGTGCAGATCGCACGGTAGATACCCGCGAAGAAGGTTTTGCCGCAGGCTTTAACGCCGATTACCCCTACAGCATTGCCCGCATGAAAAATGTACTGGCCCGTGTGAAAGCCTCGGCCAAGTGGCCCGCCAAAACCGGTGCAGGTGAAGGCTGGGGCGTGGCTGTACACCACAGCTTTTTAAGTTACGTGGCAGTAGCCAGCAAAGTAAAACTGGAAGGCGATTCCGTGCGCGTAACCGATGTGCACATTGCACTGGATTGCGGCCAGATTGTTAACCCAGATCGCGTACACGCACAAATGGAGGGCGCGGTAATCTTTGGTTTGTCGCTTGCGCTAATGGGTGAGATAAGTTTTAAAAACGGGCGTGTTGAGCAATCTAACTTTGATGACTACCCGCTCTGCCGTATTGGGCAGTCGCCCAACATTGTGGTCACGCTCATTGAAAGTGCCGAGAAACATGGTGGTGTGGGCGAGCCAGGCGTGCCACCGGTGGCGCCCAGCGTTACCAACGCCATAGCTGCAGCCGGCGGGCCACGCATTCGTTCACTGCCGGTGGCGCGTCATTTGCGTATTGCCTGATAAACCACAACCTTCAATTTAAACCCCAAAGCCCCCGGCAGGTGAGCGAACTTGCCGGGGGCAATTTCTGCCAGCGGCGTCTGATTACTGCTGAACTTTACTGCCAGATATTGCGGGCCGCCTATAAATTAACTCCCCGTGTACTTTTGCACCCGCACTGGTGTGGATTTGTAGGCAGGGGTGTGGCTGTGTGGGTCTAGCGCTTGGCCTATTAAGGGGTTGGTTTCGGGGTAGTAACCGAGCAGGGCACCACGCTGTATATCAAAGGGCTGGACTTCAAAGCCTGTAAGTGATCCCGTTGCCGATTGAAGTTCAACTTTATCGCCAGCGGTGAGTGAAAGGCTTGCCATATCTTCCGGGTGCATGAGCACTGTATAGCGATTGTTAACGCCCCGGTAGGTGTCTACTTCTTCATACACTATGGTGTTGAACTGGCCTTCGCTGCGCCCGCTGATGAGCTGCAAGGGGAAAGCCTGGCTGGTTGACGCTGTTGGCCTGTGCAGTGGCCGAAATTGTGCTTTGCCCGTGGGGGTGTAAAAAGTTGGCCGGGTGAGGTGCCGCCCGGGAATGTGAAATTCCTGCTTGGTTTCATCAATGGTGGCCAAAGGCGCTAGTTGATCTACACATTTTGCCATGGCGTTGCGAATGGCTGAATGGGAGGCAAGTTCGGTAAACAACGCCTCGTGTTCCGCCAGCGCGGCTTGGCCAAGCTCCGATAAAATGGCGACCTCTGAATGCACGTTGTCGAGCCTGTGAATACCGCCGTCGCTCAAGCGCACATAGCTGAACATCGATTCCTGCGTGGTGGCCTGCCACTCTTCATCGCGCGCGGCCACGGGCAAAATCAAACATTCGCTTTTACTCGCGCTGTGCACGTGGCCCCGGTTGAGCGTGGTGGTGAGGTACACTTTGCAGCCAATGCGTTCGAGAGCGGTTTTTGTCCATTCGGTATCGGGTGCGGCTTCCAGCAAATTGCCACCTAACATGAGCGCAAAATCTACCTCACCTGCGTGGGCGGCTCTCAGGCATGCCATGGTGTCCTTGCCGGGGCTTGTGGGTGCATCTACTCCCAGTGTGTCGGCCATGCGCGCTACCAGCTCTGCCGTTAGCATGGGCTTAACACCCACAGTGCCCATGCCTTGCACATTGCTGTGCCCGCGCAAAGGTAACAGCCCGGCACCGGGCTTGCCCACATGGCCGCACAATAACGCCAGGCTAACTAACGCCTCAAGGGTGGTAACGCCGTGGGTGTGGTGGGTAAGCCCCATGCCCCAGCAAAAGATGGCGGCGCGCGCGCGTGCGTAGCGCTCGGCCAGCGCTAGGATGTCTGCCTGAAGCAGGCCGGTTTCGGCCTCGATTTCTGGCCAGGTGAGTGCGTCTATAGCTTGCTGGAACCCATCAAAGCCTTCGCAAAATTGCTGGATGAAGGCCCGATCTTCTCGCTGGTTTTGCAAGATGCATTTTGCAATAGCAGCAAACAGGGTGGCATCGCTTCCCACCTTGGGTTGAACGTACATTGAGGCAATTTCATGGCCGCCGATGATGAGCGAGCGTGCATTTTTGGGCAGCGCAAAGCGCACAAGCCCCGGCTCTTTTACGGGGTTAATCACAATCACTTCGCCGCCACGATCGCGGCAGGCTTTCAAGGCATGCACCAGTCGCGGGTGATTGGAGGCGGGATTGGCGCCAATTAAAAATACCGTATCGGCTTTGTGTAAATCCTCTAGCTGTACCGTGGCGGTACCGGTGCCTAGGGTATTGGTTAGGGCAACGCCTGTGGCCTGATGGCAAAAGTAAGAGCAGTTGTTCACATTGTTGGTGCCCTTGGCGCGCGCCAACAATTGCAGCAGGTAACCCGCCTCGTTAGAGGATCGGCCCGATGCGTAAAAAAAAGTGCGCGAAGCCTTGGCGGCTTTTAACTTTTGGCCTGCAATCCCCAGCGCTTTATTCCAGCTGATGCAACTGAAATGCGTGTCGCCGGCGGCTTTGTAAAGAGGTGTATTCAGCCGCCCCAGGTGCTCGATTTCTCTACCGGTTAGGGCCTGTAGGTCTGTGAGCGGGTGGTCGAAAATTTCTTGCGGGATAGGCGCCTGGTTATCGGTGGATTGCGCTTGCACACTTTTGTTGCACACCGCTGGAAATTCGCCCAGCTCGTTGGTCATGCCGCCCCGTTGGCCGCCCATGCCCAAGCCGCAGGCTTTGCAGGCATTGTGGCTGGTGAGGGCTTTGGCCGAGGCCTTAAGGCCGATGCGCTTGGCCGTGGCGAGGGTATAAAGCACTTTTTTAAAACCGCCACCGGCAGGTAATTGCTTGGCCATTTAGTGAAATCCTGTTGAAACTGGCAAGGGCTAACTGATTGCACAGCGCCGGGCTGTGGATCGCTGGCAGAGCGCTTTTTCAAGGCGGGCGCCGGGTTATTTGCAGCTGGCTCACCCGCGGCTCACATTGTGCCGCTTTGGCTGATTTGGCGCAAAAGACATGGCATGTCTACAACCCTTGGCTGACCTTCGGGCTTTGCCGCCCTCAGTGTAAAGCATGGTGCCACTGATACCCAATCACTACCAAGGTATAGGCCCGAGTGGGCGGCCGTGTAACTGTGATTGTGAGGCCTGCGCGCTGTTGGCGCGCAAGTGATTTCTGTGGCGCGCAAGCACTGGAACACGCGTACGTTTTGTTGTAGCAGCATTGTTTAAAAATCTTCTAAATATATTTCGAAGATTTTTTTTAACGGCCAGAGTCTAGGTTGGATGCCGATTTTGCCCTGTTCATCTAAGTGAAATTTACTTCTGGGCTAGCCTGAATTTTCCTGCATGTAGGCAGCCTCATACCTTTATACGAGCTAATTCAGGGTGTTATTCGCATCTTGGTGGGTTGCCTTGTTGTCGCGTAAGGACCGCGGAGAGCGCGCTGTTCTCCAGGCTTTTATTCAACAAGGAAATAACGAGATGACACACAACAATAACGTGAAATTAACCGCTTTGGCGTTGGGCATTGCTGGCTGTATGTCGGCACAGGCCGCCGAGCGGGTGTTCCTACAGGAACGGCCGGATATCCTTAACAATCTGGCCGCAGGGCCTGCATTAATGCAGCAGGCAGCCACGCCACAAATGCTGGGCTTAAGCGCACAGGAAAATTTACAGGCCAGGCGCAGCTACACCAATGCCGATGGTTCGGTAACTACCCGTTACACGCAGATGTATAAAGGCCTGCCGGTGATTGGTGACGATGTCATCATCAGCCGCGCGGCCAGCGGCGCCTTGCGCACCGCCCATGGTGCCATGTTGAGCGGCATTGCCGCCGATGTTATGGCGACCCAGGCCCGCATCAAGCCAGACATCGCCATACAAAAGGCCAAGGCCCATACCATGAACGGTGCGAGTATTGCGGCCGGCCGCACTGCAGTGGTGTATGAAAACGAGACTTCGCGCTTAGGCATTTGGCAAGATCAATCAGGCCGTGCGCGCCTGGTGTATGAGGTGTCTTACGTGCAGTATGGCGATGCACCATCGCGCCCCTATGTAATTGTGGATGCGCTCACAGGCGAGGTGCTGCTGGAGCGTGAAAACCTGCAAACCGCCGATGCCACGGGCCCCGGTGGCAATCAGAAAACCGGGCAGTATTATTACGGCACAGACTTCGGCCCACTTAATGTGGCGCAATCTGGCAATACCTGCACCATGCAAAATGCCAATGTGAAAACGGTGAATCTGAATCACGGCACTTCCGGAAGTGCGGCCTTCAGTTTTACCTGCCCGGAAAATACCGTTAAAACCATAAACGGGGCCTATTCGCCGCTGAACGATGCCCACTTTTTCGGCAATGTAGTGTTCGACATGTTCAACAACTATGTGGGTGCGCCACCACTCACATTCCAGTTGCAAATGCGCGTGCATTACTCAAACAATTATGAAAATGCCTTCTGGAATGGCAGCGCCATGACCTTTGGCGATGGCGCCAATACCTTTTACCCGCTGGTGAGTTTGGATGTATCGGCCCACGAAGTAAGCCACGGTTTTACCGAGCAGAATTCGGGCCTGGTGTATTCCGGAAAATCCGGCGGCTTGAACGAGGCCTTTTCCGATATGTCTGGAGAGGCGGCCGAGTTTTATATGCACGGCGCCAACGACTGGATGGTAGGCGCACAAATTTTCAAGGGCAATGGTGCGCTGCGCTACATGGATGACCCAACCAAAGACGGGAAGTCTATTGGGCATCAATCTGATTATTCCTCGGGCATGGATGTGCACTACAGCTCAGGCGTGTACAACAAGGCGTTCTACTTGCTGGCAAATACCGCCGGTTGGGATACAGAAAAAGCCTTCAAGGTGTATGCCCGCGCCAACCAACAATACTGGACGGCAAACACCAACTGGAATGTGGCCGGCAACGGCGTGTTGGATGCAGCCTGCGACCTGGGTTTCAACGTGGATGATGTAAATGCATCCCTTGTGGCCGTGGGTATTTCGTCGTCTGTCAGCAACCCCGATTGCGGTGGCACACCACCGCCGCCACCACCACCGCCGGGTGAACTTGCCAATGGTGTGCCGGTAACGGGGCTGGCGGCCGCCACCGGTGATGATGTGATTTACACCCTGCAAGTGCCCGCCGGTGCCACCAATATCCGTTTTGAAATGAGCGGTGGTACAGGCGATGCCGATCTCTACACCCGGTTCGGTGCAGAACCCACAGACAGCACCTACGACTGCCGGCCCTATGCTTCAGGCAACAACGAAACCTGCACTGGCTCGGCCACGGGCGGCACCTATTATGTGCGCGTTAAAGCCTACAGCAGTTTCTCGGGTGTCAGCCTCACCGGCAGCTATGACGAGCCGGGCTCGGGCGCAGAGCCCATTGATGAAACGGTTGCCAATATTTCCGTGGCCAGAGGTGCCTGGAAGTATTACACCGTGACGCTCAATGGCGATTATGCAAACCTGAACGTGGCGATCAGCGGCGGGTCCGGCGATGCAGACCTCTATGTGCGTCAGGGTGCGCAGCCCACTAGCAGCGCTTTCGATTGCCGGCCCTATAAGTGGGGCAACAATGAGTCGTGCAGTTTTACTGGCCCTGCCAGCACCACCTGGCACATAGGTATTCGCGGCTACTCGGCGTCATCGGGCGTGACATTGCGCTACACCGCAACGCCTCAATAGTTTTCACCACAGGTGTTACCCCGGTAACTGTTCAAGGGATTGAGGAGCTTCGGCTCCTCTTTTTTCGGGCCCACTGTGCGTCAGGCAGCTAGCTGCTTGGTAGCCAATGTTTGCAATTGGCAACTATTCAGTGGTGACTACTCCCTCAAAGCGTTACGCGATGGCTGTTCGCGGGGTTTTTATTTTTGCAAATACTATGTCGAAAGACGGGGTACTCCCATGATTGGAATGTCAAACTTTATACGCATCAGTTTATTGGCGGCTGTTAGCCTATGCACATCACTGAGTACGTGGGCGGCGCCCGAGCGGGTGTGGATTTCCATCGGCTCAGATGCCGTAGAGCGCGCCTCAATACAGCGTTTTCGCGGTGTGGATTTGCGCCCGGTGAAAACACTGGGCAATGCGGGCATAAGCCTTGCCACCATACCGGCAGATCAAATTGATTTGCTAAGCCAGTTTATGCACGATGAATTTCACCGTTGCGGCGGTTTCGTTTTTCATGAATCGCAAGAAGCCGCGCAACAGTTTGCGCTGGCATCAAGTGCACCACCTGTGGCTGCCTTGGCGGTTAGCTACAGTATTGATAATCCTGCAGGCGTTGCGATGCTGCTTGATGAGATGTCATCGGCCAACCTGGTGGCCACAGTAAATAGCCTGAGCGCCTATCACAATCGGTATTACACCCAGCAAACCGGCGCCGATGCCGCAAACTGGATTCGCAATCAGTGGGCGAGCATTGCCAGCTCCCGAGGCGACATCAGTGTTGAGCTGTATGATCATTCCTGGTTGCAAGATTCCGTTGTTGCCACCATTACCGGTAGCACCTATCCAGATGAGGTGGTGGTGATTGGCGGCCACTTGGATTCCATTAACGGCGGCAACCCCAGCGGTGGGCGCGCCCCCGGTGCCGATGACAATGCCTCGGGCATTGCGGTGGCCACTGAAACCTTAAGAGCCATGGTTGCCAGTGGGTTTAAACCCGCGCGCACTGTGAAAATTATGGGTTATGCCGCCGAGGAAGTGGGCCTGCGCGGTTCGAAAGATATTGCCGAGGCGCACAAAGCCCAGAACGTGAATGTGGTGGGTGTGGCACAGTTTGATATGAGCGGTTACAAGGGCACGGGTAATCGCGACATAGTGTTCATGACCGATTACACCAACAGTGCGCAAAACCAGTTTATGGGTAACTTGATAGATGCCTATCTACCAGGCCTTACCTATGGCTTTGACCAGTGCGGTTACGGTTGCTCGGATCACGCCTCCTGGCATGCGCAGGGCTACGCGGCATCCATGCCTTTTGAATCGAACATGGCTGACTACAACAGCAACATCCACACCGCCTACGACAACACCTTCGATGCTGGTCACTCCATAAAATTTGCACGCCTGGCGGCGGCTTATGTGGCAGAGTTGGCCAAAGGTGGCGATGGCAGCACGCCACCACCACCGCCCGGAAATACGTTGGAAAATGGTGTGGCCAAAACAGGATTGGGTGCCAATCAGGGTAGCGATCTTACCTTTACCATGGCGGTGCCGGCCGGGGCCACTAATATCAGCTTTGCCATCAGTGGTGGCAGCGGTGATGCCGACCTTTATGTACGGTTTGGCGCCGCGCCCACAGACACAGTGTACGATTGCCGCCCTTACAAAAATGGCAACAACGAAACCTGCACGGCTACTCAAAGTGGCGGCACATACCACCTGCGTGTGAAAGCCTACAGCAGTTTCAGTGGTGTCAGTTTGGTTGGGCAATACACAGAGGGTGGCAACACTAATGAACCCATTAATGAGACCCACAGTAATATTAATTTAAGCCGCGGGCAGTGGGCGCGCTATACCCAAAGTTTAGCGGCCGGTTATAGCAAGCTTGTGGTCACCATGAGCGGCGGCTCCGGTGATGCGGATTTATATGTGCGCCAGGGCGCTGAATCTACCACCAGCCAATACGATTGCCGGCCCTATAAAAACGGCAACAATGAAAGCTGCACCTTCAATGCGCCGGCGGCAGGCACCTGGCATATTGACGTACGTGGTTACACTGCAGCCTCGGGCGTGACCTTGACTATTCAGGGCACGCCATAGGTGAACATTGCCCACACTTAAAGCTGGGCTTTGAGAGCGCAGCTTTTGGAAAAGGCGTTCGGAAAAAGAGTTTGGCAAATAAGCCTGCAAAAAAACCTGCTAAAAAACCTGCTAAAGGTACCTTCTTGCGCGCATTCACTGCCTGCCCTGGCCGCATGTGTTCATGCGGCCTTTTTTTGCTGGGCTTTTTATAATCGCAGGCGTTCTATCCACCCGTGACAGGCTGTGGCGCAAAACGCTGGAGGAATTTACATGCCTGCGCTATTTACGCACATAGGGCTTGAAGGCCTGGTATTGCCAATCGCGCATGGCCAGCACCAGGGTGGTGCCTTGGCGTTGGTCTAGGGGCAGTTTTGCATCGGCATCGTTAAGTTGATTGAAGTCCCGGGCTAGCTGCGCGAGTTTACGCTGCAAAAGTTGGCCAGATTCTTCAGACAACATACCGTTTAAAATGGCGAGGTGATTGCCGGTGGCGCTAAAGTCTGCGTTGAACAGCTCACGCTCGATGGTGCGCCTGAAAAACTGTGCAATGGGGCCATCGGGGCGCCAGTGAAAGTTGGCAGCCACTTTGAGTTTAATCCGATTGCCTGGCAGGCATTCAATAATATTTAGCCGATCTAACAGCGCCAGCTTGCGAATGATATCCTGCTCTGAAAATTGGTAAAACTGCCGGATGTCTTCCAGCGACCAGCGGTTGAGCACGCACACGGTTATCAAAAGGGTGGCGGTGTCTTTGGCGATTTGCTGTTCTTGCTCGAGGCTCAGTTGGCTAACGCCCGGGTGCGCATGCTGCATTGCCTGAATCAGATCAGAAATTTCCATACCCATGCAGCGGCAAATAATTTGCAGTTGTGGCAGGTCGAAGGCCTGGGTGCGAAACAATCGCTTGATGCTCGCCTCGGAAAGCCCCAGCGGGCCTGCGATATCCGCGTAGCGCAAGCCGTGCGCCTTTAACCGGCGCTTTAATGTTTCGATGATGGCGTTAACCTGTGCCATGGTAGGGCTCCAAAATCAGGGCGTAGGGCGCCAGCTGACGTTGCATCGGGCAGGCCGCGGCAGCTGCTGTGGTAAGTGTAAAGGATTATATGGTGATACCTTTGGTTGTGTTAAGTAGTACATTTCAATAAAGGGTGGCAATTTAAGCTACTTTTGAGCTATTTTGCGGCCACTTGCTTTGCAGGCCGCGTGCGCCAAATCGCCAATACGCAAAGGGGCGTAGACCAAGGGTTCAATAAGGAAACAGGGTATGCAGAAACTGACAGGCTTTAAAGGATTTATCCCCTACCTCAGCGTGGTGTTCTTGAACGCCTTTGTGGATTTGGGCCACAAAATCATTATTCAGAACACGGTGTTTAAAACCTATGACGGCAACGAGCAGGTGGTGCTCACCGCGGTGGTAAACGCGCTGATTTTATTGCCGTTTATCCTGCTGTTTTCACCCGCGGGCTTTTTGTCAGACCGCTTTCCCAAGCATCAGGTTATGCGGGCGGGAGCCTGGGCCGTGGTGGGCGCCACCTTGTTGATCACCTTTTGCTACTACCAGGGCTGGTTTTGGGGTGCGTTCGGTTTGACCTTGTTGCTGGCAATTCAAAGTGCCATATACAGCCCGGCAAAATATGGCTACATCAAAGAGCTTGTGGGTAACGAGCCCTTGGCGCGCGCCAACGGGGTGGTAAATGCGGTGAGTATTCTTGGGATTTTACTGGGCACCTTTGTGTTTTCTGCCCTGTTTGAGTGGCTGTTGCTGGATACCCAGGCCGTTGAAAGTCACACCATTGTTGCAACCTTAGCCCCCCTCGGCTGGCTGCTGGTGGCGCTGGCCATTGTGGAGCTTGTATTGGCCTACCGCCTGAGCCCGAAAGGCCAGGGGCGGCCAGACAAACACTTTGAGTTTTCCCGCTATGTGCAACTGCAGTATTTGCGCCGCAACCTCGGGATTTTGCAGCGCCGCCCGGCTATTTGGCTCTCTATTGTGGGCCTGGCCACTTTCTGGGCCATCGCCCAAGTGGTGGTGGCGGCCTTTCCCGCCTTTGCCAAAGATACCCTGGGCGAAACCAATACCTTGGTGATTCAGGGCATTCTCGCCTGCACGGGCATCGGTATAGTACTGGGCTCGATTCTGGCGGGGCGTTTATCGCGCAATTACATTGAAACGGGGTTGATTCCCGTAGGTGCACTCGGTTTGACGGTTGCATTGTTTTTAATGCCGGGGCTTACGTCGCCCTTTGCACTGGCGCTGTGTTTTTTGACCATTGGCGCTGCGGGTGGATTGTTCATTGTTCCCTTGAATGCGCTGATTCAATTTCACGCATTGCCCAAACAATTGGGTACGGTATTGGCCGGTAACAACTGGGTGCAAAACATCACCATGTTGTCTTTTTTGGGGCTCACTGTGTGGGTGGCCACCCTCAATTACAGCGCCGGTTGGCTGCTGGGTGCCATGGGTGTGGTGGCGTTGCTGGGGGCAGGTTACACGCTGTTTAAATTACCTCACGCCTTTGTGCGTTTGTTGGTAAGTTTTCTGTTTAAGGGCCGCTACCGCATCAACGTGGTGGATTTTAAAAACCTGCCGGCCGAGGGCGCAGTGCTGTTGCTGGGCAATCACATCAGCTGGATAGACTGGGCGCTGGTGCAAATCGCCTGCCCGCGCCCCGTGCGCTTTGTGATGCAAAAGCAAATTTACCACAACCCCTTTATTCGCCCCTTCGTGAAATTATTTGGCGTGATTCCCATTGCCAAAGGCCACAGCGAGGAGGCCCTGGCTGAGGTGCACACCCATTTGCAGGCGGGCGAAGTGGTGTGTTTGTTCCCCGAGGGGGCCATCAGCCGCAACGGCCAGCTGGGTAAATTCCACACGGGCTACCAGCGTGCAACGCAGGGTTTGCAGGAGGGTGTGATTGTGCCCTTTTATTTGCACGGTTTGTGGGGCAGTAAATTTTCCCGCTCAAGCGAGCGGCTGCGGGAAACCCGCGCACCCGAAGGGCGCCGCCGCGATTTAATTGTGGCCTTCGGGGCACCATTGCCCATCAATACCGATGCCAAAACCCTCAAGCTTAAAGTGTTTGAATTGGCGGCCCACGCCTGGCAGGCCCACAGTGATGCCTACAAATCCACTGCAGTTGCTCTTATTCAGAGTGCGCAGCGCCAAGGTGCGGCGGCGGCCGTGTTAGGCGAGCGCGGCGAGGTTGTCAGCTACCGGGCGCTGCTTGCCGGGGCACTGCAGCTGGCAAAGTTTCTAAAAGGCCAAGGCTTGCATGGCCGCCCCGTTTACGTGGCCACGGGGCCGGGCAAAGCGTTTATTTTGGCGCACATGGGCGCCTGGCTTGCGGGTGCGGTGGTGCAGCTTAGCCCCGAGGGCGCCACAGCACTTGTGAGCGAAAGCCCCGCGCGCGCGCCAGCACTTGACGCCGCCAGTGGTGCAGGCAGCGGGGCCGTCCGGCAACTTGTTATTCCCAATACAACTGCCGGCGCGCCGCTTACCCGGTTTGCTACTTGGCTGCCGGCATCGCTGCTGGCGCGCTGGTACGGTAAACCCCTTGAGCTGGATGCGCCGGCCCTGCAACTTGCAGCCGGTACCCAGCCCATTACCCATCGCCAGTTGCAGCTCAACAGCCGCCAATTGAGCGATGTATTAAATACCAGCGCCAGTGATGTGGTGGGTGGTTTTGTAAGCCGTCAGAATGCCTTTGAATTGATGTGCTGCACCATCATGCCGCTACTGGAAGGCCTGCCCGTTGTGCACCACTACGCGGCCGATGCCAGCCTTACCATTGCCAAGCAGGTGGCGCGCCGCAATGTGAGCCTGATGGTGTTATCGCCCAGTGTGCTGGCGGCCATGGCCTGTGATGACACCATAGAGCCGCTGATGCTTGCGAGCCTGCGCATGGTGTTGGGCGAACACACGGGCGAGGCCATGGCGCAGGCCGAAGCATTTGAAAGCCGGTTCAATCAGCCTGTGTATTTGGGCTTGGGCGGAGCGCCCTGGGTGCCGGTAGCAACGCTCAATGTGCCGGATGCGCTGGATACCACCTATTGGCGCATCCAGCGCGGCTGTGATCGCAGTTCGGTGGGCATGCCCTTGCCGGGGCTTTCTGTGGCGGTGCTGGATGACCAAGGTGCGGTGGTGGCGGGCTTTAATCAAGAGGGCGACCTGTACCTGGGGCTGGGTTTGCCGGCAGTCTCCGCCGGGCGCCCACTGCCCGAGGCGGGCGCTGGCCTCTTGCCCCTGGGTTGCCGTGGGCAGCTCACAGAGGAGGGCTTTGTGGTGCCGGCAGGCAAGGTGGCCTGAGTGCCGGCATTCAGCTTGTGCCATAATGTGCGGCTTTTCCCAGGTGAAAGTGCGCGATGAAAGTAGATTGCATTGTTATAGGCGGGGGGGCTGCGGGCCTGATGTGCGCGGCCACCGCCGGCTATCGCGGGCGCTCGGTGGCGGTGCTCGATCACGCCAACAAGGTGGGCAAGAAAATTCTCATGTCTGGTGGTGGCCGGTGCAATTTCACCAACTTCACCGTAGAGCCTGCCAATTATTTATCGGGCAATCCGCATTTTTGTAAATCGGCATTGTCGCGCTTCCGGCCGCAAGATTTTATCGAGCTGGTAGAGCGCCACGGTGTGGCCTATCACGAAAAAACCAAAGGCCAGCTGTTTTGTGACAACAAATCCATGGATATTTTGCAGCTGCTGCTCACCGAATGTGAGTGGGCCGGCGTGAGCGTGCACGCCAAGGTAAGCGTAACCAACATTGCGCGCACGGAGGCAGGTTTTACATTGCAAACGTCACACGGCGAGTGGCAATGCCAGTCGCTTGTGATTGCCACCGGCGGCTTGTCTATTCCCACGCTTGGGGCCACGGGCTTTGGCTACGAGGTGGCAGGCCAATTTGGTATTGCCTGCGTGCCGCGATGGGCCTCGCTTGTGCCTTTTACCATCACCGATCAATGGGCGCCGCTGGTGGCTGATTTATCGGGTGTATCGCTTGAGGTGATTGCAAGCGCAGGCGGCCAGCAGTTTCGTGAAGCCTTGTTGTTTACCCATCGTGGCCTAAGTGGCCCGGCGATGCTCCAAATTTCAAATTACTGGCGCCCGGGTGAAACGCTCACAATAAATTTTTGCCCAGAGCACGACATTAAAGCCGCACTGATAGACCAGCGCACCAAGGGCTGCCGCCAGGAAGTAAAAACCCTTTTGTCGCAATGGATGCCCAAGCGCTTTGTGCAGGCCTGGCTTGCTCGTCACGGGTTTGATAAACCTCTGGCCGAGGCAAGTGATGCAGAGCTTGGTGCATTGGGTGCGCACTTTAATGCCTGGTGCATTGTGCCCTCTGGCACCGAAGGCTACCGCACCGCCGAAGTCACCATGGGTGGCGTAGATACGCAGGAGGTTTCTTCCAAAACCTTTGAGGCAAAAAAAGTACCCGGCCTGTATTTTATTGGCGAGGTATTGGATGTCACCGGCTGGCTTGGCGGCTACAACTTTCAATGGGCCTGGGCCAGTGGCTATTGCGCGGGCCAGTATGTATAGGCCTGTGGCTTGGCCGGCGGCGGCGGGCGCGGTAGAATCGGCTTTTTGACAGTATGCTAGGACGATCTGATGGGTAGAGCGTATCAAAACCGTAAAGAATCCATGGCGAAAACCGCCGATGCCAAATCTAAGGTGTACAGCAAATACGGCCGCGAGCTCTACGTGTGTGCAAAGGCCGGCGGCCACGAGCCCGAGAGCAACCTGAGCCTGCGCAACCTCATAGACAAGGCCAAGAAAGACCAGGTGCCTGCGCACGTTATTGAAAAGGCGCTGCAAAAGGCCAAGGGCGGTGCCGGTGAAGATTTCTCGCCTGCGCGCTATGAGGGTTTTGGGCCGGGCAATGCCATGGTGATTGTTGAGTGCTTAACCGATAACCCCAACCGCACCTTTGGCGACGTGCGCCAATGCTTTAACAAAACCAAATCCAAGCTGGGCACCCAGGGTGCCGTGAGCCACATGTTTGATCACGGTGCCATTTTCGTGTTCAAGGGTGATGAAGAGGCGGTGCTCGAAGCGCTGATGGAAGCCGATGTGGATGTGATCGACATCGAAAGCGACGGCGATAAAGTCACCGTGATCGCGCCCCACACAGATTACTTTAAAGCCAAAACCGCCTTGCAGGATGCATTTGACGGGGTGGATTTTGACTTGGATGAAATCCAGTTCCTGCCCCGTGATACCACGCCCGTTGAAGGCGACGATGTAGAAATGTTTGAAAAGCTGTTAGACATGCTAAACGATTTAGACGATGTGCAAAACGTCTACCACAGCGCAGAGTTGCCCGAGGCCTAGGGTCTTGCAATGAAAAATACCCAGCTTGGCTGGGTATTTTTTTGCCCGCAATTTGGGGTCAAATAAGCATTTCCAGGTCGTGCGGGTTAAACGTTAACTAGGCTCAAACGGAAATACTTATCTGACCCCGATTTTATAGGCAAAAAAAAGCCGGTGATCTTCATCACCGGCTTTTGCTTAGAAGCAGTTAATTACTTCTTCTCTTTCTTCGCCTTTTCAATGGCAATCACTTCATCGGCCACGTTCTGTGGGCAGGCTGAGTAGTGAGAGAATTCCATTGAGAACTGGCCGCGACCAGAGGTCATGGTGCGCAGGTTGCCGATGTAACCGAACATTTCTGAAAGCGGAACATCTGCCTTAACGCGTACACCGGTAACGCCTTTCTCTTGGTCTTTGATCATGCCGCGACGACGGTTCAGGTCGCCAATTACATCACCTACGTGATCATCGGGCGTGAACACGTCAACCTTCATGATGGGTTCCAGCAGCTGTGGTGCAGCTTTAGGCATAGACTGACGGAAAGCGCCTTTGGCGGCGATTTCAAACGCGATAGCCGAGGAGTCAACGGCGTGGAAGCCACCGTCGTACAGCTCAACTTCAACGTCCAGTACCGGGAAGCCCGCCAACGGGCCAGTGCCCATCATAGACTTGAAGCCCTTTTCGATAGCCGGGAAGAATTCCTTCGGTACGTTACCGCCCACAACAGAGGAGGTGAACTTGAAGCCGGTGTTGGCTTCGCCGGGGCGGATGCGGTAATCGATTTTACCGTACTGGCCAGAACCACCAGACTGCTTCTTGTGGGTGTAGCTGTCGTCGATTTCGCGCGTGATGGTTTCGCGGTAGGCAACCTGTGGCTTACCAACTACCAGCTCGATGCCGTAGGTACGCTTCAGAATGTCTACTTTAATATCCAGGTGCAGTTCGCCCATACCTTTCAGGATGGTTTCACCGGAATCTTCGTCGGTTTCTACGCGGAAAGATGGATCTTCGGCAACCATTTTACCGATGGCGATGCCCATTTTCTCCATGCCGGCCTTGTCTTTAGGCGCAACGGCGATAGAGATTACAGGGTCTGGGAACACCATGGCTTCCAGGGTGCAAGGGTGCTTTGGATCACACAGGGTGTGACCGGTTTGCACGTTCTTCATGCCCACAACGGCCAGAATGTCACCGGCTTGTGCCGATTCGATTTCGTTACGGTCGTTGGCGTGCATCTCAACCATACGGCCGATACGCTCGGTTTTGCCGGTGGCGGAGTTCAGGATGGTGTCGCCTTTTTTCATCACGCCGGAGTAGATGCGGATAAAGGTCAGGGCGCCGAAACGGTCGTCCATGATCTTGAACGCCAGTGCTTTCAGCGGCTCTTCAATAGACACGGTGGCGAATTCGCCAGTCTCGTTGCCTTCTTCGTCAGTCAGTGGCTGCTTGGTGGCCTCTGTTGGGTCTGGCAGGAAGTCAACAACGGCGTCCAATACCAGCTGAATACCTTTGTTCTTGAACGCAGAACCACAGTAGGTGGGGAACCAGTCCAGCTTGATGGTGCCCTGACGGATGCAACGCTTGATGTCGTCAACAGAGGGCTCTTCGCCTTCCATGTAAGCCATCAGCAGGTCGTCGTCTTGCTCAAGGGCAGTCTCGATCAGCTCCTGACGGTAGGTTTCAACGTCGTCTGCCATGTCGGCAGGCACGTCTTCAACGGTGTAGTTTTCTGGCAGGCCTGAGTCATCCCAGATGTAAGCCTTGCGGCTCAGCAGGTCTACAACGCCTTTGAATTCGTCTTCGATACCGATAGGCAGCACCATCACCAGCGGACGTGCACCCAGTACTTTCTTAACCTGGCCCACAACGCGGTAGAAGTCGGCACCCATGCGGTCGAGCTTGTTTACGAAGATTACGCGGGCAACTTCAGATTCGTTAGCGTAGCGCCAGTTGGTTTCAGACTGGGGCTCAACACCGCCTGAACCACAGAATACGCCAATACCGCCGTCCAGTACTTTCAGCGAGCGGTACACTTCAACGGTGAAGTCAACGTGTCCGGGGGTATCGATGATGTTGAAGCGGTGATCGTTCCAGAAACAGGTGGTCGCAGCGGACTGAATGGTAATACCGCGCTCTTGCTCCTGTTCCATGAAGTCGGTGGTGGCTGCACCATCGTGTACTTCACCGGTTTTGTGGATCTTGCCGGTGAGCTTCAGGATACGTTCAGTGGTAGTGGTCTTGCCGGCATCAACGTGCGCGAAAATACCAATGTTTCTATATTTAGCTAAGTCTGTCATTACGATACTCGATAAGCCAGGGCGAAAATTGCGCGATAGTCTACAGAATTTCGCGGCAGTTTATTAGTGGATTTTCAGGAATTTTTTAACGATTCATGGGGTTTAACCGTTCGCGGGCGCTATTGAGCGCTAAATAGAACGAATTTTCTACCCATGATGGCTATTTTTTGTGAAAAAACTGCCTGTGGGGCCCCAAGCTGTAGGTAACTACGGCCAAAACCCCAGATTCTTTGGGGGCTTTGCGGCCAATAGTGGCACTTTTAATACCCCTTTTGGTTACTGGTTCACCCTTTTCGGAACATTTGGTTCCGAAGGGGTAAATCGCTTTGCTAAGGGGTAAGAGTGTCTACTAGTCTGAATGTAACTCGTATTACTTTGGTTGAGGTAGGAAATGGCCGATAAGTCTTGGATGTTACATCCGCTTGCAATTCGTCACGCGCGTGAGTGCATTGTGATCATCAAACGTGATTTTGATGTGACCCTGAAGATGTCTGATCCAGACTTTCTTGAGCAATTGCATGAAAAGGCGGCCCTGGGTGCCTCCCGGGATTTGGGCAAGGCCTATGCCAAGCTTGTGGCCGATGCAGGCGTAGGCAAGCTGGTACAGGCCCTTGGCAGTGCGCCGGCGCGGCCGGTAGTGGCTGCGCGCTAGCCCGCCAGGCACAAAGCGCGGGCCCGCGCAGGTATAGGGCTCAGCGTTTACGGTTTGCTACCCACCTAACCGCCCACTATTCCTCATTGGCCTGCAGTTTGGCAGGTATCTTTTATAGCCGGGGTTCGCCTTGGCTTTCTTTTGTTCATCTAATCAGTTAAGCCTGCTTTGCAGGTGTCGCCTGTTAGTGGCCGTAGGTATGGGCCAGCTGGCGTTGAAACAGGCTGAGCACCTTATCCTGATTGCCGGCGCGGCGGGTGAGAGCGGCTATGTCTACGGCGTAGTGGCGATCGGCCGGGCGCAGCGCGCGCATCTCGCCCCGGCTGAGCCAGGGTTGCACGTAATGGCTGGGGAAGAAGCCGATATAACGGCCGGTGGCGATTAGCGCCATGCGCACCTCGTAAATATAGGCGTTGGCGCTGCGTTTAAGCCCTTCCATGGCGATAGAGGCCTGGCCTACAGTCTGGATGCCCGGGTGAATGAACGGGCAGGCGGCCAGCCGCTCATTGGTGATGCGGGCTTCGTCTGCACCAAAAAGCGGGTGTTTGCGATGGCAGTAGAGGAAGTAGTCTTCGCTGTAGAGCGGCGTGTATTTAAGGGATGACAAATCCCGGTGGCGCGGCGCAAAGCAGATATCGGCGCGGCCATCAATGAGCGCCTGCTCCATTTCCGGCAGGCTGTTAGTGGAGATGTTGATCACCACCTCCGGCGCCTGCTCGCAAAAGCGCGCCAGGGTTTCAGTGAGCTTGAAACGCGGGTCTGACACTATGGCATCAGAGCAGATGATGTTCAGCTCGCCGGTCACCAGGTCGTGCAGGCCGTTAACCTGTTGGCGGAACTGGTCGAGCGCGCCAAACAGCGAGAGCACCGCATCGTAAACGGTTTTGCCTTCTTCGGTGAGGGCAAAGCCCGCGCGCCCGCGCTGGCAAAGGGTGAGGCCCAGGCGGCTTTCCAGATCTGCCATGTGGGTGGAAATGGTAGAGCGGGCAATGTTGAGCTGCGACTCGGCGGCGCTGAAGCCGCCGCAGTCGGCCACCGTCTGGAAAATCCGCAACAGCTTCAGGTCGATATCGTTAATTTTTCTTTGCATTGACATAGTGAACATCGTTTAAAAGGGCAAACAGCAGGTGCAAGAGTTTGTTGCTGCGCTGCTGGCTTTGGCAGTGGGCTGCCATCTTGGTGGTGTAGTGCAGCTCATCAGGAAGCAGGGCTGTGAGGCTGCCTTTGGCAACCCAGGGCGCGGCCACATGCTCGGGCAAAAAGCCCAAGTAGGTGCCCGATAATATCAGTGCCAGGCGCGCCTCAAGTTCGGGGGCAATGGCGCAGGTGTTAAAGGGTGCCTCGCGCTCGGTCAGCGCCGCATGCCAGCTGTAACCTGCGCCTACAAAATCCTGCTGGAGCAGTGCCTGCCGGTTGTGAGTGCGGGCATCAAACAGTGGGTGGCTTGCGGCGCAATACAGAAAGCTTTGTTCCTGGTAGAGCACTTTGCTGTAAAACCGCTCGGTGAGCGATGACTGTGGCGCCAAGCCGATGTGCGCCTGGCCTGCACCTATGGCCTCGGCAATGGCTGAGGGGTTGAGCGAGCTGACGCGCAGGTGGGCACCGGGTGCCTGCGCCCGAAAGCGCTGCACTACTTCAGAAAAGCTGAAATTGGGGTGGTTGAGGCTGTCGTCGCTGATGGCAATGATCAGCTCGCCCTGCAGCTGGCGGTGTTGCAGCTCAAGTACCTGCTGCTGGAAGGCTTCGCCGGCGGCCATCCAGTGCTTGGCGGCCTGGTAGGTAGCCTCGCCCTCGGGGGTGAGTGCAAAGCCGCCGCGGCCGCGCTGGCACAGCCGGAACCCCAGTCGGCTTTCAAGCTCGGAGAGGTGGGTGCTGATGGTAGAGCGCGACAGCCCCAGCCGCTGCTCGGCAGCGCTCAGCCCGCCACATTCGGCTACCGCCATAAACAGACGCAGCAGGCGCGGATCTTGATCGAGAGGTTGCTTCACAAAAGGTAGACCTAACAAGCTAAAGGTTGGCGCAATCTTACCTGAGTTGGCCCAACTTGTGACAGCCCGGCAGCTGCGGTTTAATGCCGCCACAAAAATGATATGCACTGGAAGTCACAATGAACAAATCACAGAGCGTTACGCTCATCGGCATGCCCGGCGCGGGCAAAAGCACCATCGGCGTTATGCTGGCCAAAGAGCTGGCGAAAGATTTTGTGGATACCGATGTGTTGATTCAGGTGCGCGAGGGCCAAACCCTGCAGGAAATTATGGATGCCAGCGACTACCTCAATCTGCGCCGCATAGAAGAAGAGGTGATTCTGGAAACCGACCTGAAAAACCATGTGATTGCCACCGGCGGCAGTGCCGTTTATGGCGATGCCGGCATGCAGCACCTCAAGGGCTATGGCCCGGTGGTGTTTTTGAGTGTGTCGCTTGATGAGCTGCAGCGCCGCATTCACAACTATGCCTCGCGGGGCATTGCACGCCGGCCGGATCAGTCGTTTAACGATGTGTTTGAAGAGCGCAACCGATTGTACCGCCAGTATGCCGATATCACCGTGGAGTGCGATGGCAAAGATCAGGCCGCCATCCTGGCGGAGTTAGCCCGGGCGCTGGGGTTCTAGCGGCCTCTGTTTGACGCGCTCGAACTAAGTGTCGGTGCGCCTGCAGCCAAGTGTGGCCCGTATTCAGCCATACTGTACTTTTAAAGTGCCGGCAGCCTTTGCCGGCCAGTACCGGAGGCACCTATGAGCGACGCTAAGAAAGAATTGCACCAACCCTTGGGCGGTAATGAGATGCCGCGCTTTGGCGGCCCGGCCACCTTTATGCGCCTGCCAGCCAAAACCGTGGCAGACCCACTGGATGTGGGCATTATTGGCGTACCGCTAGATATCGGCGCCTCCAACCGCCCCGGCGCCCGCTTCGGGCCGCGGGAAATTCGCGATGAATCGCGCATGCTGCGCCCGTTTAATGTATCTACCGGTGCCGACCCCTTTAACAGCCTCTCTATTGCCGACATTGGCGATGTGCCCATCAATACCTTCAACTTGCAAAAGAGCGTTGAAATTATTGAGGCCCACTACGATCAGGTAGTGGCTGCGGGCATTACGCCTGTGTCTATTGGCGGCGATCACACCATTGTGCTGCCCATTTTGCGGGCCCTGAAAAAGAAATACGGCCCCATTGGCGTGGTGCACGTTGATGCCCATGCAGATGTGAACGACCACATGTTTGGCGAGCGCATTGCCCACGGCACCCCCTTTCGCCGCGCCATGGAAGAGGGCCTGCTAGATGGCAATCGCGTGGTGCAAATTGGCCTGCGCGGTACCGGCTATTCGCCCGATGAGTATCAGTGGTCGCGCGATCAGGGCTTTCGGGTGGTGCAGGCAGAAGAGTGCTGGTACAAATCCCTCGCCCCGCTGATGGCCGAAGTGCGCGAGAAGGTGAGTGGCGGGCCTGTATACATCAGCTTCGACATCGACGGCCTGGACCCGGCCTACGCGCCCGGCACCGGCACCGCCGAAGTGGGTGGGCTCACCGTACACCAGGGCCTTGAAATTGTGCGCGGTTGTAAGGGGCTCGATGTCATCGGCTGCGATCTGGTGGAGGTATCGCCACCGTTTGATACCACCAAAAACACCTCGGTGGTGGGTGCCAACCTGCTCTATGAAATGCTGTGCGTACTGCCGGGTGTGAAATACAGTTAAGCCCCGGTGCGGCCCGCGGCTTAAATGAGGTGGAAATTTACAGAACTGCTTGTGAATCTTTAGTCATTGGCGAGTTTTGCTAATTATTGGATATTAAGTGGTGACTTATGCTGTGCAAGAGGGCGCTTGCGGCCCTCTTTGCAACCTTAATTTTTTCTGACAGCGCTAGAATTTGGCTGCCCACAAGGCCAAACAGTATTAGCCAGCGCCTACCCGGCGCGCAGAATAAACAAGGTTGCAGTTATGTCGGTATTTTCCAATTCGGCCTTTGATGGCCACGAGCATGTCGCTTTTTACCACGATGCTAAATCCGGCTTGAAGGCGATTATCGCCATTCACAACACCAACCTTGGCCCTGCGCTGGGCGGCTGCCGCATGTGGCCCTATGCCAGCGATGAAGAAGCCCTGCGCGATGTGCTGCGCCTGTCGCGCGGCATGACCTATAAATCTGCCATGGCCAATTTGAAATTGGGCGGTGGCAAAGCGGTGATTATTGGCAACCACCGCACCCAGAAAACCGATGCTTTGCTGCATGCCATGGGCGATTTTGTTGAAAGCCTGGGCGGCCGTTACATCACCGCGGAAGATTCGGGTACAAGCGTTGCCGACATGAAAAAAATCGGCGAGCGCACAGCCTACGCAGGCGGCGTGGTTGAAGGCTCTGAACACGGTGGCGACCCAAGCCCCACCACGGCCTACGGTACCTTTGTGGGCCTGAAGGCGGCGGCCCAGTACCGCCTTGGCTGCTCGGATTTGCAAGGCCTGAAGGTAGCTATTCAAGGTGTGGGCAATGTGGGCTTTCGCCTGGCCAAGTACCTGCATGAGGCGGGCGCGCAATTGGTTGTATCAGACATCTTCCCTGATAACACCGCCCGCGCGGCCCGCGAACTGGGTGCGCAAGTGGTGGAAGGCGACGCCATTTTTGATCAGCCTGTGGATGTATTTGCCCCCTGTGCACTGGGCGCAATCATCAACGATGAAACCATCGGCCGGCTGAAGGCCAAGGTGATTGCCGGTGCCGCCAACAATCAGCTGGCAGAAGAGCACCACGGCGAGATGTTGCAGAGCCGGGAAATTCTCTACGCGCCCGACTATGTAATTAATGCCGGCGGCATTATTGATGTGTATTACCAGCGCACCGGCGGCAGTGCCGAGGCGTTGAAGGCCCACGTGGAATCCATTGGCGATACCCTTGTGCAGATCTTTGACCGTGCGGCACAAACACATACGCCAACCGGTGTTGTGGCAAATAAAATTGCCGAAGAGCGCTTTTTAAAAGCATAAATTGCAATCTTGGCCGATAGGTCAGATTAGCACTGAGGGATGCGTTAAGATCACTCGTTATATGTTTTTCCTCCTGTGACTCTCCCTTGCAATTTGTATGGGATTTCAAGCCCGGCGCTAACCCGCCGGGCTTTTTTTATGCCCATGGGTGGGCGGTATGCCAACAGGTGCCATGGCTGGCGAGTTGGCGCGGTGTTGTTCGCGCGTTAACTGCGCCATGTCACTCAGTCGCCCGTGAATCGGTTGTGTTCACTCAGTTCGCGGCCAAAGCCCGGGGGGCGAAACGGATTTGGCCTGAACTTTTGCACGCCATACACTATGCCTTCTCTACATGCACAGAGTGGGAGCGGCAGTTTGGCACATTGCGCCTGCCAATCACTGTCGCCCTATGGTTAAATCCATGAGCTGTGAGAAATTGCGTGTATTGCGATCCAATGGGTTAGAAACGGGATTGAAAATGAATAATAAAGTGATAGGTATTGTGTTGGTGGTGGTGGGTGTGGCCCTGGCTGCGTGGGGTTACGATGTGTACGATGCCGCCAGTTCGCAAATCACCCGGGCGCTCAGTGGCGATACGCCCATTGAAGCCTGGGCCGGCATGATAGTCGGTGCCGTGTGCGTGTTGCTGGGTGCCTTCAAGCTCAAGTAGTGGCGCTGGCTAGTCGCCTGTGTGCCAGCGCTTGGCAGCGGCTTGATCTGAGGCGCGCGCGTCTACCCAGCGCTCACCTTCGGGGGTGGTTTCACGCTTCCAGAAGGGGGCGCGGGTTTTCAGAAAATCCATAATGAAATCGCAGGCTGCAAAGGCGTCGCCCCGGTGCGCCGAATTCACGCCCACATACACAATTTGATCTGCCGGGTGCAGCTGGCCTACCCGGTGCACAATAATCACCTGCGCCAACGCCCAACGCTTGCCAGCATCTTCGGCAATGGCGTGCAGGGTTTTCTCGGTCATGCCCGGGTAGTGCTCTAAAAACAATCCGCCCACTTGGCTGTTGAGGTTTATCTCGCGCACAAGGCCCGTGAAGGTGACAATGGCGCCCACCGCCGGGCAGTCTTGCTGCAGTTGCCGGTAGAGCGCGGCAATGTCGAAATCTTCGGTTTGAACCTTTACCTGTATTTTCATCCGCCAGTTACCGGGGGGAAGAAGGCCACCTCGTCGCCATCGTGCACAGATGTCGAGAAATTGCCCATGGTTTGGTTGATGGCAACCAGCAGATTTTCGGCACTCAGCGGTGTTTGCCAGTGGGGGTGGTTTGCGATGAGCTGCGCGCGCACCTCGGCTGCGGTGGTGATCTTGTGCGCCTCAAGGCTGAGGGCGTCTGTGCCCAATTGATCACGCAGGCTTGCGAAAAATTTAACTTCAATCATGGTGGGCCTCTGTGTCTGCCACATAGTGGCCGCTTTTGCCGCCGCTTTTTTCCAGCACCCGCGCGCCGGTTATCACCATGTTTTTATCCACCGCTTTGCACATGTCGTAGAGCGTCAGTGCCGCCACCGAGGCCGCCGTGAGGGCTTCCATTTCCACACCTGTTTGCCCCACCAGTTTGCAGCAGCTTTCAATGCGCACGCGCGAGCGCTCGGGCTCGGGGGTGAGTGCCACTTTAATGTGGGTGAGCATAAGCGGGTGGCACAGGGGAATGAGATCGGCGCACTTTTTGGCGGCTTGAATACCGGCGATGCGGGCCACTGCCAGCACGTCGCCTTTTTTGTGGCCGCCCCCGGTAATGAGGGCGAGGGTGGCCGCTGCCATGCAAACATAGGCCTCGGCGCGCGCTTCACGCTGGCTGTTGGCCTTGGCGCCAACATCCACCATATGTGCTTCGCCTTGGGCGTTTAAATGTGTGAGTTTTGCCACTGGGCCTCCTGAGTTTTGCGGTGAATTAACCGAGCAGCAAGCGCTCGAGGGTGCGCAGGTAGATGCAGTGCAGTTTGTCGAGATCTGCCGCACTGACGCACTCGTCCACTTTGTGGATGGTGGCGTTCACCGGCCCCAACTCCACTACTTGCGAACCCGTAGGCGCAATGAAGCGGCCATCGCTGGTGCCGCCGGCGGTTGAAAGCTCGGTTTTCCGGCCCTCCACATCTTCAATGGCGCCCACAATGGCATCCACCAGTTCGCCCTGGCTTGTGAGAAAGGGCTGGCCTGAAAGGTTCCACTCTACCGCGTAATTCAAACCGTGTTTTTTCAAAATGGCTTCGGTGCGGGTGCGCAAAATATCTTCGGTGACTTCCGTAGAGAAGCGGAAGTTAAACACGATTTCCACTTCACCGGGAATCACGTTGGTGGCACCGGTGCCGCCGTTGATATTAGACACCTGAAAGCTGGTGGCGGGGAAGAATTCGTTGCCGCCATCCCACATTTCGGCTGCCAGTTCAGTAAGCGCCGGGGCCATGGCATGAATGGGGTTATCGGCCAGGTGCGGGTAGGCCACGTGGCCTTGAATGCCTTTTACGGTGAGCTTGGCGCCCAGCGAGCCGCGCCGGCCATTTTTAATGACATCGCCCACCTTGTGGGTGGATGATGGCTCACCCACAAGGCAGCAGTCGATCTTTTTGTTGTTGGCCTGCAGCCATTCCACCACTTTTACCGTGCCATCTACCGCCGGGCCTTCTTCATCACTGGTAATCAGAAAGCCGATGCGCCCCGGGTGACTGGGGTGCTTTGCTACGAAATCTTCGCAGGCGGTAACCATGGCGGCCAGGCTGCCTTTCATGTCGGCAGCGCCGCGGCCATAGAGCATGCCTTCGTGCAATGTGGGCTCGAAGGGAGGGAAGCGCCACTGGCTCTCGGGGCCTGTGGGTACCACATCTGTGTGGCCGGCAAAGGCCAGCAGCGTGCCGCCGCTACCGCGCTCGGCCCAGAAGTTATCTACCTCACCGAAACGCAAGCGCTCAACGTGAAAGCCAATGGCTTCAAGGCGCGCGATCATCATCTCCTGGCAGCCCTCATCGCGAGGCGTGACAGAGGGGCGGGCAATCAAGTCGCAGGCCAGTTGGATTGTGGGAGAGCTCATGGGCGATCCTTGTGACGTAGTTTGGTTGTGCGGCGAATGCCGGCACAGCAGATTTATTTTAACGCGCAAGATTTCAATCTTGCGAGGTGGCTGGGGAGTACCTGCTATTTGCTTTTGCTATCGGGCTCGTGGCCGGCGCCTACGCCGCCGCGCCTGCATAGACGCATTTACGGCGTACCCCGGCAGTAGATTCCAGCAGAGCCTGTGGCCAGGGCTTGCCAACCTTTCGTCTGGCAAGCCCTGGATTGACACGCAAATGACGCAATCATGGCGCAACCCGGCAAGGAAGAAAGGATGGCCTGACCGATCAGCGAGCCTCTAGCAAGTGGCGCAGGGAATTTTTCACCGCGCGGGCCTTAGTTGTTGGCGTGCAGCGCCTCGTTAAGGGCAATTGCGGTTTTATTGGTTTTGCATTCAATGGCGCCGGTAAGCGAGTTGCGGCGAAACAGCAAATCGCTCTGGCCTGCCAGATCGCGGGCCTTGGTTTCCTGTACCAGCTCGCCCTGATCGTCCAGTAAACGCACTTTGGTGCCTGCGGTAATGTAGAGGCCGGCCTCTACAATGCAGCGATCACCCAGTGGAATGCCAATGCCGGCGTTGGCGCCCAACAGGCAGTTGTCGCCCACAGAAATCACAATATTGCCGCCACCAGACAGGGTGCCCATGGTGGAACAGCCGCCGCCAAGGTCTGAACCTGCGCCCACGTAAACGCCTGCTGAAATGCGCCCCTCAATCATGCCCGGGCCTTCGGTGCCGGCATTAAAGTTCACAAAACCCTCGTGCATGATGGTGGTGCCTTCGCCCAGGTAGGCGCCCAGGCGCACCCGCGCGGTGTGGGCAATGCGCACACCTTTGGGCACTACGTAGTTGGTCATTTTCGGGAATTTGTCTACGCAGGCTACGTCAATCACGCGGCCCTGGGTGCGCGCCTTGAGCTGGCGTGCGGGCAGCTCGGCCAGATCTATGGCGCCTTCGTTGGTCCAGGCCACATTGGGCAGCACGCCAAACATGCCATCGAGCTTGGTGCCGTGGGGTTTTACCAATCGGTGCGATAACAAATGCAGCTTTAAATAGGCTGCTGGCACATCGGCCGGTGCTGCGTCTTCACTCAGCAAAACGGCAACCAGTGACTGGTTTGATTGGCTGAGGGTTTGCAGCGCCTGAGCCAGTTCTGCATCGGCAGTTGCCAGTGTATCGGCAAGGGTTGCAGCTTGCTGTTGGCTCATGGCGTGGCTGCCGGGGGTGCTGAACAGGCTATTAACGGCCTCTACCAGCGCGGGCGAGGGGTTGAGCCTGGGCGCCGGGTAGAAAACTTCCAGCCATTGGCCATTTGCATTGTGGGTGCCTACACCCAATCCAAGTGCGTAAAGAGACATGTGGTATCCCGAGTTGAGTTCTTGGTAAATGTGTTGTGTGTTTCTAGTTATGTGTTTCTGGTAATCAGGTGTTGAACAAGGCCTGGTAGTGGTCGGCCTTAAAGCCCAGGTGCCGCTTGCTGCCGGTGTCCAGTAGCGGGCGTTTGATCAATGTGGGGAATTCCACCAACAAAGGCGCCGGATTGGTCGGGGCCTGTGCCTGCTGGTCGGCAGTCAGTTGCTTCCAGGTGGTGCTGCGCTTGTTGATCAGCGCGCAGCCCAGCTCCTCAAACCAGCTTTGTGCCTGTGTCTCGGTGAGGCCGTCTGCGCGGAAATCGTGAAATTGGTAGCTAATACCTTGGTCGTCCAGCCACTTGCGGGCTTTTTTTACGGTGTCGCAATTTTTAATGCCGTAGAGGGTATTCATCGCAATTAACACGGGTTGTGGATTCATAAAGGGCCGCAAGGATACCAGAGATGCCCCAATCCTGCATGGCCAAAGGCCTGGCCATAGGGTGCCCGGCTGCGGATTGGGGCCGATCAGGGCGCTTGTGATGTGGTAGCAAGTGATGGGGCTGAATAATTTACGGGCTTTAATAACCAATCAAATAACCGCGTAAAAGCCCCTTAAACAGCTTTGTTCTAAAGCGCGGGTATTTCTTTACTTAAAATTGTAACCAGCGTACAAGTTCTTCCGGTCATAGAGGTGGCAGCTATTCTCAAGAGGTAACACAGGACGTGACACAGCCCATGCACAATTTAAACCGCACTGATTCAACACTTAAGCAACAGGTTGCTGTTTCTTTATCGCACAAAGGCGCCTCAACCGGCCAGGGCCTGCGCTACAAAGTGGTGTTTTGGGGGCAGGGCTGCGAGGGTGTGAGCCGCAATGCGCTGGCCAAGGCATTCGCGCGCCAGTTCAAAATCCGAAGCCTTAACAGGTTGCGCCACTATTTCACCGGCCGCTTGGTTGTGCTGAAAGACGGCCTGCCAGAAGCCCGTGCGCGGGCGCTGGTTGAACTTATCAAATCACTTGGTGGCGAGTGCCGTATGGAACAGTGCGGCTGCCTGCAACTGCAAGGCGAACCGGCACGCCGCCAAACGCCGTCTTTTTTGCAAAAAGACTTCGACCCATCCCAACTGGCGCTGGCGCCGCAAGTACAGGAAGCACCCACAGCTGCAGCGGGCGTTGCGCGCCGCAACCCGTTTGAGGCGCGCGATTTGTAAGCTAGGCCTTCAGTGTTTTTTTAGCCCGCTTGCGGTTGGGGTAGCACCAGCGGCACAGCGGGCAAACGGTGCCATCGCAGCCGCGCGCCGTGCAGTATTCGCGGCCGTAAAAAATGATCTGCAAGTGCAATTTATTCCACTTTTCTTCGGGGAACAGGCGCTTCAGGTCTTTTTCTGTTTGCACCACATTCTTGCCCGAGGTGAGGCCCCAGCGCTGGGCCAGGCGATGAATGTGGGTATCTACCGGAAAGGCCGGAATCCCAAAGGCCTGGCTTACCACAACGCTTGCGGTTTTGTGGCCAACGCCCGGTAGCTCTTCGAGCAGTGCCAAATCTTGCGGTACTTCGCCATGGTATTTTTCAACCAGAATGCGCGATAAATCTGAAATGGCTTGCGACTTGCGCGGTGCAAGCCCGCACGGGCGCACCACGGCTTTTATGTCTTCAACTGGTACGTGCATCATGTCGAAGGGGTTGTCTGCCAGGGCCCAGAGGCCCGGCGTTACCTGATTGACGCGCTCGTCTGTGCACTGGGCCGAAAGCAGCACCGCCACCAATAAAGTGTAAGGATCTTTGTGATCCAGTGGCACGGGCGTGGTGGGGTAGAGGCGCTCCAGTTCATCCAGTACCTTTGCAACCCGTTCAGCTTTTTTGGGGGCAGCTGTTGGGGCGGCCATTAACTGCCTGCCTGTACAAAGGTTTTAATGCGGCGCGCGGCGGCCAGGCATTGGTCTAGCTCTGCAACCAGGGCGATGCGCACATGGCTGGCGCCCGGGTTGCCGGTGGCGGTATCGCGGGCGATGAAGCTGCCCGGTAACACCGTAACGTGTTGGCTGGCAAACAGGTCGCGGGCGAAGCGGGTATCTTCGCCTTCAACTTTCGGCCACAAATAAAAGCTCGCCTCAGGCAGCGAAACATCCAGGCAGCCGGCAAGCTCGCTCAGCACTGCATCGAATTTTTCGCGGTAGCGGGCCCGGTTGTCTGCCACGTGCTGTTCATCTTGCCAGGCGGCAATGGAGGCCAGCTGGTTGGGCACCGGCATGGCGCAGCCATGGTAGGTGCGATACAGCAAAAACGGTTTCAGAATTTCGGCATCACCGGCCACAAACCCCGAGCGCAGCCCCGGTAAATTCGAACGCTTTGACAGCGAGTGAAAAACCACACAGCGGCGGAAGTCTGTGCGGCCCATGGCTTCACAGGCTTGCAGCAGGCCCGGTGGAGGCGCATCGAAATACAGCTCTGAATAGCACTCGTCGCTGGCGATAACAAAATCGTATTGGTCGGCCAGCGCAATCAATTTTTTAAAGGTGGCAATAGAGGTGACAGCGCCAGTCGGGTTGCCGGGGCTGCACACAAACAGCACCTGGCACTTGCGCCATACATCCGCCGGTACGGCGTCGTAATCGGGCAGGTATTGATTGTTGCTGTCGCAATTTAAAAAGTGAATGCCGGCACCGGCCAGAAACGCTGCGCCCTCGTAAATTTGGTAGAAGGGATTGGGGCTCACTACCAGCGCATCGCGGGTGCGATCTATCACGGCTTGCACAAAAGCAAAGAGCGCCTCGCGCGTACCGTTTACCGGCAGTACCTGGGTTTCAGCATCCACATTGCTTAATTGAAAACGGCAGGTCAGCCACCGGGCGATGGCCTGGCGCAATTCGGGCAGCCCCTTGGTGGCGGGGTAGTTGCCCAGGCGCGCCAGGTTGTCGGTGAGTGCCTTTAGCGCAAAGGCCGGTGGCAGGTGCTTGGGCTCGCCAATGCTCAGGGCAATGTGCGCGATATCGGGCGGTGTAAGGCCCTGCTTTAAGCGGGCCAACCGCTCAAAGGGGTAGGCCTGCAGCTGTTGTAAATCGGGGTTCATGTGTGACTCTTTGCGTGTGTTTTTATCTGTGCGCTTAGCTTTGCTGGCCTACTATGTCGTCCAGCGCTTTGCAAATGCCCGTTTGCAATGCTTCGCACAGCGCTGGGTCGGACAGTGGTTGGCCATCGCGATCGGTAATGAAGAAAATATCTTCAACCCGCTCGCCCAGGGTGGCAATTTTGGCGTTTTGCAGTTGAATGCCGTAATCCAAAAATACCCGCCCAATGGCGGCGAGCAGGCCCGGGCGATCGGGGCTGATGACCTCCAGCACCGTGGTGCCGGCCAGTAGATCATTGCTGATCATGGTGCGTGAGGGCATGGCGAAATGCTTCAGCACCCGTGGCGTGCGGCGCTGAATAATATCCGGGTATTCGTCTACCAGCGCCAGTTCGTCGTGCAGTGCGCGGCGAATGGTATCGAACCTGTCGTGGTGGGTGGGCTCGCCGTTTTCGTCGAGCACAAAGAAGGTATCGATGGTGTAGCCGTCGGTTGAGCTGTAAATGCGGGCGTCCTGAATATCCAGATGCAAGCCCGAAAGCGCGTTGGCGGCGGCGGCAAACACGTTGTCGCGGTCTTTGGTGCGCACGAAAATCTGGGTGGCGCCCTCCATGCCGTTAAAGCGGCTTTGGCGAATCAGTACCAGCGGTTCGTCGCTGCTGTGGCAGGCGATGGCCTCTGTGTGCCAGGCGATATCCAGATGCGTTTCGCGCAGAAAATAATCTTCCCCCATGTCGCCCCAGAGTGCGCGCACCTGTGGCTCTGAAAAGTTTTTGTCTTCCAGTTTTCTAATGGCCGCCTGTTGGGTTTCTACAATCATTTCCTGGCGGTCGATGGGGTTTTCAAGCCCGCGCCTTAGCGCGCGCTTGGTTTCCAGGTACAGCTGGCGCATCAGGCTTGCACGCCAGGTGTTCCAAAGGTCGGGGTTGGTGCCGTTAATGTCGGCCACGGTGAGCAAATAGAGGTAATCAAGGCGCAACTGGTCGCCCACAAGCAGCGCAAATTTATGGATGACATCCGGGTCTGAAATGTCTTGCTTTTGAGACACAGCAGACATCAACAGGTGCATCTCCACAAGCCAACTTACCAGGCGCGTTTCGCGCCCGCTTAGGCCGTGGCGCTCGCAAAAGGCCTCGGCATCCACTTTGCCTAACATCGAGTGATCGCCACCGCGGCCCTTGGCGATGTCGTGGTAGAGGCCGGCAATGTAAAGCAGCTCGGGCTTGGCAAGCCGCTTCATGATGTGGTGCGCCACCGGGAACTTTTCCTGCGCCTGGGGCAGGCGGAAGCGGCGCATGTTTTTCATGACCAGCAGCGTGTGCTCATCTACGGTGTAGATGTGGAAGAGGTCGTGCTGCATTTGGCCTGTGATTTTGTCGAACTCCGGCAGGTAGCGGCCCAAAATGCCGTAGCGCTTCATGCGTTTCAGTTGGCGCACCAGGCTGTAGGGCGAGCGCATCAGCTCCATGAACAGCGCGGCGTTGTCTGGGTCTGCGCGAAAGGCTTCGTCTACCAGGTGGCGGCACTCGCGGATCAGCCGGATGGTGGATGCGCGCACGCCGAGAATGCGTTTGTCGCGGCCCATGAGCACAAAAATTTCCAGCAGCGCGCTTGGGTCTTCCTCAAATACTTTGGTGTAGGCCGCCTCAATAAAACCGTTGCGCAATTGAAAGCGCGCATTGATGGGCTCGACATTTTGTTGCTGGCCGCTTTGTAAAATGGCTTCACTCAAAAATTGCAGCAGCACATCGTTGAGCTCTTGCAGCGCCTGCACAATGCGGTAGTAGCGGTGCATAAACTGCTCGATGGCCAGCCGCTCGGCGGTGTCTTGGTAGCCAAACAGCGTGGCCAGTTCGCGTTGGTGGTCGAACAGCAGCCGCTCTTCGCCGCGCTTGGCCAGCATGTGCAGGCCATAGCGCACGCGCCACAAAAACTCTTCGCCGGTGAGTAAAATGGCGAACTCTTCCTCGGTAAAAAAGCCGCGGCCCTCCAGCTGGCGAATAGTGCGCACGTTAAAAAAGCGCTTGGCCACCCAGCCAATCATCTGGATGTCGCGCAGCCCGCCGGGGGCGTTTTTTACATTGGGTTCAAGGTTGTTGGAGGAGTTGTCGTACTTGGCGTGGCGCTCTTGTTGCTCTTGGAACTTGGCTTTAAAAAACGCATCGGGCGCCCAGATTTTATCGGGCCCTGTGCGCGCCATCAGCGCCTCGCGCAGGCCGGCATCGCCGCTGAGTGTGCGGCTTTCCATAATGTTGGTGGCCACGGTGATGTCTTGGGCTGCGATTTCCACGCACTGCTCAAGGGTGCGCACGCTGTGGCCGATCTCCAGCCCGATATCCCACAGGAAGGTGAAGAAGCCTTCGATGGCGTCCAGATTCGGGTCGCGCGCCTGCTCTTCGTGCAATAGCAGCAGGTCTACGTCTGAGGCCGGGTGCAGCTCGCCGCGCCCATAGCCGCCCACGGCAACCAGGCACACGCCGCCTTGCCAGTTAAACTGGTGCCAGGCGTAATGCAGAATGAAGTCCACAAAGTGGGCCTGCTCATACACCAGTGTGCGAATGTCTTCGCCCTCGCGGAAGCGGCGATCAAAGTTGACCTTGGCGGCGTGCAGGGCATCTTTAAAGATGGGGATGGGCGCGCCGTCTGCCAGGCGGGCCCGAAAGTGGCTTTGGTCAAAAAAGAAGGGGGTGCGCTCAAAGTAGGGCGTATTTTTCACTTAGAACGACTCTTCCTTGCGCGCAGTTAACACTTCCACACCGTCTTTTGTGACTGCCAGTGTGTGTTCCCATTGGGCCGAGAGGCGGCGATCTTTGGTGATCACCGTCCAGCCATCGCCCAGCAACTTGGTGCCGGGCTTCCCGGCGTTCACCATGGGCTCGATGGTGAAGCACATACCTTCTTTGAGCTCCATGCCGGTGCCAGCCGTGCCGTAGTGCAGTATTTGCGGGTCTTCGTGGAAGACATCGCCAATGCCGTGGCCACAGTATTCGCGCACAACCGAGTAGTAGTTGCTCTCAGCGTGCTGCTGGATAATGGCGCCAATGTCGCCCAGGCGGCAGCCGGGTTTTACAAGCTCGATGGCCTTGTACAGGCATTCCTGGGTAATTTGAACCAGGCGCTGGGCATGGGAGGGCACGTCGCCCACAAAATACATTTTGGAGGTGTCGCCGTAGTAGCCGTCGTAGATTACTGTGACGTCAATATTGATGATGTCGCCCTTTTTCAGCACTTTTTTGTCTGATGGGATGCCGTGGCAGATCACTTCATTGACCGAGGTGCACACAGATTTGGGGAAGCCCTTGTAGCCAAGGCAGGCCGGGGTGGCCTTTTGCACGTTGACGATGTGATCGTGGATCAGTTTGTCCAGCGCTTCGGTGGTGACACCGGGCACCACGTGCGGCTCAATCATTTCGAGACACTCGGCGGCCATGCGGCCGGCTATCCGCATTTTGGCAATTTCGTCGGGGGTTCGGATGGTTGCGGACATTGTAATAGGGGTTCCTTGACTGCATTAAAGGTGCCCGTGAGGGCGCAAAAGGCGGCATTGTACCCCATAATTGTAGGCCTCGGCAGGTGGCCCGGGCGTGCTTTTTCTTTGCCTTTGCACGCGAGTGTGGTATAAAGCGCGCCGCTGGAACGATCTGGCGAAATTACTTTAACGTCACACATGGTCCGTCACGCTTGACCTGGGTGCCTTAAAGCCTTGATTTGCAAGGCTTTGGGGTTGGTCAGTGGGGGTCATGGAGGCTCAACCCGAAAGGAAACTGTTATGTCTCAAGTAAGCATGCGCGAAATGCTGCAGGCTGGTGTGCACTTTGGCCACCAAACCCGCTACTGGAACCCGAAGATGGGCAAATACATCTTTGGTGCCCGCAACAAAATTCACATCATCAACCTCGAGCACACTGTGCCGGCCTTCAACAGCGCCCTAGACGCACTGAAGACCATGGCTGCCCAAAAGAAGAAAATTCTGTTTGTGGGCACCAAGCGCGCGGCGCAAAAGGTGATCAAGGAGCAGGCTCAGCGCGCTGGCCAGCCCTATGTTAGCCACCGCTGGTTGGGCGGTATGCTGACCAACTACAAGACCATTCGCCAGTCAATCAAGCGTCTGCGTGATCTCGAAGGCCAGAGCCAAGACGGCACCTTTGACAAGTTGACCAAGAAAGAAGCTCTGATGCGCACCCGTTTGATGGAAAAGCTTGAAAACTCCATTGGTGGTATCAAGGAAATGGGCGGCCTGCCTGATGCACTGTTTGTGATCGACGTAGACCACGAGCGCATCGCCATTCAGGAAGCCAACAACCTGGGTATTCCTGTGTTCGGTATCGTTGATACCAACAGCAACCCAGACGGTGTTGACTTTGTTATCCCCGGTAACGACGACGCCATTCGTGCGATCAAACTGTACGTAACTGCGGCTGCCGATTCCTGCCTGGAAGGCATCGCTGCGAGCGGTGCTGCTGTTGTAAACAAAGACGAGTACGTAGAAGCAAACGAAGCTGCGGCTAAGTAATTTCGCGTCTTGTCGCTGTGCACACCTTGGGTGTGCACCATGAAAAGGGGGCTTGGCCCCCTTTTTCCCATGAACAGTTATTTAATTTAAGAGGATAGGTTTATGTCAGCTATCTCCGCTTCAATGGTAAAAGAACTGCGCGAGCGCACCGGTTTGGGCATGATGGAGTGCAAAAAGGCACTGGTTGAGTCTGAGGGCGACATCGAGCTTGCCATCGATAACCTGCGCAAGGCCTCAGGCCTGAAAGCCGCCAAGAAAGCCGACCGTACCGCAGCTGATGGTGTGGTTACCGTTAAAGTTGCAGAAGACGGCAGCTACGGCGTGTTGGTTGAAGTTAACTCTGAAACCGACTTCGTTGCCCGCGACGAAAACTTCCTGGCGTTTGTTGGCAAGGTGGTTGATAAGGCCTTCGCTGAAAAGCAGTCTGATGTTGCAGCCCTGATGGCAGGTGAGCTGGAAGATGCCCGCTCGGCACTGGTACAGAAAATCGGTGAAAACATCGGCGTGCGTCGCATTGTTGTAATCGAAGCCGCCGCAGGCGTTGTAGGCGCTTACGTTCACTCCAACAACCGCATTGCGGTAATCACCGAGCTCAAAGGCGGTGATGTGGAGCTTGCCAAAGACGTGTCTATGCACGTGGCCGCTGTTAACCCGCAGGTAGTCAACCCCGATCAGGTTGCGCCCGAAGTGGTTGAGAAAGAAAAAGACATCATCAAGGCCCAGCCAGACATGGCCGGCAAGCCTGCTGAAATCGTAGAGAAGATGATGGTTGGCCGTATCAACAAGTTCCTGAAAGAAGTGAGCTTGACCGAGCAGGCATTCGTTAAGAACCCTGAGGTGACCGTTGGCAAGCTGGTGAAAGACGCCGGCGCCGAGGTGGTTTCTTTCACGCGCTTTGAAGTGGGTGAGGGTATCGAGAAGGCCGAAGTAGACTTCGCTGCCGAAGTTGCCGCACAGGTTCAAGCTTCAAAAGGCTAAACCCTGTGAAACCCTCGGCTCCCGTGGGCTGAGGGCGTTGTAAAAGAAGAGGTTGGGTGTCGCACCCAGCCTCTTTTTGCTGTTAAACTGCCACGAATTTTTTGAGCGCGGAGCAGACCATGGCCAGTAGTCGGGACAAAAAGTACAAACGCATTTTGTTGAAACTCAGCGGTGAAGAGCTGATGGGGCAGGAAGGGTTCGGTATCGACCCTAAAGTGCTGGACAAAATGGCGCTGGAAATTGGTCAGTTGGTAGGGATTGGCGTGCAGGTAGGCCTGGTGATTGGCGGCGGCAACCTGTTTCGCGGCGCGGCGCTCTCGGCGGCGGGCCTGGATAGGGTCACCGGTGATCACATGGGCATGTTGGCCACTGTGATGAACGCCCTGGCCATGCGCGACGCCTTGGAGCGCAGCAATATTTCCTCGCGCGTGATGTCTGCCATTCCCATGAGCGGCATTGTTGAGCACTATGATCGCCGCCGCGCTATCCGCTTCCTGAAAGGCGGCGAGGTGGTGATTTTCGCGGCCGGCACCGGCAACCCCTTCTTCACCACCGATTCTGCAGCCTGTTTGCGCGGTATTGAAGTAGAGGCCGATATCGTGCTTAAGGCCACCAAAGTGGATGGCGTCTACACAGCCGACCCAATGAAAGACTCCAGCGCCACCAAATACAGCCAGCTCAGCTACGACGAAGTGCTGGATAAAAAACTTCAGGTTATGGACCTCACCGCCATTTGCCTGTGCCGCGAGCACGACATGCCGGTGCGGGTTTTCAAAATGAACAAGGCGGGGGCGCTATTGAATATCGCCGTGGGTAATGACGAAGGCACCCTCATAGAAGAAACGAAAAAAGGGGAAGAACAATGATTGAAGATATTAAAAAAGATGCCGACAGCCGCATGCACAAAGCCATTGAAGCGCTGGGCAACAACTTCAATAAAATTCGCACAGGCCGTGCGCACCCAAGCCTGCTGGATTCCATTCAGGTTGATTACTACGGCTCCAAAACGCCGCTGAGCCAAGTGGCCAACATCTCTGTTGAAGATGGTCGCACCTTGTCGGTATCGCCCTGGGAGCCAAACATGGTGCCCGAGATCGAGCGTGCCATCATGAAATCGGATCTGGGCCTGAACCCGTCTACCGCCGGCAGCGTGATTCGCCTGCCAATGCCCGCACTGACCGAGGAAACCCGCAAGGGCTTCACCAAGCAGGCCAAGGCCGAAGCGGAAAACGCCCGTGTGTCTATTCGCAACGTGCGCCGCGATGCGCTGGCGCAGGTAAAAGGCCTGGTGAATGATAAGGAAATCGGTGAAGACGACGAGCGTCGTGCGGCCGACGAAATTCAGAAAATCACCGATAAGTATGTTGCTGAAGTCGATAAAGCGTTGGCGGCGAAAGAACAGGATCTGATGGCAATTTAATTGCCTGGAGACTTGTGTGACAAGCAATCGTTTACGCCATGTTGGCATCATTATGGATGGCAACAACCGCTGGGCTAAACAGCGCAAGCTGCCCGGACCTGCCGGCCACAAGGCCGGCGTTGAGCGCATCAGGGATGTGATGCGCGCCTGCCAAAAAGAGGGGGTTGAGGTTCTGACCCTGTTCGCCTTTAGCAGCGAGAACTGGCAGCGCCCGGCCAAAGAGGTAGAGGCGCTGATGAGTTTGTTTCAGCTCTATCTGCAGCGCGAAGCCCGCAAGCTGCACGATGAGGGCGTGCGCCTGCAGGTGATTGGTCGCCGCGACCGTTTCTCCCCTAAAATTTTGCAAGCCATTGAAGATGCCGAAGCACTTACCGCAGCGGGCCGCACACGCCTGGTGATCGCTGCCGACTACGGCGGCCAGTGGGATATCGCCAACGCCGCCAAGGCGCTGGCCTTGGAGGTGGCCGCAGGCAACCGCGCGCTTGAAACCATTGATGATCAGGCCCTGCACGCCCACACCCAGTTGGCCGATGCACCGCCCTTGGATTTATTGATTCGCACCGGCGGTGAATACCGCATCAGCAACTTTTTGTTGTGGCAGGCGGCCTATGCCGAGCTGTATTTCAGCGATCAATATTGGCCCGATTTTAACGAGCAGTCGCTGCTGGATGCGGCCCAGGATTACTACCGTCGCCAACGCCGATTCGGCCTCAGTGGCGACCAGGTCGAGGAGGTTGCGCGTGCTTAAACAGCGCATAATTACTGCAGTGCTGTTGATGGCGGTGCTGCTTGCAGCGCTCCATTATTTGCCAACCCCATTGTTCCAGCTGCTGCTGGGCACGGCGGTGCTGATTGCCGCTTGGGAGTGGTCTAATTTATCGGGTGTTGCCAATTACTGGTTGCGCGGCGCCTATGTGGCGGCCACTGCAGCCATGCTGGCGCTGGCGGGTGTGGTAACAGGCCTCAGCAGTGCGCTGGACCTAGAGTGGCTGCGCAACCTTCTGCTTGTGGGCAGCCTCTGGTGGGCCTTGAGCCTCTTGTGGGTGCAGGGCTATCCGTCCAGCTCTATCTTGTGGGGCGCGCCCATTGCACGCCTGGCCATTGGCTGGCTGGTGCTGGTGCCTGCTTGGCTCGCGCTGTGTTACCTGCGCGAGCTGCCGGGCGGCGCCTGGTTGATGCTGATGGTGGTGTGCGTGGTGGCCGGTGCCGACATCGGTGGCTACTTCGTGGGCAGGCGCTTTGGCAAGCACAAGCTGGCGCCTCAGGTAAGCCCCGGCAAAACCTGGGAAGGTTTCTGGGGCGGGCTCGCTACCAACGTCTTGTGGGCCACGGCCTTGGGGCTGTGGTTAGGCGAGGGTCGCCTGCCGTTGCTGTTGGCCATTGTGGTGCCTGCAAGCCTGGTGTCTGTGTTGGGTGACCTGGTGGAAAGCATGCTCAAACGCCACCGCGGCATTAAAGACAGTAGCCAATTGTTGCCGGGCCACGGCGGTGTGCTCGATCGTATAGACAGCATTACCGCAGCCGCGCCAGTGATGGCGCTGGGCGTATTGATGACCGGCTTCGAGCTCCTATGAGCCTACAGAACATCACAGTGCTGGGGGCAACGGGCTCCATTGGTGTCAGCACGCTCGATGTGATTGCCCGCCACCCGGATAAGTACCGCGTTTACGCCGTAACGGCGGCCCAACAGTGGCAGGCCTTGGCCGAGCAGGCCCGCGCCCACGGCGCGCGCTACGCCGTAATTGCCGATGAACAATATGCCGAGCCGCTGGCCGCGGCGCTCTGCGATACCGACACCCAGGTTCTGGCAGGCCCAAGTGCGCTTGCCGAGGTGGCCCAGGCCGATGCGGTGCAGGTGGTGATGGCGGCCATTGTGGGTGCTGCCGGCTTGTTGCCAACGCTCGCCGCCGCGCGCGCAGGCAAAAAAGTGTTGCTGGCCAACAAAGAGGCGCTGGTGATGGCCGGCCATTTGTTCATGGAGGCCGTGGCCGCCCACGGCGCCACGCTGCTGCCCATAGATTCCGAGCACAACGCCATTTTCCAGTGCCTGCCTGTGGGCTATCGCGCGCCGCAAGCGGCCGGGGTCAGCAAGATTTTGCTCACCGCCTCCGGCGGCCCGTTCCGCACCTGGTCGCCCGATGCCTTGGCGGCTGTGACGCCCGAGCAGGCCTGCGCCCACCCCAATTGGTCTATGGGGCGCAAAATATCGGTGGATTCTGCCACCATGATGAACAAGGGCTTGGAGCTCATTGAGGCCTGCTGGCTGTTTAATGCAAACAGTGATCAAATCGACGTGGTGATACACCCGCAGAGCGTTATTCATTCCATGGTGCAATATGTGGATGGCTCGGTGTTGGCGCAATTGGGTAACCCGGATATGCGCACACCCATCGCGCACGCACTGGCTTGGCCCGAGCGGATAGCATCGGGTGTTGCACCGCTGGATTTGATTGCCGCGGCGCGGCTGGATTTTGAGGCGCCGGATCTGGGGCGCTTTCCCTGCCTGCGCCTGGCCTATGAAGCCGCCCAAACCGGTGCGGCCGCCACGGTATTGAATGCCGCCAATGAGGTGGCCGTGGCTGCCTTTTTAGACGGGCGCTTGCCCTTTGATCGCATCGCCCATATCAATGAACAGGTGATGCAGGCGGTTCAAGCGCCAGTACCAAGCACCATAGATGCCGTGTTGGCGGTGGATGCGCTGGCCCGCGAGGCGGCCAATCACGCACTGGGCACACAGCCCCGGTAAAGAATCGGCCCTGGGCCCTGGAGTATCGAATGGCACACGTAGAGACGATTATTTGGTTCGTGGTGGCACTGGGCTTGTTGGTCACCATTCACGAATACGGCCACTTTTGGGTGGCGCGCAAATGCGGCATTAAAGTACTGCGCTTTTCTGTGGGCTTTGGCAAGCCGCTGGCCAGCTGGTACGACAAACACGGCACCGAGTTTTGCATTGCCGCAATCCCTTTGGGTGGCTACGTCAAAATGCTCGACGAACGCGAGGGCGATGTGCCGGAGCATTTGCTCAGCCAGGCCTTTACCCAGAAAACCGTGGGCCAGCGCATTGCCGTAGTGGCGGCCGGGCCTGTGGCTAACTTTTTATTGGCCATAGTGCTGTTCTGGATCATGGTCATGCCCGGTGTCACCCAGGTGGCGCCGGTGATTGGGGCGGTTGCGCCCAATTCAATCGCGGCGTTTGCCGGTATTGAGGAAGGCCAGGAAATCGTGGCCGTAGACGGTGAGCCCACCGATTCCTGGCAGGCCGTGCACCAGCAATTGCTGAACCGCTTGGGTGAAACCGGCCGCATTACCTTTACCGTGCGCTACCCCAACTCCAGCCTTGAATACATATCCGAGGCCGAGCTCACCGATTGGCTGGCCGGCGATGAAGAGCCCGATGTGCTGAAGGGCTTGGGCTTGACGCCGTTTCGGCCTGTGTATGAGGCAGAAGTGGCCGAGGTGCAGCCCGATTCACCGGCAGCGCGCGCCGGGCTTCAGGCCGGTGATTGGGTAATTGCCGTAGATGCAGAGCCTGTGGCCGATTGGGAGGCCTTTACCAGCAAGGTGCAGGCGCGCCCGGGGCAGGAAGTTGAACTAACCCTTGAGCGCGGTGTCGAACGCCTGAGCGTGTTCGTGACCCCGAAGGCGATTGAGCAAAACGGTAAAACCGTGGGGCAGGTGGGGGTTATTCCGAAAGTGCCCGAGTGGCCAGAGGGCTACCTGCGCCATAAAGATTACAACTTGGCGCAGGGTTTGTGGCGAGGCGTTGAAAAAACGTGGGAAACCTCGGGTTTTGTCTTGCTTTCTGTCAAGAAGTTGTTAGTTGGTGAAATATCCACTAAAAACTTGAGCGGCCCCATAACCATTGCTAAAGTGGCGGGCGCTTCGGCAAAGGCCGGTTGGGAGTTTTACATCGGCTTTCTGGCCCTGCTCAGCGTCAGTCTGGGCGTGTTTAATCTCTTGCCCATTCCGGTATTGGATGGCGGTCATTTGATGTATTACCTGGTCGAGCTGGTAAAAGGCAGCCCGGTACCGGAAAAGGTTCAAATGGTTGGCTATCAACTGGGCTTGCTGGTGGTATTAGGTGTGATGATGTTGGCTGTGTACAACGACATCATGCGCCTTTGAATGGCCACGAGCATCCACATTGCAGCACTGAATTTATAAATTAGAACAGAAATTATGCAGCGTCTTGTCTTATTAATTGCCTCCCTGGTTTTCACATCAGCGGTTTATGCCGAAAGTTTCCGAGTTACCGATATTCGAGTTGAAGGCCTGCAGCGTGTGTCTGCCGGTTCCGTCTTCGCAGCGCTGCCCGTGCGCATCGGCGACTTTATGGATACCGTTGAAATTCAGGACGCTACCCGCTCCCTGTTTGCCACCGGCCACTTCGCCGATATTGAAATCGGCCGCGACGAAGGTGTGCTGGTTATCACCGTAAAAGAGCGCCCGGCCATCAGCGAGATAGTGCTGGAAGGCAATAAGGCCATCAAAACTGAAGATTTGATGAAAGGCCTGCGTGAAAACGGCCTGTCTGAAGGGCAGATTTTCAAGCGCGTAACCCTGGAGGGCCTGGGCCAAGAGCTGCAGCGCCAGTACGTGGCCCAGGGTCGCTACAGCGCCAGTGTAAAAACCGAAGTGATCGATTTGCCGCGCAACCAGGTAAAACTGCAGATCACCATCGATGAAGGCAAGGTTGCCTCCATTGAGCACATCAACCTCGTGGGTAATCACGCCTTTAGCGATGAAGAGTTGCTGGAGTTGTTTGAACTTAAAACCACCGGTTGGTTGAGCTGGATTACCAGCGATAACAAATACGCCCGCGAAAAGCTCACCGGCGATATAGAGCGGCTAGAATCTCACTATATGGATCGCGGCTATTTGAAATTCCGCATGCCATCCACCCAGGTTTCCGTAAGCCCCGATAAAGAATCGGTGTATATCACCATCAATATTGAAGAGGGTGAGGTTTATAAAATCGGCAAGGTGGATCTCGCCGGCGACCCGATTTTGCCAGAGGCTTACATCCGCCGCCTGATACTGGTGCGCGAAGGTGAGACCTTCTCGCAAGTATTGATGACCACCACCTCCGATTACATCACCAAGCGCCTGGGCAACGAGGGCTATACCTTTGCCGAAGTGCGCGGTATTCCCGAGCTAAACGCCGAAACCGGCCTTGTGGATGTCACCTTCTTTATCGACCCGGGTAAGCGCGCCTATGTGCGCCGGGTAGAGTTCCGCGGCAACACCAAAACCAAAGACGAAGTGTTGCGCCGTGAAATGCGCCAGATGGAAGGCGCTTCCGCGAAAAACTCCGACATCGAATACTCAAAGCTCAAACTTGAGCGCTTGGGCTTCTTTAAAGAGGTGCAGGTTGAAACCAACGAAGTCCCAGGCACGGCCGATTTGGTTGATGTTGAATACACTGTAGAAGAGCAGCCCTCGGGCTCCATTGGTGCAAGTGTGGGTTACGCCCAGGGCACGGGCTTGGTGTTGGGCGCCAACATCCAGCAAAACAACTGGATGGGCTCCGGCAAACGCGTGGGTATTTCTGTTAACACCAGTAAATACCAACAGGTGTACAGCTTTAACTACATGGACCCATACTTCACTGTAGATGGCGTAAGCCGAGGCTTCAGCGTCTTCTATCGCGCGACAGACTTCAGCCAGATTAACATTGCCAGCTATTCAACCAACACCTACGGCGCCAACCTCAACTTCGGCTACCCCATTTCAGAGGTTGAACGCATCGGTTTTGGTATCGGCTATACCAATATGTTTATCAAAACCGGCCGATCGGCGGTGCAGGAAATCAAGCGCAGCCCGAACCTGATTGAAGGTATTGATAGCAATTTCATCACCGAATCAGACCTGCAAACGCTCATTGATGAAGTGAATGCCGCAAATACAAACCCCATCTCAGGTGGCGCACCTGCACTGGATTTCAGTAGCCCCATTGACGAGGTTGTCAACACACTGAACAACCCGGAAGGCTTTATTGATGCCAATGGCGACCGCTTCGACAGCTTCCCGTTTACGCTGTCTTGGGCCAAGTCCACATTAAACCGTGGCCAGCTGGCAACCCGTGGTTCGTCGCACAATTTGTCGTTGGAGTTTTCAGTACCCGGCAGCGACATGGAGTTTTATAAGCTCCGCTACTCGGGCCAATACTTCCAGCCAATTTATGGCGATTTTACCCTGCGTTTCAGGGGTGATCTTGGCTACGCAGATTCCTACGGCAAAACCAGCATTCTGCCGTTCTTTGAGCACTTCTATGCCGGTGGCTTCGGCTCGGTGCGGGGCTTTAAGCGCAACACTCTTGGCCCGCGCAGTACGCCAGCGGCTACTTACGATGTGGTTGGCCCCTATTTTGGTGCCCAGGGCCCCGGCGTAGGTGCAGAAGATACCGATGGCGATGGCCGTTACGATACATTCCAGGGTGGCTACATTTTGTGTGACCAAACCCGGGACGTTATCTATAAACAGGGTGCTGATGTTTGTATTCAGGATAAATTGCGCGCCAGTGTAATCGGCCGCGATGATCTGCCCTTCGGTGGTAACGTGTTGATCGAAGGCAGTGTTGAATTGCTGTTCCCGCTGCCGTTTATTGAAGATCAGCGTATGCTGCAGGCGGCCTTTTTCGTAGATGCCGGTAATGTGTTTAATACCCAGTGTGGCTTCTATCAGCAAAACTGTTTTGATGTTGATATGAGCCGTATGTCTGCGTCTTATGGCCTGGGCCTTACCTGGATCAGCGGATTTGGCCCGCTGACCTTTAGTTTGTCGCAGCCTTTCCAATATAATCCTGAAGATGAGCGCGAAACCTTCCAGTTCTCACTGGGTACCGCCTTTTAAATTCAGAACAAATTTAGCGCTACGCGTTTGCGTGGCACACATTAGTAGAACGGAGAATAAAAGTGTCTAAACTGAATTCGATTTTGTTGTTGACTGTCGCGCTGATTGCAGCCCCTATGGCCATGGCTGCCGATAAAGTGGTTGTGTTTGATTTACAGTCTGCCATTTTAAATACCGACATGGCTAAAAAGCGCATGCAAGACATGCAAAGCAACTCTGAATTTGCCTCTATGCAGGCCAAGTTCGAGTCGCTGCGTGCAGAGCTTCAGAAAATGGCCAAAGAGGCCGAGAAAAACGGCGTAACCTGGAACCAGGAGCAATCCGCCGAGCACCGTAAGAAAATGGAATACGCCCGCGCGGATCTGGAGCTGGTTGTTAAAAAGCTGCAAGCCGAGCGCAACGCCACCGCCCAGCGCGTAATGGAAGAGCTGAACCCCAAGGCCCAGGTTGCCTTGAAAGATGTGATCAGCGCCGAAGGCATTGGCATTGTGTTGAGCACGCAAACCGCTTACTACGCGGAACCTTCGCTGGATATCACCGCGAAAGTGACCGAGAAGCTGAACAAAGCAAAATAAGTTGTAGTGCAGGGCACACCTGCGTTACCTGATGAAAAGGCGATACCCCCCAGGGGTTCGCCTTTTCCGGCTTTTAAAGCCACAGAACCCCACGAAGACCTGAAATTGCAAAAGGCGGGATAGGTGACCACATACACTCTGGCAGACTTGGTGGCACACACGGGCGCGCAATTGCGCGGCGACCCGGCATACGCTGTGCAAGGCTTGGCAACACTGGCTCTGGCCGGCCCCGCAGATTTGAGTTTTCTGGCCAATCCGCGCTACGCCAAATACCTCACAGAAACCCGCGCAGGTGTGGTGGTTATGCACCCCTCCATGGCCGATCAATTTGCAGGCCATGCGCTGTTACATCCTGACCCTTACCAGTGTTACGCCAAAATTACCGCCCTGTTTGCCCCGCAAGCCAACAGCAGTGGCGAGATTCACCCCAGTGCGGAAGTTGCTGAAAGCGCGTTTATAGACCCCACCGCACGTATTGGTGCGCGCGCGGTGATTGAAGCCGGTGCGCGCATTTTGGCGGGCGCCAGTGTGGGCGCAGCCAGTGTGGTGGGCGAGGGCTCGGTTGTGGGCGCACGCACGCGCCTGGCTGCCAATGTAACCTTGTACCCGCAGGTCACGTTGGGCGAAGATTGCATTGTGCACGGTGGCGCCGTGATTGGTGCCGATGGTTTCGGCTTTGCCCCCACGCAAGACGGGTGGGTGAAAGTGCATCAGTTGGGTGGGGTGCGCATCGGGAATAAGGTAGAGATTGGCGCAAATACCTGTATCGATTGTGGTGCGCTGGAAGATACCATTATCGGCAATGATGTGAAGCTCGATAATCTCATTCAGATCGGGCACAACGTGGTTATTGGTGATCACACGGCCATTGCGGCACACACGGCAGTTGCGGGTTCAACCCGCATTGGCGAGCGCTGCACCATTGCCGGTTGCGTAGCCGTTACCGGGCATATCACTATTGCCGATGGCGTACACGTCTCTGGTGGCACAGTGGTTACCAAATCTATCACCGAGGCCGGCAGCTCCTGGTCTTCGGGTACGCCCATGTTGTCCACGTCAGATTGGCGCCGCCAGGCCGCCCGGTTTGGCCAGCTAGACAAGCTGTCTAAGCGCGTGCGTGAATTGGAAAAGCGCGAGCCTTCGGGCGACTAAGACAAAATCCGGTAATCGTCTGTGGCGGTTGCACCAGCACACGTTAAGGTAAAGACATGATGGACATCAAAGAAATAAAGGAATACCTGCCGCATCGCTACCCCTTTCTATTGGTTGACCGGGTGCTGGAGCTGGTTGAGGGTGAGCACATAGTGGCCATTAAAAATGTGTCTGCCAATGAAGATGTGTTTAACGGCCACTTCCCACAGGCGCCCATTTTTCCCGGTGTGATGATCATCGAAGCGCTGGCCCAGGCCTCTGGCATTTTGGGTTTCAAAACTCTGGATAAACGCCCGGCCGACGGCTCAATTTACCTGTTTGCCGGCATTGATGATGTGCGTTTCAAGCGCCAGGTGGTGCCGGGCGATCAGTTGCGCCTGGAGTCGCGCGTGGTGTCTGCCAAGCGCGGCATCTGGAAGTTTGATTGCAAGGCCACCGTTGATGGCCAGCTGGCGGCCTCGGCCACCATTTTATGTGCTGATCGCCAGGTGTAATTGGCCTGAAAAAACCTATAATTGCGTTTTACACAAGCCCGCCAGGCCTCACTGGTTGGCAGGCTTGTTCACCACTGCCCAGTTAAGGACGTAGGATTGATCGATCCCCGCGCCATCATTGACCCATCCGCCAGGCTTGCACCCGATGTGCAGGTGGGGCCCTTCTCGGTAATCGGGCCAGGTGTTGAAATAGACAGCGGCACCATTGTTGAATCCCACGTGGTGATTAAAGGCCCCACGCGCATAGGCAAGCACAACCACATTTTTCAATTTGCCAGTGTGGGCGAATCTACCCCCGATTTGAAATACAAAGGCGAACCCACGCGCCTGGTGATTGGCGATCACAATGTGATTCGCGAAGGTGTGACTCTGCACCGCGGTACTGTGCAAGACCGCTCTGAAACCACCATAGGTAACCACAATTTGTTGATGGCCTACGTACACGTAGGGCACGACAGCATTGTGGGCAATCACTGTGTGCTGGTGAACAATGCAGCCCTGGCAGGCCATGTACACATTGGCGATTGGGCGATTCTGGGTGGCTTTACCCTGGTGCACCAGTTTTGCAAAATCGGCGCCCATGCCTTCACCGCCATGGGGTCTGCCATTGGCAAAGACGTGCCCGCCTATGTAACCGTTTCAGGCAATCCCGCCGAGGCCAAAAGTATCAACACCGAAGGCCTGCGCAGGCGTGGCTTTAGCAAAGAGCAACTGGCGGTGTTGAACAAGGCGTTCAAGTTAATTTACCGGCGCGGGCTGCGTTTGGAAGAGGCGCTGGCAAGCCTTGATGAAATGGCCGCAAATGAAGCCGCGCTCACGGCCTTGATCGATTCACTGCGTAGCTCTGAGCGGGGCATCGTACGCTGAGCCTTTTATGATTCACCCCACCGCAATTATCGATCCAACCGCACACATCGCCGAGGGCGTAACCATCGGCCCCTATACGGTGGTGGGTGCACATGTACGCATTGAAAGCGGTACCCGCGTTGGTTCACACGTGGCCATAAACGGGCCGGTACACATCGGCCGCGACAACCGCATTTTCCAGTTTGCCTCCATTGGCGAAGAGCCCCAGGACTTAAGCTACAAGGGCGAGGCTACCCGCCTGGAAATTGGCGATCGCAACACCATTCGCGAATATGTGTCGTTCAACCGCGGCACGCCCAAGGGCGGCGGGCTCACCAAAATCGGCAGCGACAACCTGTTTATGGCCTACTGTCACATAGGGCACGACAGCGCGGTGGGCAACAAAAATGTATTCGCCAATTCGGCCTCGTTGGCAGGCCACGTGACCGTGGGCGACCAATGTATTCTGGGCGGCTTTACCCTGGTGCACCAATTCACCAGCATCGGCTCCCACGCCTTTACCAGCATGGGCGCGGCCATTAACCGCGACGTGCCGCCGTTTGTAATTGTGTCTGGCAATTACGCGCGCTCCTACGGCATTAACAAGGTGGGTTTAAAGCGCAAGGGTTTCAGTGCCGAATGCATAGCCGCTATTTTAAAAGCCTATAAAGTATTGGTGCGCCAGCGCACATCGCAGGCCGAGGCCGAGGCGTTGTTGGCACCCCTGGCAAGCGAGTTTGACGCCGTGGCCCAGTTCATGGAATTTGTGCGCACAAGCAACCGCGGAATCGTTAAGTAATGGGCCAGGATCAACCACAGTTCAGCGCGGTGATGTTACACCCGCGCTATTGGTTGCTGTGGCTGGCGCTGGGCGTGTGCTGGTTGATAGCGCGCATGCCTTACCCTTGGTTAATGGCGCTGGGGCGCGGTGTGGGTGCGTTGTTTCAGGCCTTTGCCAAAGAGCGCAAACGCATTGCCGCTATTAACCTGCAAATGTGCTTCCCGGCGCTTTCAGAGGCTGAGCGCAGCCAGTTGTTGCGGCGCAATATGCGCGAAATGGGTGTGGGTTTTATCGAGCTCTTGATGGCCTGGTTTCGCCCCCGTGCGCGCCTTGAAAATCTGTTGACAGTAGAGGGCCTGGAGCACATCCAGGCACTGGGCGAGCAGGGTGCCATTGTGGTCACCCGTCATACCTGCAGCGTGCAGCTCTCGGTGATTCTGGCCACCATGTATCACCCCTTTGCCGGCATGTACCGGCGCCATAAAAACCCGGTGCTGGAATATGTGCAGCGCCGCGCGCGCCAACGCATGGACCCATGCCGTGTGGTGGCCTTTGAGCGCAAAGAAGTTCGCACCATGCTGCGCTTTTTGCGCCAGGGCGCCAAAGTGCTTTACGCGCCCGATCAGGATTACGGCATTAAGCAGGGCGTGTGGGCGCGCTTTTTTGGTGTACCTGCGGCCACGGTAACGGCCACATCGCGCTTTGCCAAACTCGGCCGGGCCAAAGTGCTGGTGATGGATTTTGAGCGCCTGCCTGAGGGTCGTGGCTACCGGCTGGTATTCGAGGCGCCACTTGCAGACTTCCCAAGTGATGATGAAACTGCCGATGTGCAGCGCCTGAACGATATCTTTGAAGCGCAGGTAAGGCGCGCGCCTGAAACCTACCTTTGGGTGCACCGGCGCTTTAAAACCCGCCCTGCGGGCGAGCCAAAACCCTACGGTAAAAAGCGCAAACGCCGCCGCTAATTTATTGCCTGAAGGCTCAAGCACTGCTTGCTACAGGGGCAGGGCGGTGGTGTATTTCATGCTTTCCATGGCAAAGCTTGAGCTTACATCGGCGAGTTTCACCTTGCTTACCAGGCGTTTGTAGAAGCCGTCGTAAGCTTTGATGTCTGATACCACCACTCGCAGCAGGTAATCCACATCGCCGCTCATGCGGTAGGCCTCCATCACCTCGGGCATGGCGTGCAGCGCCTCGGCGAATTCGTTAAGCCAGGCATCGTTGTGCTGGTCTGTGCGAATAAACACAAACACATCCACACCCAAGTTCAACCGCTCGCGCGAAAGCAGCGCCACCCGGCTTTGAATAAACCCCTGCGCCTCCAGTTGCTGAATGCGTCGCCAGCAGGGGCTGGTGGTGAGGTTTACCCGCTCGGCAATGGCCTGTACCGACAGCGTGCTGTCGCGCTGCAGCAGGGTGAGAATGTGCCTGTCTATGGCATCTAAGGTGTTTTCGTTGGTGGGCATAAATTACCATTATTAAGAAATTGGCTAGAAGAATATTTCTTTATGTGCCTATTTTAGGGCATGTGTTGGAAATTTTCATGCCTGAATGCGGCATACAATGGGGGTATTGATCAGGGCACACCTGCTGCCACGCCACCAAAGAGACTGCACCCATGCTCACAGGAACCTCAGCTACACCCAGCCATGAAACCCTTGAGGCCGCCGAAGATGCCGCCTTTTGGTGGCGCATCCGGGCGCAGGTAATTAATCTGCGAGCGGCGCCCTTCATTTATGCTGATTGGACCGCCAGCGGCCGATTGTTTCGCCCTATTGAGGAGCGCCTTACCAACATCGCAGGCCCCTACATGGCCAATACCCACACCGAAGACAGCCTCACCGGGCGCACCATGACCGAGTGGCTGCAACAGGCCGAAGCGCGCATCAAGGCCCATGTGAATGCGGGCCCGAATGACGTGCTGATTTCCACCGGCAGCGGCATGACCGGTGCGCTGGGCAAGTTGATCCGCATGATGGGATGGTGGGCGCACGAGCACCACAAACCGCAGGTGCTGGCGCACTGGCGTGCAGCGGGTGTGGCCCGGCCACTGGTGTACATTACCCACCGCGAGCACCACAGCAATCACACCATGTGGCTGGAAAGCCTGGCGGAAGTGCGCATGATTCCCGTGCAGGGGCGCGATGAAATAGACCTTGCCTGGCTGGCGGAAGATCTGGCGCGCGAACCGCGCGGGCGGGTAAAAATGGCCTCTGTTACCGCCGCCAGCAACGTCACCGGTGTGCGCACACCCTACGGGAAAATCGCGGGCCTGATGCACGATCACGGCGGCCTTTGCTTTGTGGATTTTGCCGCCTCCGCCCCCTACGATGTGATTGACATGCACCCAAGCGAGCGCGAATCGCTCGATGCCATTTTCTTTTCACCGCACAAGTTTCTGGGTGGCCCCGGCAGCCAAGGGGTGCTTGTATTTGCCGCCAAACTCTACAACAACCGCGTGCCCGAGCAGCCCGGCGGCGGCACGGTTATCTGGACTAACCCCTGGGGTGAACACCGGTTTGTGAGCGATATCCAAAGCCGCGAAAACGGCGGCACGCCCGGCATATTGCAAACCCTGAAAACCGCGCTTGCCATCGAATTAAAAGAGACCATGGGTAGCGCGCGTATCCAGCGCGCTGAGGCACGCCTTAACGCACGGTTTTTTGAGCGGCTGGCACCCATGAAAAATGTGCAGCTTTTGGCGCCGGAGCATACCCATCGCCTGAGCGTGTTTTCCTTGGTGTTTACCAAATTGCACTACAAAACGGCGGTGCGTTTGTTAAGCCAGCACTTTGGTGTGCAAGCGCGTGGCGGCTGTGCCTGTGCGGGTACCTACGGCCACATTCTATTGGGGATAGACCGCTGTGCATCCAAGGCCATTACCAACGAGCTGGATAAAAATGCCAGCGCCGACAAGCCCGGCTGGGTGCGCATCAGCTTTCACCCGAGTCAAACCCTGGCAGAAGTAGACGCCATTGCCGATGCCGTGGCGGCCGTTGCCAATATGCAACCGCAAGATGAAATCACGGGGTTACAGGTGGTAGAAGATTTGTGGGCGAGCCTGGTTTAGTGCAGCGGGTGTGGCGGGCGTAACTGAATTTGGTGTAAAAAGTTTGGTGTAGAAAGGGTGGCCGGAGCCCACTGCTGTCCCACAAAACTACAGGCATGGAATGTGGGGCGGAGTTTGTGACCGTCACCCGCATGGGTTTAAGCGCCCGCTGGCAAAGTAAGGCTTTGCGGGTGCTTGAACGCCTACATGCTGTGCTTGTAGGCAGGCCCCGAAGGGCGGGTGTCGAGGCTACATGGATGTATTTACGTCGTGTCACAAACTGCGCCCCAGATTTCATGTCCAGACATCGCTTAGAAACTCTGCGATATAGGTAGTTTCAACGCCTGCCTTCCGTGGAGACTTGAACTATGGGACAGCAATGGGCCGGAGCCACCTTTTTCGGCTTAGACGCGGCCTTCAATCATATCGAGCGCCAGTTTGGCTACATTGGCTGAACCGCCTTCCTTGCCAAGTTTGCCGCGCACTTTGTTTAACTCTGCTATTTGTGTGCTGCGGTATTGGGTGTCGTCTAACAGGCGGCAAATTTCCGCGGCAATGGCGGCAGGCTTGGCATCTGCTTGAATGAATTCCTGCACAATGCGCTTTTCGGCCACGATGTTTTCAAGGCCAATGTCCGCAATCTTTACCATGCGCTTTAAAATCCAATAAGACAGTGGCGCAATTTTGTAAACGATGGTGTTGGGGATTCCCATTAGCGCAATTTCCAGCGTGGCAGTGCCGGAGGCTGTCATGATGGCGTTGCACACCTGCATCACATTGTAAGAGCGATCGCGAATGGCACGCACCTGCAGGCTCGGGTATTCCGCCAGTAGGCCCTGAATGTCTGTTAAGGCAATGGTGCTTGCCAGCGGCAAAATAAACTGGGCATCAGGTTTTGCTTGCTGAATAAGCTTTGCGCTTTCCAGCAGTATTGGCAGTACCCTGGCGACTTCACTCTTGCGTGAGCCGGGAAATAAACCCACCACCGGCTGTTCGGCGTTTAACTGGTAGCGCGCGTAGCACTCGGCCGCGCTGCGATCGGGTTTTACTTCATCTACCAGTGGGTGGCCAACAAAGGTGCAGGGTACACCTGCGTTTTCATAAAACTGTTCTTCAAAGGGAAACAGCACTGCCATGTGGTCTATTTTTTTGGCCATGGTGTGCACCCTGTGTGGCCGCCAGGCCCACACCTGCGGGCTGATGTAAAACAGCACTTTAATGCCGCGGGCCTTGGCTTTTTCAGCCAGGCGAAAGTTAAACTCCTGGTAGTCTACAAGTATCAGTAAATCCGGTGGCGATTGCCGCAGTGCGTCTATCAGTTGATTGAGGGCCTGCTTGATTTTGCCGTAGTGTTTTACCACTTCCCACAGGCCCACCACGGCGATGTCTGCGCAATCAACCAATAATTCACAGCCGGCCTCACGCAACTGGTCTGAACCCATGCCGGTAAAACGGGTATCTGGTGCCAGCTTGTGCATGGCCTTAACCAAATTGGCTGCGTGTAAGTCGCCGGAGGCTTCCCCGGCGCTGATCATAACGGTGTAGGTGTGGCTCATAGGGCGGCTTTAATCACAGAGGCAATGTGTTCAATTTTTTCTTCGCTAAGCTCGGGGTACACCGGCAGCGCAAAGCACTGTTGCATAATAGATTCTGTGATTGGCAGCGACACGTTTTTACAATCTTCTGCAAACACTTCCTGCTTGTGCAGGGGTACTGGGTAGTAAATGGCGCAGGCAATTTGCGCATCGCGCAGGGCTTGTAAGATTTTGTCGCGCGCCGGGTGCAGGCAGCAATACTGGTGGAACACATGCTTGCCAATGCCGTCTTGGGCGGGCGTTTGAATGCCGGTGCCTGCAAGGTGTTTGCGGTAGAGGCTGTCTACCCGGCGGCGGTTATCGTTAAATTCATCGATTAACGGCAGTTTTGCACGCAGCACTACTGCTTGCAGTTCATCAAGCCGCGAGGTGTAGCCCACAAGGCTGTGGTGGTATTGCACTTTGCTGCCGTGGTTGCGGTATTGGCGCACAAGGGCTGCCAGGTCATCACAATTGGTAGATACCAATCCGCCATCGCCATAGCAACCCAAATTTTTAGAGGGGAAAAAACTGAACGCACCCAGGTTGCCAAAGCTGCCGGTTTGCTGGCCTTGAATGTGTGCGCCAAACGATTGCGCGCAGTCTTCCACAATGTGTAGTTTGTGCGCGTCACACAGGGCCTTCAGTGAGGCCATATCAACGGGCTGGCCAAATAAGTGCACGGGGATCACTGCGCGGGTTTTATCGGTAATGGCGCGCGCCACTGCGTCCAAATCCAGGTTAAAGGTGTTTGGGTTGATGTCTACAAATACCGGTGTGGCCCCCACGTATTTAATGGCCTCGGCCGTGGCAATAAAGGTGAACGGCGTGGTGATCACTTCATCGCCGGGCTTAATGCCCAGTGCCAACAGTGCCAGGTGCAGGGCATCGGTGCCAGAGCCCACGCCAATGGCGTGTTTTACGCCCAGATAATCGGCGGCTTCTTTTTCAAAGGCCTGCACATTCGGGCCCAGAATAAAGGCGCCGGTTTCCATGGCTTCACGCATGCCTGCATCAATTTGATCTTTCAGGCGATGGTACTGTTGGGTTAGATCAACCATTGGGATTTTCATAGGGGTGTCCGTGTTCGTGATTTTGATGTGCTTATCAGAGATCTTGCATCAAGCGCGAAATCTCTTGGGCCGTGGCCAATGCGCGCCGGCCGTCTTCGCCGGTAACTTGCGTGGGCTTGCCCTGTTGGATGCTTTCCAGGAAGGCGATGATTTCAACTTTCAGGGCGTCGTTGTTATCAAACAGGCTTTCTTCACTTTCAATTTCGGGAATGCCGGGGAACATTTCCTTTTCGCCTTTGCTGTAAAGTTTCAGCGCGCGGTTTTGAAAGTCGATAGTAATACAGGATTCCTCCTGAAAAATGCGCATCTTGCGCTCGGTTTTCAGGCTTACCCGGCTGGCGGTGACATTGGCCACGCAGCCGTTTTCAAATTCAATGCGGGCATTGGCGATGTCGGTAGAGTGGGTTAACACCTTGGTGCCAGAGGCGGCAATGGTTTTAACGGGCGCGCCCACCATGTTCTGAATGATGTCGATGTCGTGAATCATTAAATCGAGCACCACATTCACATCGTTCGCGCGCGGGTTAAAGGGTGCCAAACGGTGCGATTCAATAAACTTGGGCGCCCCCAGGCGATCCCCCAGTGCCAGCAGGGCGGCGTTAAAGCGCTCTAGGTGGCCCACCTGAATCAACAGCCCGCGCGCGCGCGCAAGCTCAATCAGCTCATCGGCCTCGGCCACCGTGACGGTAATGGGCTTTTCAATGAGCACGTGAATACCGTGTTCCAGGCAATCTTTGGCGATTTGGTAGTGATACACGGTGGGCGCTGCAATGCTCACGGCATCTACCCGGCCAAACAGCTCGCGGTAATCGGTGAGCGCCTCACAGCCGTGTTCGCGGCTGATGGCCTGGCTGTTTTCGGGGTTGGCATCCACCACAGCCACCAGATTACTGTTGGGCAGGCTGGCGTATTTTTGTGCGTGAAATTTGCCCAGGTAGCCTACGCCGATAACGGCAGTATTGAGCTTATTCATGGGGCCGGGAACCTCTGTGTGCTGGGTGTAAGACAGGGGCGCTATTGTAGCCCAAGGTTTGGGCAAATGCTTGGCGCCGGTGGTATCATCGGCGCTTCATTTCGCAATATCTGTTGGTTAAATAATGAGCAAAAAACCGCTGGAACCCTTCGTCAGCAGCTACCGGGGCGCTCTGGGGGCGGGCGTTGATGAAGTGGGCCGTGGGCCCCTTGCCGGAGACGTGGTGGCCGCGGCGGTAATACTGGACCCAAATGCCCCCATCGAAGGCCTGGCCGACTCTAAAAAACTGACTGAAAAAAAGCGCGAGCAGCTGTTTGTTGAGATTCAGGAAAAGGCCCTGGCCTTTTGTATTGCGCGCGCAAGTGTTGCAGAGATTGATAAAATCAACATCTTGCAGGCCAGCCTGCTGGCCATGACTCGCGCAGTGCAGGGCCTGCCCACCCAGCCCGAGCACGTGTGGGTAGACGGCAATAAGATCCCGCGCTGGCACTACCCGGCCGAGGCCGTGGTGAAAGGCGATAGCCGTGTGGCGGCTATCAGTGCGGCCTCTATTCTGGCCAAGGTGACCCGCGATCGTGAGCTGGTGGCCCTGCACGCCCAATACCCCGATTACGGCTTTGCCGATCACAAGGGCTACCCCACCGCGGCGCACTTGGCCGCTATAGAACAGCACGGCATCACGCCACACCACCGGCAGTCCTTCGGGCCCGTTAAAAAGCAACTTGAACAATTGGATTTGTTTTAAGCATGAATGCGTCTTTCGTACATCTGCGCCTGCACACAGAGTTTTCATTATCAGACAGTGTAGTGCGCATTGGCGGCCTGATTGGCCGGCTAAAAGAGCTGGGCATGCCCGCTTGCGGTATTACCGATCTCACCAACTTCTATGGCCTGATCAAGTTCTACAGCAAGTGCGAGGGCGCGGGCATCAAACCCATTGTGGGGGCCGATTTTCATCTGGCCGATGACGAGGGCAACACCACTTTGCTCACGCTGCTGGCAATGAACGGTGAAGGCTACAAAAACATCACCGAGCTGATATCCAAGGCATGGCAGCATGGCCAGCATCACGGCGTGGCGAAAGTTCAGCGCGCCTGGGTGAGCGCGCATGCAGGCGGCACCATTGCGCTTTCCGGCGGGCGCCTGGGCGATGTGGGCAAAGCGTTGCTGGGTGGGCGCGCGGCACAGGCTGCACAGTTGTTGCAGGCTTGGCAGCGGGATTTTCCCAACCGATTCTATTTGGAGCTTACGCGTACCGGCCGTGAAAACGAGGAAGATTACCTGCACCAGGCCGTGGCTCTTGCCACCCAGTACCAGTGCCCGGTAGTAGCCACCAACGATGTGCGCTTTTTACACAGCGACGAATTTGAAGTGCACGAGGCCCGCGTGTGCATCGGCGAGGGCCGCGCCCTGGATGATCCGCGCCGCGAGCGCCGCTACAGTGATGAGCAATACCTGCGCTCGGGCGAAGAGATGGCAGAGCTGTTTGCAGATATTCCCGAAGCGCTGGCCAACTCCGTTGAAATCGCCAAGCGCTGCAACGTGGATATTCAGCTAGGCACCTACTTCCTGCCAGACTACCCCATCCCAGAAGACTTTGAGCAGGGCGAAATATTCGAGCTTTACTCGCGCGAATTTATGCGCAGTGAAGCGGTAAATGCCATGGCCGAAAAATGGGCCGGCAAAGAAGATACCCCCGAGTATGCCGAGGCCTTGCGGGTAAATTTCTTCTTTCAAAAAATTACCTACGAGGGCTTGGAGTGGCGCCTTGCGCGCATACTCGATCAAGCAGATCCCCAGTACGCCAACAAGAAGCAACTGTTTGTAGACAGGCTCAAATTTGAGCTGGATATCATCATGCAAATGGGGTTCCCGGGCTACTTCCTGATTGTGATGGACTTCATCCAGTGGGCCAAAGATAACGGCATTCCCGTAGGGCCCGGGCGCGGTTCTGGTGCCGGTTCGCTGGTGGCCTACGCGCAAAAAATTACCGATCTCGACCCACTTGAATACGATTTGCTGTTCGAGCGATTTTTGAACCCGGAGCGGGTTTCCATGCCCGACTTCGACGTGGATTTCTGCATGGAAAACCGCGATAAGGTGATCAGCTATGTGGCCGATAAATACGGCCGCGACGCCGTAAGCCAGATCATCACCTTCGGTACTATGGCGGCCAAGGCCGTGGTGCGCGATGTGGCGCGCGTGCTGGGTAAAAGTTATGGCCTGGCCGATAAACTTTCAAAAATGATTCCGCCCACACCGGGTATGACCTTGAAGCAAGCCCTTGAAGAAGAGCCGCTGCTTACAGAGTTTTTAAGCAGCGATGCCGAGGGCCAGGAAATCTGGGAGATGGCGGTGAAGCTTGAAGGCCTCACCCGCAACGTGGGCAAGCACGCAGGTGGCGTGGTTATCGCGCCCACCAAGCTCACCGATTTTGCGCCATTGTATTGCGATGAAGAAGGCGGCGGCCTGGTTACCCAGTTCGATAAAAACGATGTGGAATCGGCAGGGCTTGTGAAGTTCGACTTCCTGGGTTTGCGCACGCTCACCATCATCGATTGGGCGGTTAAAATGATCGACCGCGATCGCAAGTTAACCGGTGAGCCGCCGCTCGATATTTCAGCCCTGCCGCTGGATGACGAGCCCACCTTCAAGCTGCTTAAGCGCGCCGAAACCACCGCGGTGTTCCAGCTGGAATCGCGCGGCATGAAAGATCTGATCAAGCGCCTGCAGCCGGATAATCTGGAAGACATGATCGCACTGGTGGCCCTGTTCCGGCCGGGGCCTCTGCAATCTGGCATGGTAGACGACTTCATCAACCGTAAGCACGGGCGCGCCAAGGTGGCCTACCCGGATGCCACCTACCAGCACGAATCTCTCAAGCCGATTTTGGAGCCCACCTACGGGGTAATTGTTTACCAGGAACAGGTAATGCAAATCGCCCAGGTGCTGGCCGGTTATACCCTCGGCGGCGCCGACATGTTGCGCCGGGCCATGGGTAAGAAAAAGCCTGAAGAAATGGCCAAGCAGCGCTCAACCTTTGAGCAGGGGGCCGCAAGCCAGGGCATAGATCCAGACTTGGCCATGAAAATTTTCGACCTGGTGGAAAAGTTCGCCGGTTACGGTTTTAACAAATCCCACTCGGCCGCCTACGCGCTGGTGTCTTACCAGACTGCATGGCTAAAAGCCCACTACCCGGCGCACTTTATGGCCGCCACCATGTCGTCAGACATGGATAAAACCGACAAGGTGGTAACCTTCATTGAAGAGTGCCGCGAGATGGGCCTCACGCTCTTGCCGCCCGATGTTAACAGCGGCGAATTCATGTTTAACGTGAACCCGGAAGGCCACATTGTGTACGGTTTGGGCGCCATCAAAGGGTTGGGCGAAGGCCCGGTTGATAACATCATTGCCGCGCGCAACGAGGGTGGGCCCTTTACCAGCCTGTTCGATTTCTGTGCCCGCATCGATCCGCGCAAGGTGAACAAGCGCGCACTGGAAGCGCTGGTGCGCTCGGGCGCCTTCGACTCCATTGGCCCGAACCAGAATCTGGATTACGACCGCGCGGTGCTCATGGCCGCCATTGGCGAGGCCGTAAAAGCCGCCGAGCAAAGCCACGCCAATGCCAGCGCCGGTATGATGGATTTATTCGGCGAAGTGGTGCCCACCGCCACCGAGGCCAATGGCGATGTGTACAGCGAATTCAGCCAGGTCAGAAGCCTCACCATGCGCGAGCGGCTCGATGGCGAGCGCGATACCCTGGGCCTGTACCTCACCGGCCACCCCATTGATGAATACCACCGCGAGCTTAAGTACCTGGTATCAAACCGCATTGCCGATTTAAAGCCCGAGAAATCCAACCAGCGCATTGCAGGCCTGGTGGTTGCCATGCGCGCCATGAAAACCAAACGCGGCGACACCATGGCCTTTGTGTCGCTCGATGACCGCTCCGGGCGCATTGAAGTGGCGCTGTTTGCCGACACCTACGCCAACTACCGCGACAAAGTCGTAAAAGATGCGCTGCTCGTGATTGAGGGCCAGGTAAGCCACGACGACTACTCAGGCCAGCTGAAGGTGCGCGCCGATGCCGTGCACGATCTCGCTGAGGCGCGCGCGAACATGGCCAAGGGCGTGCACATGGAATGGCACCCGGGTGAGGTACACGAGCGCCAGCTGGCACAGCTTGAACAGCTGCTCAATCAGCACCGCGGCGGCAATTGCCCGGTAACAGTGGATTTCCGCACTGAGCAGGGCCGCGGGCGCGTACACCTTGGCCCGGAGTGGCAGGTGAATGCCTCTGAGGCGCTGTTGAGCGAGTTGCGCGATATGTTTGGCACAGAGCGCGTGCGCATGGTGTACTAATGGCAAGCGCAAACGGGTATTTTTCAAACGGATGTTTAATTTTTATTGGCTGTAACCCTAGGCATTTCTGACAAAACACCTATGGATTCAAGCCGAAAATGTGCGCATGAAGGGTGACTCCGCATCGCCTTTCGCGTATCTTTAGCGGCATTTTTACGCCCCCTTTTGCAGGGGTAACCAGCGCGGGCGCAAGCCCCCAAAACCAAGAATTGGCGAACATGAACCTGAATTATCTGGATTTTGAACAGCCCATCGCGGTGTTAGAGGCCAAAATAGAAGAGCTGCGCCTTGTGGGCTCTGATAACGACCTCAACATCACTGAAGAAATCAGCAAGCTGCAAGACAAGAGCAAAAAGCTCACTGCCAGCATTTATTCGGATTTAAGCCCCTGGCAGGTAGTGCAGGTTGCCCGCCATCCACAGCGCCCCTACAGCTCTGATTACATCAAGCGCATCTTCACCGATTGGGACGAACTGCACGGCGATCGTCACTTCGGCGACGACCACGCCATCATCGGCGGTGTCGCCCGTTTAGACGGCAAGCCGGTAATGGTAATTGGCGAAGAGAAGGGCCGCTCTGTGCCTGAAAAGGTAATGCGCAACTTCGGTATGCCAAAGCCCGAAGGCTACCGCAAAGCCTTGCGCCTGATGGAAATGGCCGAGCGCTTCAAAATGCCGGTACTCACCTTGATAGATACCCCCGGTGCCTACCCGGGTATCGACAGTGAAGAGCGCGGCATCAGTGAAGCCATCGCCCAAAACCTGGCGGTTATGTCGCGCCTGCGCACGCCCATCATCTGCACCGTGATTGGTGAGGGTTCTTCCGGTGGCGCGCTGGCCATTGGTGTGGGCGATCAGCTCAACATGCTGCAATACTCCACCTATTTTGTGATCAGCCCCGAAGGCTGCGCCAACATCATCTGGAAAACCGTAGAAAAAGCGCCCGATGCCGCCAAGGCCATGGGTGTTACCTCAACGGTACTGGAAGAGTTGGGCATAGTGGATGAAACCATCCCCGAGCCATTAGGCGGCGCGCACCGCAACATCGATGAAATGTGCATGAACCTGCAGGGCAAACTGATGGAACAGGTAGATCGCCTGAGCGCCCTCTCCATTGATGAGTTGCTGGAGAAGCGCTACAAGCGCTTGATGAGTTACGGGAATTAATGCGTTAGTTAGTTTGTGAAAAAGGCCGCGAATGCGGCCTTTGTTGTTTTTGGGGACTGGATTAGGATGTTGTGCTCGATCGATTAATTCACGCCGCATCTTTCCCCGCTGTATCTCTTTGTCTGGTTTGGATCCTTGAATTCGCTTGTTCATTTTCTTTTTATACGAAAGGGTTGGAGCCTAATTTAATTCCCTAATGAGCAATAAATTTCGCAACAAGGAAATATTACTTGTAGCTACCAATTCTGCGGCTATGGCACCCCCTTGCGCAGCGGTGAACGGAAGCCTAGTTAAGCACGGCAAATGGCCATGGAAGGCCATTTGAGCGGCGTCCGCCAAGGATGGCGGTTGTCGCGACCTGGTTAATTGGGCTGGAGTGAGCGAACCCGAAGGGTCGATAAAGGGGCCGATAAAGGGGCCGGAGTGAATTACCTCTGTTCAATCTAAAGCGAGGTCCCAATAACACCTATCTAGTTCAAGACCTTCGGCGCAAGAAGGTTGGTTGAAGGTGGCGCTACAGTGGGATGTGGGATGTAAAGATGCCAGAGGATAGTAGACCTGTTGCCAACTACAGAAACCTCCAGATAAATGACCTGGAGGTACTATTTATAGAAGTTCAGGCTTGCAGATGCTTGCAGGATTTGCCGGGTAAATTTAACTGACGGCTAACTCCTTTTGGGGCAGGCAGACACAAGAGTGGCTGCCAAGTTTACGCCGCTTGGTTATCGGCGTTTTTCGCCTTCCTTGGCAGGTTTCGCGTCCCTTATTTCAGATTGCTGCTTCAGTAACTGCGCTTCTTTTTGCTCTTTGGTGAGCTTCGCATCCTGCTGCGGCTTGGGTTGCTGTTTCGTTTCAGTTTTCATGTTTATACCTGTTGGGGAGTACATCCATGTACTATAAAAAGTAAATCCCTATACCTTTAATAGCCTCCAGAGACATGCAATGACCTGGGGGAGATTTGAACCCAGTTCAGTTCAACTGAGCTCAACTACCATACTGACAGGATCTGCCTCCTGTCTCCGTCTTGTAGCGCACATAGTCTCCTGATAAAGGTGATAAAGGGGCCGGAGTGAATTACCCCTTGCCTAAGGCCTGCTAGCCCGTCTCTGTGATTACGCTTTACCCTTCGCAGGCCAAGGCCGCCCCGGTTTCAGTTGGCCTACCTTTTGATTTGTAGCTGCTTCAAGTTCAGCTTTAAAGCGATCGTCCCCCATGGGGTAGTTGTGTTGAATGCAATCTCTGAGGCTGTGGAGTTGGTCTGCCGGGATTTGGTGTTTGAATAATTCGCGGTAGTTGTGTTGCCTTTCGCTGCAGGTCTTGCCCAGAGCCAAATATGCAGGGTGGGGCTGAATGCAGGCAATTTTCTTGTTGCCACCGTTGGCGTGAAAGCTAGACCAGCGGTGGTCCCCTGGGTGTTTTACCATGCCGGCTCTTACTGGGTTAAGTTCGATATAGCGTTGGCAAGTTAATAGATAGCGTTCGCTGCAAATGGCGCTGGATTTGTGGCGGCCCTCCCAAAGAGTGCCGGTACGGCGATACCTTTGATTGATGGTTTTGACATAGGTTCGGCCAACCGCCTGCATTACCTTTGAGATGCCTTGGGCATCTGCCGGAGTCATGAGTAGGTGTACGTGGTTGGTCATCAAAACATAGGCATGCAGCCTTACGTTGAATTCATCGAGCGCGGTGTGCAAGGTATTGATGTAGTGGCCGAAGTCATCAGACGCGAAGAAGCAGGCTGAACGGTTGTTGCCTCTTTGGACGATATGATAGGGGATGTTGGGCGCATAAAATCGGGGTTTTCTAGGCATTGTCCATCCTTGGTCTTTGGCTAGTGGGGGTATGGTAGCATAGCCTTTGGCCTTGTAATTCACTCCGACCCCTTTAAAAAGGAATGCAGATGCCACCGCTTGAAATGTTAATTGCCTTTACTCTGGCTGCACTGGTGATGAACTTGTCGCCAGGCCCCTCGAATTTGTATGTGATGGCGCGGGCTATTGGCCAGGGGGTGCGCGGTGGTCTGGCGGCCACGGCTGGTTTGGCGGTGGGCGGGCTGGTGCATGTGCTGGCAGCGGTGGCAGGTTTGTCGGCGATATTCACGCATTCGCCCACGCTTTATACATTGGTGAAATTGGCGGGCGCGGGCTATTTGGTGTATTTGGGCATCAATTATTGGCGTGCGGCAAGGGCTGAAAATATTGCCCAGCCGCAACCTGGTGCTGAGGCCTCCGCTGGCGGTAAACCTTTAATTGCCGTATTTAAAGAAAGTATTTTGGTGGAGGTGACCAACCCGAAAACGGCGCTGTTTTTTCTGGCCTTGTTGCCGCAATTTGTGGCGCCAGAGGCGGGGCCTGTGTGGACGCAGCTGTTGGTGCTGGGGTTAATTGTGACAGCGTCTGCCGTGCCTTGCGATATTTTGGTGGCGGTGTCTGCCAGTAAAGTGTCTGACTGGTTGTTAACGCACCGCCATGCGCCGCGTATTCAGGCGCGGGTTTCCGGCTCAATTCTGGTGACCATGGGCGTTGCCATTGCGGGCAATGAAGCCGTGAGCCTGGCTAAATAACCTGCCCTGCAAGTGCACGCAGGGCAGGCGCGCTAGGCATCTTTTTCGTTCGTGGCATCTATAGGTTTAAAGCGTTCGGCAATGGTTTCTATGTAGGCGTCTTCTTGGGCTGCATCTAGCGGGGCAGTTTCTTCACCTGCCTGTAGGTGGGCGTCTGCCAGCGGCAGGGTGATGGTAAATTCCACGCCGCTAACGTCGAGCGGGGTGAATGCCAGGCTGCAGCGGCCGTTGGCTTGTGGTTGATAGCGCAGTAACCAGCGCGGCGGGTGGCGCAAAGCCGGCTCGTAAAATGCACTCGGCGTATCGCCAGCCTTATATGACATGCTGTGGGTTTGGCCATTGCTGAGGGCGGTAACTTCTACACTGATTACCGGCCGCATAAATGCCCAGCGCAGGTGCGGTTGAATGGGCAGGGCATCGGTTTCATTGGCAGCCTCCGATTTGCTGGCGCAAGTGAGCTGGCCGTTGGTGCAATTTACCGCAACCACTTCTGTTTGTATTTCATTGCCTTCAAGGCCCGCGCCTTGCACTTCTATTCTGAGGGAATATTGGTCTGCACCATTGGCAATGTTACGGTGGTGAATCTCGCCTTCAAAGCCTGCCACAATTTGTTTCACAAAATACAGGCCTAACCCCTTGCCGTGTACCTGATCTTCTGTGCGCGTGCTAAACCCCAACTGGTAAATTTGCAACGCATGCTGTTCGGGAATGTGCGGGCCGCTGTTGTATACCGTCAGCTCGGCACGGTTATTAAGTTTACTTAGCCTCAGCAATATTTTTTGTGGTGCCTGTGCGTGCTCACTTGAATCTGCATCTGCTTGCGCTGCACGCTGTTGGAAGTAGAGCGCGTTTTTTACAAGGTTTTCCAGTGCCAATACCAGATGGTTTTCATTGCCTAGCAGCTCGCATTCGGGCTCAGCAAACACCTGAAAACTATTGTTGCCAAAGTAAATGTGTGACTTGTGGGAGTTGAGTTCACAAAATGCGCCATGCAGATGGGTGTGCAGGGCGCGGAATACGGCATTGTGTGCAAAAAACGTGGGCTCAATGGGCAGCTCGCCCGTGGGGTTTAGCTGCTTTTGGTAGTAGTACTCTTCGCAGTCGCACAGGTGATTGTTGATGTGCAGGGCCATGTTGTCTGCGGTGGATAAATCCAGTAAATCCCAAAGGTAGCCCAGGCTTGCCAGGGCTTCGGTGTACTGGGTGTTATTGGGGTGTTGCCGTGTGCCAGCTACCAGCGCTTGTTGAATTTTGTCGTAACTGATTATGCCGTTATGGCGCACTTCTGCGGCAATGCCTTTAAAGTGTAAATATTTTTCATCGTATTCAATGTATTCCAGTAAGCGGTCGCCAATAAACGCTTTGAGCTTGTCCGTTTGGCTTGAGTGGCGCTGCGCCTTTTGCTGTAACTGCCGCTTGCTTTGCTTTAGCTGCACAAGCTGTTGTGCGAGCTGGCTCAGTTGTGCGTTTACCTTGTTGCAACGGCGGCTGAAGTGGTGGCGCTCTATCAACCAAACTAAGGCCGCAATTGCCAGCGCAGCGGCAGGCCAGGGGTGGGCAAGGGCCGCCGTGCGAATGCCCGCGGCACTAAGCTCAGGCTGATAAAGCGCGGCCAGCGTAAAAAGCCCTGCCAAAACTAACAGGCTTGCGCCAACGCCCGGTGCTTTTAGGCGCGGGTTTTGGGGTATGTGGGAGTCTGTCACGGGCGAACCTCCTTAGGGTGTAATCCAGGCATAGGCGCCTTGATCACCGGTGGTGACAATGCCTTTGCCCGCTTTGCACAGTGCCGTGAATTGGCCGTTGTTGGCCTCGGCATGTTCAAAGGCTGCGCGCAAAGTGCGGATATGTTGGCGGTAATTGGCGGCGGAAAACTTTTCCGGGTCTGCATCTAGGGCTTCAGCCATGGCGAGCGTTGAAACCGCGCGCGGGCTTACCTCGGCCAGGTGCTTCAGGATTTTTCTGGGCGTGGGGGGCAGTGCACGCTTGGGGTTGGCGGGGTTCATGAGTTTTTGGCCGTGCCAGTACACCTCCCAGGTGTGCAGGTCGATGGTGAGTGGCCCGCGTGTTAAGGCGTTTTGGGCGCGTGCATGGGTGAGATTGCGTTGGCGCAAGATGGCTTTGATGCGCCAGCACAATACCTCTTCTACGTTGCGTTGGTGTTTGGCAATGAAATCGAGCGCGCCTGTGTGTTCGAAGGCTGCCGCCTCAATGTTGGTGCCCGCGTGTTCAGATAAATAAATCACGGGCAGGCTTGGCCACTTTCTGGCAAGCGCCTGGGCCACATTCACGCCCGCGTTATCGTTGCCGTTCATGTTGGCATCAAGCAAGGCAATGTCGGGCGCGGTGGGGGTTTGGGCGATGTATTGCTTGGCGGCATCGGCCAGGTGAAATACCGCCACCTCGTTAATGGAGCCATCGAGCTCGGCCGCCTTGAGTACGGGCAAAAATCGCTCAACCCAGTGACTTTGATCTTCAATCCAGAATATGCGCGCCATAGTGTGATGCGTGTCTCAGTTTGTGAGTGCAAGGCCTGGGCCTTGGTTTTTTCTCACGGATTTTTCACAGCGCCTTTTTATAACCGTTACAAGGCGCCTGTTTATGCAGGCAATAGGTTTTGTATAACACTTTGTGGGAGACAGCAAATGGCGAGCGACTTGTTTGTGATCTGGCCCGGCGAACCGGCATTGAACCTGGCCCTGTGGCTGGTGATTGTGGTGGTTCTCATGTACTTGGGGCGCGATGCGTCACATCAACTGTTAAATCAAACGGGGCGGGCGGTGTACCGGGCTATGCGGCTGGCGGCGTGCGGTTTGCGCGGTTGGGCGCAAACGCTTAAGGCCCGCAACCAGGCCATATTGCAAAGCGCGGGCGAGGCAGAGCTGCGCCGGGTGATTGAGCGCGAATTTGTGCGCGTTAACGACATCATTGCGCGCGACCTGGGCCATTACCCCACCTTGCACCGGCAGGTGAGCGATACCGTGACCCGGCTAGAGCAAGATTACAATCGCGCCATCGATACGCCGCCATCACCGCCGGCCTGGCTGGAGGTGGTGAGCACGGTGGCGGCCATTCCCCGCAACGGCGACCCGGCGGCCATTAAAATTCTGGATCAAATACAACGCACGCTGGAGGGCGCACACCGCGAAACCCTGGATGCCTATGTAAAGGCCAGCCGCAAATCGCACAAGCTACTGGGTGCCATGCAGCCCCAGTGGCGCTCGGTGAGTGAAAACCTCAATCAGGTTAAGCACAACGTAGAAAGCCTGGATGCGCGCGCGGCAGTGATTGATGCACATATGGCCGAGTATCAAGCCATTCGCAACTCCAGTGAGGCGGCTATGTCCAAGCTGACAAGCTCGTCGCTCACGCAATTTTTCATTTCCGGGCTGGTGCTGATCATCGCCGTGATGGGTGGGCTGATTAACTTTCAGTTGATCGCCATGCCTATGTCGGAAATGGTGGGTGGCACCAGTTATATCGGCGCCATGAAAACCTCAGACATTGCCGCGCTGGTAATTATTCTGGTGGAAATTGCCATGGGTTTATTTCTATTGGAATCGCTGCGTATTACCCACATGTTTCCCATTATTGGGGCCATGGACGATCGTGTGCGATGCCGCATGGTGTGGGTGACCTTGATCATCCTTACCATTCTAGCCACGGTTGAAGCGTCTTTGGCCTATATGCGTGATTTGCTGGCCCTGGATCGAGAAGCCCTTACCCAAACCCTTGCCGGTGCGAGCGTGGTGGAGGCCAATTTCCGTTGGATACCTTCCCTTGGCCAAATGGTGATGGGGTTTATCTTGCCCTTTGCCCTGGCGTTCGTGGCGATTCCGCTGGAGTCTTTCATTCATGCTTTGCGCACGGTGCTGGGGTTATTTGCCCAGGGCGTGTTGTCGGTATTGGCAGTGTGCGCGCGATTGGTGGGCGCGCTTGTGCAACACAGCTTTCGGGTGCTGGTGCACGCCTATGACTTGATCATTATGGTGCCCTTGAGCATAGAGCGAATGGTAAAACCCGCGCCGCAAAAACCGGTGGCCACCCCTGAACTTGCCTGGCAAAAAGAGGAGACTCACTCATGAAACATTTAACGCTGTGCCTTGTGTGTTGTTGCGCATTGATAGCCGGTGGTTGTTCGCAAAAAGTGGCCGAACAACGGGCTGTGTACCTACTGCTGGATACCTCAGGTACCTACACAGAAGAGCTCAACAAAGCGCAGAATATTTTGAACTACCTGCTCGCCACCTTAGACAGCGGCGATTCCCTCGCGGTGGCGCGCATTGATAGCGGAAGCTTCAGTGAAAAAGACATTATTGCAAAAGTCACACTCGATGAGCGCCCGAGCCAGGCCAATCAGCAAAAGCGCGCCTTCAAGCAGCGTATGGATGAGTATGTGAAAAGCGTGACGCGCGGAAGCCGCAATACCGATATCACCGGCGGGCTGATTCAAGCCAGTGAGTATTTAAACGAAACCGGTGCAGCCGAGCAGTATGTGCTGATTTTTTCAGATCTTGAGGAAGACCTGGCCAAGGGTCATATTCGCAATTTTCCCATCGCGCTTGCGGGTATCAATGTGGTGGCCTTAAACGTCACCAAGTTGGGCAGCGATAACCTGGACCCACGGGATTATTTAAAGCGCCTGGCGCGCTGGCAGGAGCGGGTGGTTACCGGTGGTGGCCACTGGCAGGTGATTAATGATCTTGAGCGTTTGGATCAACTCATTGCCAGCCGGTAATTGCGCGGCAAAAGTTTATGGGTTTTGTTCTGAGTGTGTGGCTGCAGGCTTGAGGTTAACCCGGTGGGGAGCGTAGCGGTTAATCACCTCCCCAATGGCGCCGCGCGCGTGCAGGGCCTGATACGCCTGGGAAAGCTGCGCGGCACTTACCGGCGACTTGGGTGAGACTGCGCTCACCACCTGGTATTCAATGCCCCAGCTGGTAACCAGGTGAAAGCGATTGGCCACGCCTTGTTTCTGCAGGAAATACTCAATCAAAATATTCGAGCCCAGCAGGGCATCTATGCGGCCTTGCGCCAAGCGCTTGAAATTGGCCTCTATGTCTTTGGCATCGTCTCTGAGGATCGTTTCATTGTAGGGCGCATCGGAAAGGCCCGGGTAGTAGTAGCCAAGAATGGTGCCAATGCGCTTACCCACTAAATCATCCAGCGAGTGAACGGCAAAGGTGGCCTGGCGACGTTGTACCAGCAGGTCGTACTCGGTAATGAGTGGGCTTGTCCAGTGCAATGCGCTGGGGTTTGCCACCCAGCTTGGGTGCGCCAGAGGCATTACATGGCCCTTGCCCTGGGCGAGGAAGAGCTCCATGCGCCGGCGCGGCACGCGCAGGTAGCTGACCGGCCGTTTTAGCTCGCTGCTGATGAGTTGGCCCAAATCATAGTAAACCCCGCCCACCACCTGGCCCTCTTGCAGAAACACATAGGGTTCCACCACGTGGCCGCCATACACAAGTACTAGCGGCGCCAAGGGTGTGGCATAGGGGTTGGGGTTGGCCGTCGGGCGAGCAGCCAGTGCCAGCGTTGGCAGCAGGGTGATAAGCAGTAACAGCGTGCGCATCAACGAAAGCCCCGGTAGCGCCGGGCTGCCCCGTGGGGTAGCTGGCAGGAGCTTTCAGTATAGCAGCGGGCTCGCGAGCCGCGTTTAGGCGGCGCTCTTGATGCAGGCCGCGGGTGGGCGCTGGTCGAAGCGTTTTTCGAGGTATTCGATAATGTCGTTAGATTCAAACAGCCAACGCACCTGTTCGCCCTCTTGCACGCGCAGGCAAGGGGCTTTTACGCGCCCTGTGGCCTTTTCAAGCTCGGCGCGAAAGGGTGAGCCCTCGTTGATATTGCGCGTTTGCATGGGCAGGTTCAGCCGGCGCAGGGCCCGGCGGGTTTTTATGCAAAACGGGCAGGCGTAAAACTGGTAGAGCGCCATGTGTGCCAGTTGGGCGTTCACCTTGGTTTGCTCGGGTTTAGAGCGCTTGAGCGGGGTGGGGCGGGTGAGGTAGTCGACAAGAATGATGATGCGGCCTAGGCCTTCACGGAGCAATTTCAGAATAATTCGCATAGTCTCGCTTAGCTTTGTCGTTGAGGCATGGGGTAAAATGGCGCGCATTATAGGCCATTGTGGCGCAAGAATTAACGCTTAATCTGCGCCTGTTTGGTTAAATATTCATCGGAATTTCACACATAGGGGGCTGTAATGCCTAAAGCCTGTGCCAGGCACATCCTGGTAAAGACCAAAGCCGAAGCCGAGCGCCTGAAACAGCAACTTGCCCAAGGGGCCGATTTCGGTCAACTGGCTAAAAAACACTCAACTTGCCCCTCGGGCAAAAATGGGGGCGACCTGGGTGAGTTCAGGCCCGGGCAAATGGTGAAGGCGTTTGATCAGGTGGTGTTTAAAAAGCCGGTGCTGGTGGTGCATGGCCCGGTGAAAACCCAGTTCGGTTTTCATTTGATTGAAACCATTTATCGCGATGACTGAGTATCGTCTGCGCCACCTGGGGCCATCGCTAGATAAATGGTTTAAAGGCTGTGAAGCTGGCAGCCCAAGGGTGTGGGCTGCGCGTTGAGCGTTAGATTTCTAAAAAGCTTTTACCTTGTTTCTTGGCCACTTTTGCCGCCTTTTTCTCTTTGGGCGTTAACAATGGCTTTTTCTTGGCGTTCTTAGTGCTTTTTAACTCTTTACTCATGTTCGACTCCTAGGGCCTGGCCCATCAACGGAAGACGTAGGGGGGGTACAGGGAGCCGGCGCCGTTGCCGTATCCGCGTGTACCTGTGGCTGAAGTTAGGCCTTTATTAGGCGCTTGTCTAGCGGGCAATGAAAATATTTTTGGCGGCAAAAATAATTGTGTTTACGCCTTATAGATCCAGTGCCGCCAGCGCTTGGGCCGGGTTGGCCGGGCGCGCCGAGGGCTGCTTGGCCAGCATGTTATCAACCAGTGTGGTTACAGCCTCCGGCAGCGCGGGCTCCAGTGTTTTAAGGCTGGGCGGCGCTTGGCTGATGTGCTTGAGCAACACCTGGGTGGTGTCGCCGGTGAAGGGCAGGTTGCCCGAGAGCATTTCATAGAGGGTGACACCCAGTGAATACACATCGCTTAGCCGGCTGACATTTTCACCGGCGGCCTGCTCCGGGCTCATGTAGCCGGGCGAGCCAATCACCATGCCCACCTGGGTGTGTTTGCTGTTATCGCCAATGCGGGCAATGCCGAAGTCTGAAATTTTTGCCTGGCCGCCGGGGTTAAACAAAATGTTTTCCGGTTTGATATCGCGGTGCACTATGCCCTTTGCATGGGCCTGTTGCAGCCCCTCGGCGATTTGCCGGGCAATGCCAAGGGCCTGAGTCAGCGGCAGCTTGCCGCTTGCGTGAATTTTGTGCGCCAGGGTGCCGCCGGTCATCCACTCTACAATCAGCCAGTGGTTGCCGCGGTCTTCAATGAGGTCGTAGACCTGCAAAATATTGGGGTGGTTTAGCTGGGCCAAACTTGTGGCTTCAATTTTAAAGCGCGCAAGCATGGCGGCGTCTTGCTCCAGGTGCCCCAGTAATTTTTTAATGGCCACGGCGCGCTCCAGGCGCAGGTCGAACCCTTGGTACACCATGCCCGCCCCGCCCGAGGCCAAGAGCTTATCCAGCCGGTAGCGCCCGCCAATTGTGCCCAAAGGCTCGGGTGCCAGTGTGGCTTGTGCCTCTGGCCCACGTACCTGGGTGCGCGCCAATGCATCTGCGGGCGTGTGCGGGGCAACTGTGGTTTCGCGCTCGCGCACAGTACGTGGTAAGGCGCCAATCAACAGCAGCAGGGGCAGGGCGAGGCTTAAGTAACCAAGCTGCTTGTAGGTACGCTGTTGGGCGTCGCGACGGGGGTGTTTGTGGCTTACGTTGGGGTTGAATACCTGCACAATGCGCTTGCCCAGAGATTCTTTCGGTGGCGGGTAGTGCCAGTCGGCCAGTTGGCCCGCGAGCCAGCCATTGGCAAACAGCAAATAGGCAGCCACCAGCACAGCTGCAACCTGCGCTGCGCGGGCCTTTAAGAGCCAGGCCTTGCACAGGGGCCAGTTGCCGAGTGCGCCGGGCAAAAGGCGAAAGCCCCGGGCGAGGGTGATGGCGGCGTGTTTGGCGTAGGACGGTTGCGCGGGCATGGGTGAATTAAGGCTTGGTGGTTGCGGGTGTGCAGTTTACCAGAGCATAAGGCCTGCGGGCACGGCCCCGCAGGCTCTGTCTGCATGTGCATTGCTTCGGTTTGCCGGTGCTTTTGAGGGCTGTGGTTTCGGGCCCTTGTTTATGGCTTTGGTTTATGGCTTTGGTTTAGGGCTCTGGTTTAGTGTGCTGGGCCCGCGCAGGTATGGCGGGCCGCCAATCTGTGGGGTTAAAAAGCGCCTGCCGGGCCCGGAAATACCACAGGGCTTTCGGTGCCGTCTTTGCCCACGGCGGCCACGCCGAAGTAGTAGTTATCTATCACAATGTTGTTCAACGTAAATTCATTTACCTTGCCCACATAACGGCTGTGGCGCCACTCGGCATCGGTGGTGAGCCGCCAGTACACCTTGTAGCCGGCAAGTGCTTTGGCAGCCCTACCTTTGGGCTGCGCCCAGCTCAAGTGGGTGTGGGCGCTCACCTGGCCGCTGATTTTAACCTCAGCCGGTGGCGCCGGAGCCCAGGCCAGGGCTGCCAGGGTGACGGCATTGAGGTTGGTGAGCTTGGCGGCATAGGGGAAGTTCACGCCGCTTAAGGTATCGCCGTATGCGGTGCCGTTTTCGGTGCGTAAATCCTGGTGCTGGCGATCGTAGTGCTCCCAGGCTTCCATGATGCGAACGCCGGGGAAGCCTGCCTCGTTAAAGGGGCGGTGATGGCCGCCGCGGCCGAAGCGATCGAGCCTGTAAATCATCATTACACTTAAATTAGGCACATATTGCTCGCCCACTTTCTTGATGTAGCGCGCGAGGTTGCGCGAGGGTGAATCCACTTCGCCGCCGGTAAAACGGCGCAGCTTTGCCTCGGCTTCGGTTTCGGTTGCGCGCGTGCCCTCGGAAAATACCCGCGCGGTGCGGTTGTCTATTACGCCATTAATGCCGCTGATGTTGCCAATCATGTCGTTATTTAACACGGCGGTAATGTGCCACTGCTGAAGCTTTGCGTATTCGGCCAGAATTTTACCGCCATACAGGCCTTGTTCTTCACCGGAAAGCGCGGCGTATACCAGGGTGCCGTTAAAGGTGTACTGGCTTAGAATGCGCGCGGCCTCAAGGGTGCCAGCCACGCCTGAGGCGTTATCGTTGGCGCCCGGGGAGTCGCTTTCGGCGTCCAGCACGTCGCTCACCCGTGAATCAATATCGCCGGCCATGAGCACCACGCGGTTTGGGTCTGACGTGCCCCGTTGAATGGCAATGACGTTCACCACCTCGGTGGGCTCGGGAATACGTGGCCCGCTTACTGTGTCTGCCACGGTGATAACTTCCAGGCAGTTGCCACAGGCTTTGCTGATGCGTTTGAACTCGGCCTCTATCCAGCGCCGGCTGGCGCCAATGCCGCGCTGTTGCGATTGAGTATCCGACAGGGTGTGGCGGGTGCCGAAGCCCACAAGGCGGGTGATGTCGGCTTCTATGCGCGCGGGCTGGGCGGCCTGCCCAATGGTGTAGAGCGCGTGTTTTTCTGCCGGTGGCGCCTGCCACTCGGCGTGGCTGTGCTGGGTGCTGATCAGGCTTAAAAGGCCAAGGCCCGTAAGGCTAAGGGTGCGAAACATAAGCGCTCCTGCGTCGGTTTACGGTTGCGGGAAGCTCTATCCCGCGCCCTAGTGGTGACGAATGGGGCGCGTGTTTCCGCAGCGGGCTATTGGGTAAGCTGGGTGCCGCAAAAGGGGCAGAATTCAATTTCAATGGAACTCAGATTAAGAACCTCGTCTTCGCGGCTGGCGTCGCCGGCGGCTACGTCTTCGGCGGTGGCCAGCCAAAGGCTGAACAATTCCCAATGTTTTTGCGGCTTGCCACCGATTTTTTTCACCCGGTAAATTTTCAGGTGATGGGGGTGAATGTTGTTGGTGCACATGTGCCCCTGGCCGAGTTCCGACTGGCTTTCGCGCTCCAAATCCTGCTTGGTAAAACCGCTCATGGTGTTAGCTCTTGTTGGTTAGCGGGCGAACAATAAATTTTTACCGCGGTGTTCACACACAAAAAATTCGCTGTTGAGGGCCGAGCAATCGGCCAGGCTGAGCTGGCTGATATCGGCCGCGCGCTCTGAAACGGGCAAGCTTGCCTTATCTTTTTTCAAATAGTGAAACAGCTTGGCGAAGCGCTGGCTGAAATCAAGGCCCTTGGCGTGGTAATCGTAAAACAGATAGCTGAAATTGCCAAAGCTTGTGGTAATGCCACCCAGGCCAATGCTGCGCATTTTGGTGAGGTAGGTGGCATAGGCCTGATACAGGTATGCACGCACGGCTTGCTCGTCTTGCAGGTTGCCGTTAAAGGGGGGCAGGGCAAGGGTGTTTTCCGGCCCAAGTGCGCCGGCGCTCAAGTGCCGGTTGTGCAGGTTGCGCTGCAAGCTGAAATGCTGGGCGCCACACACAATGGTGTTGGCGGCAAGCGCACAATTATTGCCTTCAAAGCTTGCTGGTATTGATGCCGTGGCGGCGTGCTTTTGTGGCGGGCGCGGCGTGGCTTGTGGCACGGCCTCGCGAGCGTCGGGTGTACGCGCGCTATTGCCTGCTTGGGCAGGTGCATTGTTTTGCAGGGCAAGGGATTTGCGGGGCGAGCTTGGTTTGGGTTTGCAAAGGTTAATTCCCGCGCGCTCGGCCGGGCGCTTTAACAGCAGCCATTGGGTTTGCTCGTTGTTTTGCGTGAACTCGAAAAACGCCGGCAATTGGCGGCCTTCACCTTGGGCCACCAATTCGCAATAGGTTTGCTGGTAGTAGCCCTTGGCGCTGGCCAGGCAATCGGAAAGGCTGAGTGCGTGGGCTTGACTCCCGAACCCGGCAAGCAGCATTAAGCCTATTGCAAGGCAAAAGCCCGGCGCGCTGCATGCTGTGTGGCTATTAGCTTTATTCGGCTTAGCTTTGTTGGGCATAGCTATTTTCCATTGCGTGTATGCAGGGTTTGCGCACCCGGCGCTCCAGCCACCATGCCACCACAGGTGCAATCAGGTAGACGGCCATAGCGCCTAATAAAATGCCGGTTTTATCCAGTGGTGGGGGCAGCACATAGTTAACGGCCACCAGCGCCAGCAAAACAACCGTAAGGCCTGCATACCAGCCTTTGCCGTGCGTTTGATTGCGCCATAAATAGCCGCCGGCCAGGGCGATTAAGGCCATTTCCAGGCTCATTGCCACAAGGGAGTAATCCCACAGGGCCAGGCCCACCTTCACGCCAGGCCAAATAGGTAGGTCTGGCCTGTGTACGAAGAAATCCAACAACCAGTGCGAGGCCACCACCGCGCCCAAGAGCCATGCAGCGGGCCGGTAAAGCCTGTAGAGGCCCACTACCAGCAGGGCCGCGGCCAGCGACCATAAACCACTGGCCAGCAAACTGTGGGTAAAGGGTTGGAAGATCAACTCTAAAGGGTTGGAGTTAAGGCTTGGGTTGATGGTGAAGCGTTCGATATTAAACGCACAGAGTAAGACCCAAACAATGTCTACCAGTTGTGCGGCAATGAACAGTTGCCACAGGGGCAGTTGCGGTTTTACAGCCTTGGCCGCCAAGGCTGCACTGTAGTGACCAATGAGCATCGGACATCCTTGTGAGTGCAAAGTTAAGCGTAATGCGTGTGTTAATGGGCCACTATACCACAGGCCTTAAACGCCCCTGCGGCCAGCCTCAGGTCTTGCTGGCCTCGTCGCAATTGCCGGGTGGGGCGGGGGCGGCTACCAAATCCGCCGGGTGTAATTGTGCCGAGCGACGGTCGCCCAGCTCTGCCACCAGCATGCCTGCAATAATGGCCGCGGCGCCCGCAAACCCCCAGCCGTCTAATCGTTCGCCCAACCAAAGGGCGCCGGCCAGGTGGGCAAATATGGGTTCAAGGGCAAACACCAGCGCCACCTGGTGGGCGGGCAGGGTGCGCTGGCAGCTGGTTTGCACCCAAAAGCCAAACGCCGTTGACAGGCTGGCCATCCAGAAAAACGCCAGCACTATGTCCAGGCTCAAGAGCGACTGCCAGTGCTCAGCCTGCGTGCTAAACAGGGTTTTGCTCTGGTCTACATCCAGTAGATAAGAGGCCAGCAGGCTATAGGCCGACACCGCCAGCATTTGCACCAGGCTCAGGGTAATGGCGGGCAGGGTGCGGGCATAGTGGCCGGTGAGCACAATGTGGGTGGCAAAGCCTGCGGCACCCAGTAGCACCAGCAGGTCGCCCTTATTGGGGGCAGATGCGGTGCCGCCGGTAAGCAGGTAGAGCCCCAGGGTAGAAAGGGATACCGCCATCCATATGGCGCGCGTCATTTTGGCTTTAAACACCAGCCACGCAAGCAAGGGCACCAGCGGCACGCACAGGCCGGTAATAAAGCCCGCGTTCGAGACACTGGTAAAGCGCAAACCTTCGGTTTGGGCGTAAAAGGCCACAAACAACACAAGCCCCAGGCCAAGCCCCGCACGCCACAGCGCGCCATAGCCCTCAAGGCTTGATCTGGGCCGGGCCTTGCGCGTGGCCAGCCACAAAGGCACCAGGCTCAGCGCGGCCAATGCAAAGCGCAGTGCATTGAGCGATTGGGTGGTGAGCTTGCCCAGCGCATGCTCGGTAACCACAAAGCCGATGCCCCAAATGGCGCACACCAGCACAAGCAAGAGCGTGGCAACAGGGCGAGATTGAATATTCATGTACAAACCTGACAACTGCGAGGGCCGAACTGGCAGCGCCACGGCTGGCCACTACACTTAGTAAGTCGGCAATTTCGAGGCCGGCAGTATACGAGGCCCCGCATGCTCAAAACAGAAAAAGTTGCCATACCGCACCTGAAGGTGGGTATGTTCGTTTCAGCGCTTGATAGGCCCTGGCTTGAAACCCCCTTCCTGATCCAGGGCTTTTTTATTCAAACTGCCGACGACATCGCAAGCCTCGGCCAATATTGCGAGTATGTGTATGTTGATCACAGCGTGCGCCCGCGTTCAGAGGGCCAGGCGCGCACACTGATGGTGAAATCGCAAGCCGAGGCCGTGGCGGCGTTGTTTCCGGGCAAAAGCCTGCACGGCTACAGTGATAGTGGCGGCTGGCATGTGGAGTTGCCGCGCGCGAAAGCCGCACTGGATACCCTGGCCGATACGGTAAAATCGCTGTTGGAGTTTCGTGAAAAGGTGGTGCTTGATTTACCGCGCATTAAAAAAGCGGTAGAGCCCATGATAGAAAGCGTTAGCCGTAACCCAGATGCCTGCCTGTGGCTTGGGCGTATGCGTAAGCTCGATAACTACACCTACCAGCATTCGCTCGGGTGCGCCATCTGGTGTGTGGCGCTGGGCCGGCAACTGGGCCTGCCCAAGAGTGACCTCAGAAGCCTGGCCGTGGGCGGTTTGCTGTTTGATGCAGGCAAACTCAAGATTGATCGCTCGCTGCTGTTGGCGCCCCGGGCGCTCACAGAGGCCGAGCGGCCGCTTATGCAAAAGCATGTGCAAGAAAGCGTAAAAATCATGCGTAAAAGTGGGGTGATCAATCAAGATGTACTGGAGATGGCCGCCTATCACCACGAGCGGGTGGATGGTGAGGGCTACCCCTTTAAATTGGCCGGTAACAGCATTCCGGTATTTGCCCGTATTGCAGCCATCGCCGATTGCTACGATGCCCTCATAAGCCAACGCCCCTATGCCCAAGCCAAAACCCCGGCTGAGGCCATTAAAGTTCTCTACGACGAAAAAGGCAAAGCCTTTCAGCCTGAACTGGTTGAAGAGTTTATTCAGGCCGTGGGTATATACCCGGCCGGCTCGCTGGTGGAATTGTCGTCAGGCGAGGTAGCGGTAGTGGTGGCCGAGTACCGGTCGCGGCGGCTGCGGCCACAGGTGATTGTGGTGCTGGATGAAAATAAAGAGGCGCTGATTGAGCTGAAAATTCTCGATTTAATGCAGCAGACCCACACCGCTGATGGCAAGCCGCTGGAAATTCTTGGCAGCCTGGAGGCAGGCGCCTTCGGGATAGATCTCTCGTCAATCGAGTTATAGCCATGGCGCACCCGGTTCCTGCCATCAACCGCCAGGCCTTTATTGCCGCCCTTGAAGAGTTTATTAGTCAAGAGGCGCTGCAAACCGGTGTGTTGTTGGTGGATTTAAATAATCTGACCGATATCAACCTGCAAACCGGATACGCAGCAGGCGATGCTGTTATTCACGCCTGCCTTGCGCGCTTACAGGCACTCTCCAAAATGCCGAATACGTTTTTTCGCATTGGCAGCCATCACTTTGCGTTTATTGTGCCGCGTATTTCCAATCCGTCGCTCATGTCGCTTGCCATTCACAAAATCAAACAGCAACTGGGCGAGCCGGTGGCTGTGGGTAAAGACCAGGTGCAGCCCGATGTGCAGGTGGGGCTGGCCTTTGGCCCGCCAGAGGCGGCCAACGCCTATTTGTTGCTAAAGCGTGCAGAGCGTTCGTTAATTGATTCGCGCCGCGGCAAGCCCTACCGGTTTGATGTGATCGACGATCAAAAAGAATCAGAAGATCAAACCTTGCTGGCCAAGGCCTTTAAAAAGGCACTGTTTGGCAATGAATTTGAACTCTACTATCAGCCGAAAAAAAACCTTAAAACCGGCAAGGTAGATAGGGTAGAGGCACTGCTGCGCTGGGAGCTAAAAGGCCGTGGATTTATAGCCCCCGATCAAGTTGTGTTACTGGCTGAACAGTTGGGCGAAAGCTACACATTAACCAAATGGGTGGTTGGCACTGCGGTGCGACAAATGCGCCAGTGGCTTGGCCAGTGGAATTTGGGAGTGGCGGTAAATATTCAGGCAGGCCTTGTGAACGACCCAAACCTCACCCACCTGGTGCAGGATGCGCTGAGTATCTGGGGCCTTGACAGCGAATACCTCACCCTTGAAATTACCGAATCTGCAATTATTGAAGACATGCACTCGGGCCTTGAAAATTTAATGCGCTTAAAGCAGGCCGGCATTGCGTTATCTATAGATGACTTCGGCACTGGCTACTCTTCGCTTTCCTATTTTAAAAATATTCCTGCCAGCGAATTAAAGATTGATCGCTGCTTTGTAAGAGATATGCTGGTTAACGAGCAAGACAAGCACATCGTTAAGATTATTATTGATATCGCCCAGCTTTTTGGCCTGCAAGTGGTGGCAGAGGGCGTAGAGGATGGCGAAACCTTGCAATACCTGGCCGAGCTCGGCTGCGACTACGCGCAGGGCTACTTTATTGCCAAACCATTATCTGTAGCGGATTTTGAAATATGGATTAAACATAACGCGGGTTAACGCTTGTTAAATTTCAAGTGTGCGCTACTAAAAAAATAATAACGGGGGGAGAATGCGTAAGCTGCAGTTTGTGATTATAGGTGGCGGCCATAACGGGTTGGTATGTGCCTGTTACTTGGCTGAGGCCGGGCATTCGGTCACAGTGCTTGAGCGCCGCGAAATAACCGGTGGTGCGGCCGTTACCGAAGAGTTTCACCCGGGTTTTAAAAATTCCACTGCCAGTTACACGGTGAGTTTACTCAACCCCAAAATTATTCACGACCTGCACTTAAAAGCCCATGGCCTGGAAGTAAGGCTCAGGCCGCAGTCAAACTTTTTTCCGCTACCTTCAGGTGAAAGCTTTTCACTAATGGCAGATTTTGAGGCCACCCGCAATGAGGTGGCCCGATTTTCTGCGCACGATGCCGAAGTGCTGAGCGATTTCTACACCATGCTTGAAACCCAGGCTTCGCTATTAAAATCTGAATTGCTGCGCACACCGCCCAACGTGGGCGGCGGCATAACCGACATGCTGCATTTGGGTAAATTTGCACTGGGTTTGCGCTCACTGGCCATGCATGAGCGTCGCGATGCCCTCGATATGTTTACCAAAAGTGCGCAAGATGTATTGGATAGCTGGTTTGAGCATGATGTAGTGAAAGCGGCCTTTGCCTTTGACAGTATAGTGGGCGCCTACGGTGCCCCCAGTACGCCCGGGTCTGCCTATGTGTTGTTGCACCATGTATTTGGCGAAGCCAATGGTGTGCCGGGCGCCTGGGGCCACGCCGTAGGCGGCATGGGCGCCATCACCCAGGCCATGACAAAAGAAGCCCTCGCCCGTGGCGTGCACATTGAAACCGGGGCCGAGGTATCCCAGGTGATAATCAATGGCAATCGCGCTGAGGGTGTGCAGCTTGCCGATGGTCGCGAGTTCAAGGCAGATCACGTGGTGGCCAATGTAGGCCCCAAGCTGCTATTTACGCGGCTAGTGCCCAAGGCGCATTTACCCGTGGAATTTCAGCGCCGCGTGAAAGGTTTTAAGGTGGGCTCGGGCACATTTCGTATGAATGTGGCGCTCTCTGAGCTGCCGGATTTTATTGCAGCACCGGGTACCCACTGCCAGCCCCACCATCAATCGGGTATTATCATAGGCCCTTCAATGGCCTACCTTGAACAGGCCTATCTTGATGCCAGGCAACAGGGCTGGGCGCGGGCGCCCATTATTGAAATGCTGATTCCCTCAACTGTAGATGACAGCCTGGCACCCGAAGGCAAGCATGTGGCCAGCTTATTCTGCCAGCAATTCGCACCGGAGCTGCCATCGGGTGATTCGTGGGATGATCACCGCGAGGCTGCAGCCGCCACGGTTATTGATACGGTGACCCAATATGCACCCAACTTCAAAACCAGCATTTTAGGCACGCAAATTCATTCGCCGCTGGATCTGGAGCGCAAGTTTGGTTTAATGGGGGGCGACATTTTTCACGGTGCACTCACGCTGGATCAGCTGTGGTCTAACCGGCCCTTTATGGGCTATGCCGATTACACCACCCCCGTTTCCGGCTTGTTTATGTGTGGCTCGGGCACGCACCCGGGCGGTGGTGTAACGGGTATACCCGGCCACAATGCCGCCAAAGAAATTTTGAAAAATCACTGCTAGCCAGGCGCAAGGCGCTATATATACTGCGGTGCTCACGCCTGTAACGGAATTTGTTGCGGGCGTTTTCATTTGTAAGCTTAGAGGTAAAAGCCAATGACAATTTCCGTTTCAATCTGGTCAGACATCGCCTGCCCCTGGTGCTTTGTGGGCAAGCAGCGCTTTGAGCGGGCAGCTGCAGAGTTTGCGCGCCAGCACGGGGGAGGGGAGGCTTCTGATCAGGTAACCATAAACTGGCGCGCCTTTGAGTTAGACCCACGCCCCCGCAGCCCAGATTCACGCCCCTATGCCGAACGGCTGGCACAGAAATACGGCCGCTCCGTGGCTGACGCCCAGCAAATGATAGATACCATGGCCACCAATATTGCGCGGGAAGGGGGACAAGCTGATTTCAATCGCATTGTGGTTGCCAACACCTTTGATGCCCACCGGTTGATCCAGTGGGCGGCAACCCTCGATGCAGAGGGTGCAACAGATTCTGCCCAGCACCGGTTGACGGATGCCTTCATGCGTGGCTATTTGGGCGAAGGCCTGGATCTCTCAAGCCAGGCGCAGATGCTAGCAGTAGTGGAGGCTGCCGGTTTGGATCAGGCGGCGGCGCAAGCGGTATTGGCCGGCGACGATTTTGCCGACAAGGTGCGCGAAGATGAAGCGCTGGCACAACACTATGGCATTAGCGGTGTGCCGTTTTTTGTTATTGGGCGCTACGGTATTTCCGGCGCGCAGGAATCGGCCCAACTGCTTGAAGTGCTTAATACCGTGCGCGCAGAGCAGGCAGCGGCGTTAACGGCAAAGGCCGATGAGCCGCCAACAGCCAGTGCCGGGGCGGGCAGTGGTGCTTGTGATATTGACGGCTGTGATGAACCCTCAAACCAAGGTAAGTAACAACAGCAAGGCAAATTTTAATTGAAGGGCAGCAGTAGCATAACCAAGGCCCGCACAGGTGCGACTGCCGTCTTGCCAATCTACAGGCATGGATTTTGGGGCGGAGTTTGTAACCGTCACCCGCATGGGGTTAAGTGCCCGCTTATGGGCTGTTACTACTCAGGCCAGCGGGCGTTGGCCGTAACGCTTATTGGCGTGGGGCTGAAGTTTTCACAATAGTCCCGTTCATTGGCTGCAAAAAATACCTTGGGCATTTCCGGGTGCTGCATGTGGGCAACTTGACGTTGTGCCATTTCAGAGGTTTCAAAACCCCACAGGGTGAAGTAGTTGCGGTAATCAAGCCCGCCTGCGTGCGACATGGCCACCAGCATAAAATCTGTATTGCTGATCTGCTGTGCTTGCGCGAAAGTGTAGTTGCCAAACCCCAGCCCCTGTGAGCTTTCAGCCCACAGTGCTTCGCTTCTAAGTGCCTCACCGAAGGCGCGTTCAATAATGTGTAGCCGTGCCCATTGGTGCCAACCGTTTTCAAGCTCGCCGTAGGCCTGCGCGCCCATCATCATTTGAATGTAAATAGCCACGCCTTTGTTCCATACGCCGAGTGATTGTTCGCGCATATAGGCTATTGGGTCTGCTGAATTTTCTGCGGCTGTGAGAGTTTCGAACAGAGATTTGAAGGGCAGTTTCTGGCAGTCGGGGCTATGGCCTGTGGATTTATGAAATTGGGATTTAGCGTAGTAGGAGTAGGGGTTGGTGGTGGTGTGTACTTCCCAATCCGGGAAACGAAAGCGGCCACGCTCTAAACCATGGCCAATTTCATGCAGATCGCCGTGACCTGTGGGTGAGTAGCTCCAGCTGGCATCGTAGGGGTTGCCGGAGCAACCGGCGCCGCAGGTGGGCTGATCGGCGTTCATGTGTTTGATGGAATTACTGGTTTTAATTTCCAGCCCGTTGCTGGCTGCGAAGTTGTGTATCTCATCAACCACATCAATGCCGGGTCCCTTGAAGCCTGCCAGTAAGAGGGCGTAATTGTGGGAGTATTGCATGGCCCCGGCGGCAAGTGCTGTGGCATTGGGGAAGTGCGTTTGTGATGCGGATTTACGCATTTTGTCGAGCTTTGAGTGCACTTCAAATGCGGGTGTGGAAAGTTCGGCCCAGTCGAAGTGGCCCAGGGCGAGCGCATTTTCAAAGCGATCATCGTCTGCCTGGCTTGCCCAGTATGGGTGTAGGCCCACACCGTTGAAATTGAGTTCAACCTCGCCGTCTTCTGCAGAAAACTGCACCTGCACTGGGCCCCCGTAGGGCGAGGTAAATATCACTTCTTCACCGGCAGGCAGCGGTAACCATTCGGAAGTAAGAAATTTCGGGCGTTTGTAGCCGCCGCGGGTCCACTCGTGTGTTGAGCTTGCACGCAGGCTGTTTACGCGCACGTAGGTGGTTACCGCGTGGGTGTCGGTGCGCGTAACCTTAACTGCGTGCCCGGGTAGCGCATAAACGCCGGCCGCGCGAAATCCTTGTTTGGAGTTCAGGCGAACCTGCTTTTGCGTTGGGGTTATGTGATCAAAATTACTGCGCGAGAAATTGCCAAGATCCTGCTGCGCGGGCACCAGGTCACGGGCAATGTGTACCGCGTGATCGGCAAAGTAGCTGGCAAGCCAGGTGCGTGTGCTTACTTCTCCCGGTGTGAGCGGGTAGCGAATGTTCAGGCGCTGGGCATCGGCAAACAGCACGGCAAGTTTTATGGCATCGCTCGTGTAGGAGTGAAAAAGGTTTTCATTGCGGGTATCAAAACTGTTTACCAAGGTGCGCATGGCGGCTGCGCCTTGGGCAAACTCGCGCTCATAGGCCAAGATGTTGCTGCAGCTTGCTTCGCAATCTTGAATGTTAAAGGTGAAGTCGTCTGCCAGTAAATGCGAAATAGTGGTTTTAATGGCGTTGATGTTGTCTGGCAGCTGGCCATAAAGGCTTGTGGGCTCAAAGCTTTCAACCTGCTCTTTGGGCCAGTAGTTGTCTTTAACGTAGTGCACGTTCAAATGGTTGAAAATTGCAGCGCCCAAGGCCGTGAGGTTGCCATCGTGATGCACATAAAGCACGCCAATACCCTGGCTGTTGGCCCATTTTATGGCGTCTAATATTTGGGGCGTGGTGGCGTCGTCTTCGCTAACTTGTGAGATAACCAGCAGATCCGTATCGGTTGTTAAGCAATTGGCCAAAGCGCTGCCGTTGCACGTGTTTTGCGTATTGATGTGCAGTTGCTCACCGTAGTTTTCTTGCAGCCAGGCGCGCATACGGGGTTCATCTCTGAACCAATAGCTGTCACCTAATTGGGCCAGCACCACATGCTTGAGGTCGGGTTTGCCCGTAAGCCAGGCAATGGTGTTGCGCAGCAATTGGTGCATGGCGTCATTCAAGTGTTCGGTGTGGCGCACCGGGTTGCTACCAAATACGGCGTAGCGGCCCTGCGCTTTGGTGCCGGCTACGGCCAAGGCGTGCTTTTGGGAGAGGGCCTCTCCCTGTTTGTTGCGATTGCTTACCAGAATCTCTGCATTTACCCCAAAGCTTGCCGCCAGTAATGCGGCATCGGGGGTGGGGTTCCAGCTGATGGTCTCTACAGCGGTTTGGCCTTCAAAGAGCGCCCGCTGCACCGCTGTGGCCGCTTGTGCATCGCGCTCAAAGGTTTCGAGCGCCGCTGCCAGAAAGGCCTCGGGTTCCACCACAAAGCGGGCGTCGCCTGTGGCTAATGCCATGGCCACGTCTTGGGCATAGGGGCTATTGGCTTGGCCTTCCTGAGGGGGCTCGCCTGCGCCATTGTTGTGGCCTGTTTCAGCCTCGGCTGCGGGTGTCTCAGTGTCACTTGCTCCCTCTATGCCGGTGTTGTCGCTACCGCTATCGTCACTCCCGGCACCGGTGGTGCTGTTATCTATGGCTGCGGTTGAGGGCAGGTCGCTGCCGCTTGAGCCTTTGCCGCCACCACAAGCGGTGAGGCAGGTAATGAGCAGCGAAAAGAGCAGAAACTGTTTGGCAGACATAACGGCGTTAAACCCAGAAGTAATGATGAGGCTATGCTAAGGCGCTGGGGGCAATGGCGGTATTGGCCTGATGGGCAGGTTGGCCTAGGCCGGGTGGGTTAAGTGGGGGCGCAAATAAATGAACCGCTAGGGCTGCTTACCCGTCTATGAATAAAGCATTTTTATGAATGAACCTTGGAAATGAGCCCTTGAGCGTAAACCATGCCGAGCTTGAATTGCTGGTGCTTGAAGCACAGCAGGGCAGTAAAAAAGCCTATGCACGCCTGTATGAGAGGCTAAATCAGCCCTTGCTGCATTTTGCCTATGGCATCTGTCAGGACCACGCGCTCGCGCAAGATGCCGTGCAGGAGGCCTGGGTGAAAATGGCCAAGCAGGTGCGTAGGCTCAAGTTTGCCGGTGCCTTTCGCGCCTGGATGTATACCCGTGTGCGCTGGCAGTTGCTGGATGCACTCAGGCGTAGGGGCACTCAGGTAGATGCAGGTGACGTAGCAGAAGGGCAAGTGGAGGCCATTGCCCAACTGGAAGACTGCCTGGATGTGCGTGCGTCGTTAAAGCGTTTGCCGGTAATCGAGCGGCAGATTATTCAGCTGTTTTACCTTGATGAATTAAGCGTGGCGGAACTGGCCGTTGTGTTGGATATACCAACCGGCACTGTGAAGTCACGCTTGGCCCGCGCAAGGGCCAGGCTAAAGCAAAAATTTGAACCACAAACTCCCCAAAGGAGCTGCAAATGAGTATTGATGATCGGATTAAAACTGCACTTGAAAGCGAGGCCGCGGCCATTAAAGCGGCTGTGAATGAGCGCGAAGGCATGTTCGAGATGGCAATGGGCGCATTTAACGCGGGCCTTGGGCGCTGGGTGGTGTTATTGCATGTGATTACTTTGCTGGTCACCGGCGTGATGTTCTGGACGGGCTATGAGTTTTTTACCGCTATTAATCTGGAAGGCCAGGTATTTTGGGGTGTGTGCTTATTGCTGGCCGCAATGGTGCAAATTGCCTGCAAACAGTGGGTCATGCAGGAGATGAACCGCAGCTCGTTAATGCGGGAGTTAAAACGCATTGAAGTAGCCGTGCTGCAGCTGGGCGCAAAGCTTGAAGGCAAGTAATCCGGGTTGTTAATCGGCTGTGGGAAAGGCGTTTGTGTGCACGGCCTGTTCCAGGTGCTTGCGCTTTTCCCAGCGCAGGCGTTCAAGCTCGGGGGAATCGTAAAATGTTTTCACATAGCCCAGGCACAAATAGCCCACCAGTTTACATTCCTCGGGCGCCTTTAATAGGCGCTTGACTGTGTGGGGGCATAAAATGCTCACCCAGCCCATGCCCACATTCAGGCTGCGGGCGGATAACCACATATTTTGAATGGCGCATACCACGCTGTATTCCCCCATTTCTTTCATGGTGTTCTGGCCAAGCACAGGTTTAGAAGAAGGCTTGTAGAACACTGCAATGTTTACCGGTGCCTCCATAATGCCTTCCAGTTTGAGCTGTTTGTACTGCTCTTGCTTTGCATCCAAAAATTGCGCTTGGCCTTGGGCATTGGCTTTGTTAAAGCTGTCGCGGATTTGGGTTTTTATGTGTGGGTCGGTCACCATTACGAACTCCCAAGGTTGGGAAAAGCCCACAGAAGGTGCAAGTGTTGCCGCCTCCAGGATGGTGTTGATGACATCTTGCGGAATAGGCGTGGAGGTAAAGTTATTGCCGCGCACGTCGCGCCGGTGACGCATGATGTCAAACAAAGCCTGTTGATGATCGGCGTTGAACGATTGGTTATCCATGAGGGCGCGGCCTAAATAAAATTGCGATTCTAAAACAAAGCGGCTCTTGATCCCAGCCAGCAGTACCTCGCAGGTTAAAGGGATTTACTCTGTGCCTGTTGCGTGAGTTTTTAAAGCTTTATCCAGCAGCGGCTGGGTAAAGCCGTAGTTCACATTGCCACGCGTGTGATGTGCGCCGTGCCGGGCAATGGCAGGCAACCCCCAGGTGTGCTGGCGCCTGTGTGTAATATTGGCGTGTAAACCTATGGTGAGCAGTATGCCGGCAAAATGCAGCACGAATGCCACGCCTAAGCTCAAAGGCAATGCCAGCATGTAGAGCGGTGCGCTTAGCCCAATCAGGGCTGCCTCTACCGGGTGCACGCTGTAAGCGCTCCAGGGTGTTGTCACAACGGAGCGGTGATGGACTCGGTGTATGCGCCGAAACAAGGGCGTGTGCAAAAGCCTGTGCACGACAAACGAATAGACTTCATAAAATAATATAAAGCCCAGCGCTTGCAATGCCGCCATACCAACACTTGTGGGCCACAGGGCATCAGCCAAGGTGCGGGTGAGCAGGCTTAGTAATGCAAACATGAAACACGCAATCAGCCCCCACTTGCGCTCGTAGCTAATTTGCCCAGGCTTCAGTTTTCGTGTGTTTAATGGTTTTAGGCCAAGGGCCGCCGGGGCAAATTCAAGTAGTGCGCTAATGGCTGTGCATGCAAGAAGAAATGCGGCGCTGTTGGCGGCAAAGGCGATGGCCAGTGCGAGTGGCCAAGGAGCCTGCACCCAAAAAATCAGCAGGTCATTAAATATTGAAAAATACTGCACGGGTATCTCGTATAAAAAATGTGTTGGTGTTGGTTAATGTCTAGGAGGAAAGTGGCTAGTTTCTAGTTTCTAGTTTCTAGTTTCTAGTTTCTAGTTTCTAGTTTCTAGTTTCTAGTTTCTAGTTTCTAGTTTTTATTGTTAGTTGCCGGTGTTTTATATTGGCTACATGGGGTTGGGAGGGGGGTAGCGATTTGGTCGTGCGAAATTTGCGAAGGTGTAACTGAATAATTATTCGTTTCATCGGATGCGAGCAGGCTAGTGTAAGCAGGTTGGTCTTGCTGACTGGTACATGCTTTAGTATGAATTTTTTCGGTTTCAGTTGGTACATCTGTTCTTTTTTGCGCGCGGTTTCGCGCGCGGGCAGGGGGCGATGTGTGTGTAAAAGTCATATTGCTTTCACAATTTTTCAGTATGTTTTCAACAAAAGGGGTAAAAATCCGTGTTCTGAAAAATAATTATTGTGACTTTTAAGTCTGACTTGTGGTTCATCTTTGCCCTAATTGCGGTGTTTATTGTTGTTTGAGCTATAAAAGATCAAAGTTTATTAAAAAAAGTATTAATGATTCCCGATTGTTCCGGCCCACTTCTCCTGGTTCATGAACTTGCCTATATTCGAGGTGCAAAAAGAGTTGCATGGCCTTCGCGCATTGTCGCAAGGCTAGGGAAATCAGAATAATTTTCAGCATAAGCTGGCAGGCCTTTCATTGAACCTATGTCCTATTTCTGCGCGTGTCACGCGTGGCCGGGTTTTCTGTTGTGGTTGTTTTATTCTCTCTGCTTTGTTCGCCACGGAATGGCAAGGTGTCCTCTTTTCGCGCCTGATAATTATAAAAGACACACTTAAGTAGGATTGAGAAAGTATGAACTTCCCCGTTAAGAAATTAGCCTCTGCAGTGACTGCAAGCGTATTCGGTTTGGCCTTGTCTGCCCATGTGGGCGCCCAGGCTGACGCACAACCCATGGCACTTGGTAGCGCCAATGCAGCCGTTGCCGCTGACGGTTCGCACCTGCCCAAGCGCTACATCGTCAAGTACAAGCAAACAACCACCAACACCGCCATGGCCGGTGCCGGCTTTAGCGTGTTCAGCGAGCGTGATATGGCGAAAGCTCGCCAGAAGCTAGAAGCGCGTGGTGCCAAGGTGCGCTTGAACATGAAACACAACCACGCCATTGCAGCCGAGCTTAGCGAGCGCGCAGTAACAGAGCTGCGTATGGACCCTACGGTTGAATACGTTGAAGAAGACGTGCCGCGCCGCTTGATGGGTTTGTATAACGATGACGTGGGCAACCCCGCCCAAACGCAACTTACGCCCTATGCTGTGTATCAGTCTCAGGCCAACCAGCTGTCGCTGCAGTCTGGCCAGAAGGTGTGTGTAATCGATTCCGGTATTGCCGGCTCTACCGGTGAAACCGGTGGTATTAATAACGATTTTGATTGGAATTCCATTACCGGGGATAACGATTCCGGCACCGGTAACTGGTACGCCGATGGCGGCCCACACGGTACCCACGTTGCCGGCACTGTAGGTGCAATGGATAACGGCTTTGGTGTAGTGGGTATGGCGCCCGGTGTGCCCATGCACATTATTAAAGTGTTCAACGATGCAGGCTGGGGCTACTCATCAGACCTGGCACAAGCTGCAAACTTATGTGCCGCAGCCGGTGCAAATATCATCACCATGAGCCTTGGCGGTGGTGCGGCCAACACAACCGAAGAAAACGCCTTTAAAAACTTCACCAACAACGGTGGTTTGGTATTGGCGGCCGCCGGTAACGATGGCAATACTGTGCGTTCATACCCCGCCGGTTACGATTCTGTAATGATGGTGGGTGCCAACGATGCAGACAACGTGATTGCCGATTTTTCCCAGCACCCTTCGTGCAACGGCACACAAACCAACTGTGTTGAAGTTACCGCCGGTGGCGTTAATACCTTGTCTACCTACCCGTCGGGTGGCGCAACGCTGCCATCACTGACCGCCGGTGGCACAGGCTACGCGGCATCTGCCTTTGAAAACCTCGGCTCTGTTTCCGGTTCGCTGTATTTTATGGGCACCGCTGAAGCAACTGACGGTGGCGCCAGTGGCAAAGTGTGTTTGATTGATCGCGGCAATATCTCCTTCCACGATAAAGTTAAAAACTGCCAAAACAGTGGCGGCATTGGCGCAATTATTGTGAACAATGTGGCCGGTGTACTTTCTGGCACCTTGGGCGATACCAACACCACCAGCATTCCTGCGGTAGGTGCAGCACTGGAAGATCGCAGCGCCTTAATGGGTGCAGGCACTGCCTCCATTGCCATTGAAGCCGGCGACTACGGTTACATGAGCGGTACTTCCATGGCTACGCCTGCCGTTGCCGGTGTGGCGGCGCTGGTGTGGTCTAACCACCCGGCCTGTACCGGTACCGACATTCGCAACGCGCTGAAAGCAACCGCTGAAGATGCGGGCACTAACGGCCACGATGTGTACTTCGGCAACGGTATTGTGAAGGCAAAAGCGGCCAGCGATTACCTCACCACCTTTGGCTGTTCCGGTGATACCGGCGGCGGCACAGGCGGTGGCAGCGAGTTGGTAAATGGCGTGGCCCAAACCGGTTTGTCTGCCAGCACTGGCAGCGAGCTTAACTACACCATGGAGGTGCCAGCGGGTGCCACCAACCTCACCTTCGATATGGCCGGTGGCTCAGGCGATGCCGATTTGTATGTGCGTTTTGGTGCAGCACCCACAGACAGCACCTACGATTGCCGCCCGTACAAATCCGGCAATGCGGAGTCTTGCCCGATCGCCACAGCGCAAGCGGGTACCTACTACGTGCGCGTAAAAGCTTACTCAAGTTTTGCCAACGTTAGCCTTACCGGTTCATACACCGAGCCTTCCACAGGCGGCGGCAGTGGTGCAGGCAGTGCTAACGCTACCGATTTGTCCGGTGCGCGCCGTTCGTGGAGCCACTACACCGTTGAAATTCCAGCGGGTATGAGCATCATGAATGTAAACATGTCTGGCGGCAGTGGCGATGCGGATTTGTATGTACGCTACGGTGCCCAGCCAACATCCAGCGCCTACGATTGCCGCCCCTACGAGAGTGGTAACACCGAGTCGTGCACGCAAAACAGCCCGGCCGCCGGCACCTGGTACATCAGCATTTACGGTTACCGTGCCTACTCGGGCGTTGATCTGAATGTTGAGTGGAACTAGTTAGCTGATTGGCTGTGAAACCGCGTGAGTAACTTCACGCATTTGATTAAACCGGGGCCTGGCCCCGGTTTTTTTATGGCTGATTCGTTCGTGTTTTTCAAGGCAGGATGGTTGGAAAAATCAAAAAATCCCCGCATGCGGCACTGCTGTCCCACAAATCTACAGGCATGGAATATGGGGCTGAGTTTGTGACCGTCACCCGCATGGACGCGGGTGTCGAGACTACATGGATGTATTTACGTCGTGTCACAAACTTCGCCCCAGATATCATGTCCAGATATCGCTTAGAAACTCTGAGAAATAGGTAGTATCAACGTCTGCCTTCTATGGAAACTTAAACTATGGGACAACAGTGCCGCATGCGGGGCTTTGGTTTGATGCGAGTTACTTTTACCAAAGCCTCGCATCCGGTACCGAATTACACCAGTTGTTTAAGCTGATCCAAATCGTAGGCTGCCATGGGTTGGCCATTTTTCAAGCGTTTTGGCCAGTCGGGGTTGGAGATAAGCGCGCGGCCTACGGCTACCAGATCAAACTCCTCGCGGTTGAGTTTCTCCAACAGCTGATCAAGTGATGCGGGTTCGCCGCCAGAAAAGCCTTTTTTCTCTTCATCCACAAACGCTTTGTTCAAGCCAACGCTGCCCACAGTGATGGCGGGTTTGCCGGTGAGCTTGCGCGTCCAGCCGGCCAGGTTTAATTCAGAGCCTTCAAACTCTGTTTCCCAGAAGCGGCGCGTAGAGCAGTGAAAAATATCCACGCCGGCCTCGGCCAGCGGTGCCAAGAATGCCGCCAGTTCCTCCGGGGTTTGTGCCAGGCGCGCGGTGTAATCTTGCATTTTCCACTGGGAAAAGCGAAACACAATGGGGAAGTCTGGTGCGGTAGCCGCGCGCACGGCTTTAATGACCTCTTGTGCAAAACGTGTGCGGCCTACCAGGTCGCCGCCGTATTCATCGGTGCGCTCGTTTAAGCCCGCCCAGAAGAACTGATCGATTAAATAGCCGTGGGCGCCGTGAATTTCTACCCCGTCGAAGCCGAGCGTCATGGCGTCTTTGGCGGCCTGGGCGTAGGCATCAATAACCTCCTGAATATCTTCACGGGTCATTTCGTGGCATTTTTTCTTGCCCGGTGCCACCAGGCCCGATGGGCCAAAGCCCGGTACCGATGGATCCGGTTCCATGCCTTCGCGGCGCACTGCGCCCACGTGCCAAAGCTGGGGCATAATTTTGCCGCCGGCGCCGTGTACGGCCTCTACCACTTTTTTCCAGCCAGCCAGCGCTTTTTCACCGTAAAAATAGGGCACGTTGTCATAGCCGCTGGCCGCCTTGTGGCCAATGCAGGTGCCCTCGGTAATGATCAGGCCCACGCCGCCTTCGGCGCGGCGCTTGTAGTACTCAACCACCAGGTCGTTGGGGATGTTGCCCGGTGAAAATTGGCGAGTCATGGGTGCCATGACAATACGATTGGTAAGGGTTAGTGGGCCAAGCGTAATAGGGGAGAACAATGTATCGAGTTGACTCATAAATACCTCTTTAACAAATCAGGGGGCAAGCGTGTGTTTGTATTGGTTCATCACTTGATCAAACAGTGCCAAACCGTGAATGCGGGAATATTGCAGGGCGCCTTTGCACGCCAGCACTAACAGCATGGCTTGGTGGCGGGCGTCGCCGGTGAATGCCATAACCGCCTGCTGGCGGCCCAGCTCCAACAGCTCTGCAATAAATGCGATCTCGTGCTCATCGAGCTCGGCAATGGCTTTGCACATGCTCTCTGGTAGCAAGTTGATGTCTGATTGCAGCGAGCTTAGCGGGCAGATTTTGTTTTCACCGCGGGCGTATTCCAGCGACCATTGCAAATAAATATCCAGGCGCGCCCATGGGTCTTGGGTGGCGTGTCGGGCTTCAGCGAAGCGGCGTTCATGCCAGGCCTTTATGAGTTGGCATAGGGCTACGCCTAAATCTTCCTTGCGGGGGAAGTGGTGGTGAATGCTCGCCTTGGTGATGCCCAGCTCTCTGGATAAATCCTGGTAGCTGAAATTTTCGAAACCTTGGGTTTGCACAAGCTGAATGGCGTAGGCAAGGATTTCATCCTTGCGGTTTTTCGAGCGGGTTTGAACCATTGGCTAACCATCTAGTTGGTAAGTTGGCACCAAATTAACCTACTGGTAGGTAAGTTACAACGGCTGTAACTGGCTAGCCGGTCACATTCAGGCCTGCTGCTGCAAATTTTGGCTGGAAACTTCGCCCTTGGCTGCTATAAATAAATACAGGATTAGCGGTTTGGGCGGCCTGAAATGTGGCCTCTGCAGCGCTAATGCTAGTCATGTGTCTCCTTTAGATGGACTTGGTTTTCTTGTGATCTCTGACCAGTTGCCACCTGCTGTGATAGACCCTCACAGCGCGAAGAAAGCTTCTGCTCACATATCAACCCGCCCGATGGCGGGTTTTTTTTGGCCGCAGCAGCCACATGTAATACTTGGGGGGTGAAGACGTAGGAGGGGGGCAATGCCGCGCCCTGCCGGGCGCGGGCTCAGTGTTAAGGGGCTATGCACTCGTTGCAGCGTACATACAAGCCACGCGGGTCGTTCATTTGATCAAGCAGTGCAAAAGGCTGCACCAGCGGCGCTAAGGTAGCGCGCAGGGAAGAGGGCACCAGGCTGTTGGCCAAGTGCGATGGCCCAATGCGCACATCCTGCAGCAGGCTTTGCATAAATTGCTCGCCAGGGCTCAGGGGTTGCACCACTTCCTGCACGCCGTAATCTGAAAGCTGTGCAAGTTCGGCAGCGGCCTTGATGGCATCATTGAGGTAGCCCAGCTGATCTACCAGGCCAATTTCCTGGGCGGTGGCACCGGTCCATACGCGCCCCTGGGCCACCTGATGGATGGCATCGGCGGTGGTGCCGCGGGCATTGGCCACAAGCTCCAGAAACTCTTGATAGATGTGATCGATACTCATCTGAATAACCTGTGCCGCCTTCTCTGGCAGCGGGCGATCTATGCGGATGGCACCTGCCAATTCCGTGGTGCCCACGCCGTCTGTGTGGATGCCGAGTTTATTCAGGGTTTTCTGGGCCGTGGCAAAGGCGCCGAAGACGCCAATGGAGCCTGTGATAGTGGTGGGTGTGGCCCACACCTGATCGGCGCCGGCGGTAATCCAGTAGCCACCTGAGGCGGCCACAGATCCCATAGAGATCACCACAGGCTTGCCCGCTTCACGCAGTGCAACCACTTGCTGGCGAATCACCTCAGAGGCAAAAGCGCTGCCGCCGCCGCTGTCTACGCGCAATACCACCGCTTTAATAGCGTCATCCTGGCGGGCCATTTCCAACAGCTTGGCCGTGGAATCGCCACCAATAGTACCCGCGGGTTGCTCGCCATCAACAATGGTGCCGCTGGCCACAATCAAGCCCACCTGATCCTGGAAGGGGGTGATCTCTTTCTCGGTGGCAGCCAGGTAGTGTTCGGCATCCAGGGCGCGGTAATCGTTTTGGTCTTCATCGTAGCCGAAGCGCTCGATAAGCATGTTTTTCAACGCTACTCGAGTGAGCTTCCGGTCGATCAGGCCGCTGGTCAGGGCCAGCTCTGCACCATTGCCCTGGGCATCGGCCAGCAGGGCATCGGCGTTGTTGATGTAGTTATTAATGGCGCCTACGGGCAGGTTGCGGCGCTCTTCCACGTGGCTTGTGTAGGTGCTCCACAGCTCGTGCAGCCACTGGCTGTTGTGCTCGCGCGAGGCGGCAGACATGTCGTTGCGGGTGTATGGCTCGATGAAATCTTTGTACTCGCCCACGCGGAACACGTGGAAATCCAGCTCGAGCTTGTCGATGGCATCTTTGAAGTAATTGCGGTAGCTGCCATAGCCCGTTAAAAACACGGCGCCCAGGGGGTTGATGTAAATTTCATCGGCAAAGCTTGCCAGGTAGTAGGTGTTTTGGTTGAAGCTGTCTGCGTAGGCAATGATGGGTTTTTCGCGCTCGCGGAAGTTATCCAGCGCCTGGCCCACTTCCTCCATTTTGCTGATACCACCACCGAGCAGGTAGTTTAAATCCAGCACCAGGGTGGTCACGCGGTCGTCTTTGGCTGCGCGGTTAATGGCATCTACCAGCACTTTTACCCGGGTTTCTGTGGGGCCGCTGTCGTCGCTCAGAATTTTCGACATTGGGTCTACATAGGTGAGCTGATCTACCAAAAAGCCCTGGGGAGCCACCCGCACTGCGGTTTTATCTGGCATAACGAAGGGTTCGTGGCCGCTGATAGCACCAATAATGGCCAGCACTATCACCAGAAAAATAATATTCAGCAGTGCAACACGCAGCCAGGTAATCGCGCCCCAAATGGCGCCGAAAAAGCGGCGGATAAAACCGGGTTGAGCTTGAGACATGTAACGCTTCCTTAGGGGTTTCTATTCCTGGGTTAGGGCCTTGCCTGCATATTGCAGCCAGCGGCTGGTCATCATGGCGGCGTTAAACAACACAACACTCGCCAGCAGGGTAACCCAACCGTACACATCAGCCAGGGGCGACATGACGTTGGTGACACCAACGATAAAGTAAAACAGTACGACAAAACAGAGCCAACTATAGGTGCGGTAGTGTTTGGCGAGCATGCCGGGCACAAATATCAGCAGCGGCACCAGCTGAATAATCAGGGTAGACAGGCGCGCCTCCGGGGCGAATTGCTGGGCCAAGGCGTTTAATACCAGTAAGGCCATGGCGCCTGCGCTCAGGCGTTGGCCCCAAAGGGCTTTTTGGTTCACATTCGTGGGTGGGTTCATGAGAGTTTTTTCGCAAGTGATGCCAGCCGCTTGCCCAGTGCCTGGCACAGGGCAGCTTCGTCGTCTGACAGGGGGGAGTTATTTTGCCCGGCCCAATGGCTGGCGCCGTAAGGCGTGCCGCCGGTGCGGGTGTGGTGCAGGGCAGCCTCGCTGTAGGGCAGGCCGGCAAACACCATGCCGTGGTGCAGCAGTGGCAGCAACATAGAGAGCAAGGTGGTTTCCTGGCCGCCGTGCAGGCTGCCCGTTGAGGTAAAGGCTGCTGCCGGTTTATCGATGAGCGCACCGCTCAGCCAGAGGTCTGAGGTGCCATCGAGGAAGTATTTCAAGGGGGCTGCCATGTTGCCAAAGCGCGTTGGGCTGCCGAGCACCAGGCCTGCACACTGGGCCAGATCTTCCTGGCTGCAATAGATGGCGCCGGTATCGGGCACCGCCGGCAAGCTTGCCTCGGTATCCGGTGACACAGGTGGCACTGTGCGCAGCCGCGCGCTCATGCCGGCACTTTCAATGCCGCGCGCAATTTGCTTGGCCATAGTGGCCGTGGCTCCCGAGCGCGAGTAATAGAGCACCAGAACGTAGGGCTCTGCCATTAAAACAGCTCCAAAACAGATTCAGGTGGCCGGCCGATGGCGGCGCGCTCGCCGTGAATGACAATGGGGCGTTCGATGAGTTTGGGGTGGGCCACCATGGCATCAATCAGCGCTTGTTCGGATAGGCCGGTATCGGCCAGGCCTTCGGTTTTATAGGCCTCTTCGCCTTTGCGCAACAGCTCCCGGGCGCTGATGCCCAGTTTTTTCAGTATGGCCTTAAGCGCTTTGGCGCTCGGTGGCGTATCCAGGTAGAGCACCACCTCGGCGGCTATGCCGTTTTCTTCCAACAGGGCCAGGGTTTGGCGCGATTTTGAGCAGCGCGGGTTGTGGTAGATGGTGGTCATTGGGGCTTGCATCCTGTGCTGTGTTTAAGCTGTGACTGGTCGGTTATGATTCGTCGCAAAAAACAGCTATTGTAAACGCAACACAGGCGCGGCCCAAGCGACTCGCACCGCCGCGATTATTCGGGAGCAGGCATGATTGTGAATTTTATTCGGACTATGAGGCGGCTGATTCCAGAGTTGGCGTACCAGTTTCAAGACAAGCATTGCCAAATGAGCGCCGGGGCGCTCACCTTTATGACAATGTTTGCGCTGGTGCCCATGATGACGGTTACCTATTCCATGTTTTCGCTGTTCCCCGCATTTCAGGGGTTAGATCAGCAGCTCAATGCGTTGATTTTCTCCAATCTCTTGCCGGAGGCCGGGTCTGAGGTGTCGGAGCATTTGGCCAACTTCTCCCAGCAGGCGCGCAAGCTCAATCTGGCGAGTGTGCCGCTGTTGATCATCACGGCCTACTTGATGTTAAAAAACATCGAGAAAACCTTTAACCGCATTTGGGGCGTGAAGCGTGGGCGCCATGGGCTGCTGAACTTTTTGATTTACTGGGCGGTGTTGAGCCTGGGCCCCTTGTTGTTGGGTGCGGGCCTGGTGATGAGCACCTATTTGTTGTCCATGGAGTTTTTTACAGAGGGCGAGTCCAGTTTGGGGCTGGCGGCGTGGTTGTACAGCTATTTGCCGCTGTTATTAACGGCTTTGGCCTTCACATTGTTGTTTGCCGCCGTGCCCAATTGCCGGGTGCCGCTGCGCAAGGCCGCCATTGGCGGGGTGGTGGTGGCTGTGTTGTTTGAGCTGCTAAAGCGCGCCTTCGGCGCCATTATGGGGCAAACCTCCATCGCCATGATTTACGGCGCCTTTGCCTTTTTACCCCTGTTTCTCATATGGGTAAACATCACCTGGATGCTCATATTAAGCGGCGCCATTTTAGTGCGCGTACTCAGCACCGACAACCGCGTGACCCTGAGCGTGAAATACCCGGATTTAGTGGCAGCGCTGATAGTGCTGTGGGAGTTTCGCCGGCGCTTAGTGTCTGGCAATAGCCTGGCCGACGGGGATTTACTGGCCGCAGGCGTGGGCTCCGAGCAATGGCAGCGGCTGCGTGATGCATTGCTTGAGAACCAGGTTATCACCGTAACCGGCGGTGGCGATTACGTGCTCTGCCGCGACCTCTCACGCCTCACCTTGCGCCAGCTGGCCGATACCGTGGGCGTTGAAGCGCAGATGCCGGGCGAATCCGACTACCTGCAGCAATTCGACTGGTTCAGCGCCGTGGCACCCAGGTTGTTGAGTATCGATCAGCATATGGAGCAACAATTGGATGTCACCCTGGCTGAAATCTTCGATACCTTCCTCGAACGCCCCGACTACCCGGATGAAGGCGAGGGCCTTGAAATGTTGCAAAGCGAGCTGTCTGATTCAGATACTGCGCTGCCAAATTTCGACGACAGCGCCCGCCCGGAGGCGAATCCATAATGCGGCAAGGTGTTACACAGGCCAGTGTGCATCGCTTGCTGGCGTTTATAGCGGCTGTATTGCTGGCGGCCTGCGAGCCGGGCGGGGCGGGGGGGCCGCGCTCGGAAGTGCCCATGCTGTGGCATGCCGGTGCTGAGCAACCCATGGCAGAGGCGCAGTGGGCATTGGTGAATTACTGGGCGGTGTGGTGCAAGCCCTGCGTGAAGGAAATTCCCGAACTCAACGCCTTGGCGGCCGCAGAGCCCACATTGCAAGTGGTGGGCATTAACTACGATCAACCCGCCAAAGCTGAGCTAATTCGCCAATCTGAAAAGCTTGGCATTGAGTTTGCGCTGCTGGTTTCGCACCCGGGCTCGCTGGCGCTGCCCAGGCCCACAGTACTGCCCACAAGTTACATCCTTAACGCTAAAGGGGAAAGGGTGGCAACACTTACGGGCCCGCAAACCAAGGCGAGCCTGCAGGCTGCCCTAGTAAAGCTGGGCTTTTAGTGGCCAGTGTTGCCGGTGGGGCTGCGGCCACAAGATCGTCAGCACAGCGCTGATGCCTGTCTATAATAACTAGACCTTGTGTTAGCACTGAGAATTTCTACTCCATGCCCATTCCGCTTTTGATTTGTGACGATTCCAACATGGCCCGCAAGCAGGTCACCCGCTCGCTGCCAGCCGATTGGGATGTAGACATTACCTATGCAGTAAACGGCGTGGAAGGCATAGAGGCCATTCGCGAGGGCAAGGCGGAGATGGTGTTTCTGGATCTCACCATGCCGGAAATGGACGGCTATGAAGTGCTTGAGCTGATAAAGACCGAGGGGCACAAGGCCATTGTGATTGTGATTTCGGGCGATATTCAGCCCGAAGCCCGCGATCGTGTGATGGCCTTGGGAGCGTTGGAGTTTATTAAAAAGCCCATTAATAAAGAAAAACTTGCCGAAGTACTGCACAGGTACGGATTGCTATGAGCTACCCCTTACCCTTCTCGGAAACCCACCGCGACTGTTTGCAGGAAGTGGCCAACGTGGCCATGGGGGCGGCTGGTGAATCACTGGCAGAGTACGCCGGTGGCTTTGTGGAGTTGCCCATTCCAGTCATCCGCTACCTGGCGCCCAAGCATTTATACGAAGGGTTGATGGAGCAACACGGCCAATGCAATGTGTCGGCGGCGGTGCAGTCTTTCGCGGGCGATACCGGCACCGCCTATGCCATGGTGGTGATTAGCGATGAAGCCCTAAAGGCGCTGGCGGTTGCCAGAAAACTTGAGCTGACCGATAGCGAAAGTGAACAGAATCTGGTGTGCGCGCTTACCGCCACCGTTACCGAAACCTGCCTTGCGATGCTGGCAGAGTTGAGCGGGCGCAGCTTCACCTACGAGCCACTATTCATTGCGGGTATGCACGAACCGCTAACCAATCTGCACCTGGATGATCTGGTGAGCCTGGATTACGTGACCAGCGTAGAAATTGCCTACACCCTCGAAAACAGCCCCATCGCCTGCGATTTAATGCTGTTGTTCCCGGAAACCCTCAACCAGCCGCTGCTGGATTTGCTCGATCAAATTCTGGCGCAGTAGCCTTTCTTGATTGTTAATTTCACACAGCCGGATCAGGCGAAGGTTATCGCGTGCGCGCGATCTTCCTGCTCCAGGTATGCAAGCCCGTTAAATTCCGCCACTTCAAAGGTGCCGGTAGCGCTGCGGCGAATGCGGGTTAGGCTGCCATTGCGGATTCGCAAATTCAAATCGATGGTGGCTGCGTTATCAAGGCCTTGCAAGTGGCGCACAACAGAGGCAATCACACCGCCAGAGGTTACTACCAGCGTGGTGCCGGTGGCGCTACTTGCCAGGTTTTGCCAAGCCTTGCGCACACGCCCGTGAAAGTCGGCCCAGCTCTCCTGGCCTTCACCGAGTGGTAGTTGGTTGGCAGCCCAGGCTTCTACCGCCAGGCGCAGCAGGGTGTAGAGATCCTCGGCGCTGGGTTTGGCCGGCAAGGGGTAGCCGGGTGTGATGGTCAGGTAGGCCATCACTACCGCTTCAAAATCGTATTCGTTAAAGCCTGCATCCTCAGCTGGCCGGCCCAGGGCCAGCCGCTCCAAAATGGGGGCGGCGGTTTGGTGTTGGCGGGCCATGGCGCCAGACCAAAGGGCAACCGGGCCTGCCAGTGCCCTGGTGCCCAGATGCTCGGCCAGCCACAGCGCCTGCATTTCTCCCAAGGGTGAGAGTTGATCGTAGTTATCGCCGCCCAGGCTTGCCTGGCCGTGGCGAATGAGCAGTATGTCGGTCATGGGCGAATCCTTCGCGGCCGCAGGGCCTATTACCAATGTTTATTGTTCATGCGCAGATCTATAATGCTGGCTGATTGTTGCCGGAGTGAAGCATGCGACTACAGCAGCTGGATTTAAATCTGTTAGTGATTTTTGAAGCCATATACCGCGAGCGCAACCTCACGCGGGTGGCGCAGCAGCTCAATATTACACAGCCTGCGGTGAGTAATGCACTCAATCGTTTGCGCGAGCGCCTGAATGACCGGCTATTTGAACGGGCGCACCAACACATGGTGCCCACGCCCGTGGCCGACGACATGATTGCCGGCGTGCGCGAGGGCTTGGCGTGTTTGCAGCGCAGCATTGAAGCGCCGGCGCTGTTTGAGCCGGCACAGAGCCGCAAAACCGTGGCATTTGCCATGAACGATTTGGCCGAGTCGTTGGTGCTGGGGCCGCTGCTCAAGCAGGTGAGCCGCGAGGCCCCGCACATGACCATCACAAGCTTTAATGTTTCGCGCCGGGAGGTATTGGCAGAGCTCGCCAGCGGGCGCTTGGATTTCGCCGTGGATGTGCCGGTGATGAGCATGGATGACCTGTGCCACCAGCCGCTGATGCAAGAACCCTATGTGTGCGCCATGCGCCCGGGCCACCCGGCACTCGGTGGCGACTGGCAGTTGCCGCATTATTTGGCCCTAAGCCACATTCATGTATCCAGCCGACGCTCGGGCCTGGGGTACGTGGATCATGCGTTGAATTTATTGGGTGAGATGCGCAACGTCCAGCTGCGCGTTCAGCACTATTTGGTGGCCCCCGATATTGTGCGCGAAACAGACCTGGTATGGACGCTGCCAGCGGCGTTGGCGCAACGCTTTGGTTTGGCCACGCGGCCCTTGCCCTTTGAGTTATTGCCCTTGCAGTTGCATTTGATTTGGCACAGGCGCAATCAGGAAAGCGGCGCTAGCCGTTGGTTGCGAACGTTACTATTAGATGAAGCCCAGGTGAAACTCGGGCATCATTAGCGCGATAAGTGAGGTGCTATGAAACTCTCGGCCTTTGGGGAAAAATTTGCCGGTCAAACCGGCGCGTCATCCTTGATGGATGATCTGGGCAATGCGTTGAACGATAACCCAGACATGCTGTTTATGGGCGGCGGAAATCCGAGCCGTATTCCGGCCATGGAGGCACTGTTTGCCGAGCGCTTGGCGGCCATGGCACAAGATCCGCACCAAACCTTTGGTGCGCTCGGGGTGTATAAATCCCCTCAGGGCGATTCGCGCTTTTTGGATGCCTTGGCAGAAATGCTAAGCAACACCTGCGGCTGGCCCATTAGCCGCCATAATCTGGCCATCTCCAACGGCAGCCAATCGGCCTTTTTTGTGCTGTTTAATTTGTTTGCAGGCCGCATGCCCGATGGCAGCCAGCGCCACATTCAGCTGCCCATGGCGCCCGAGTATTTAGGCTATGCCGACAGTGGTTTAAGCGGTGATTTTTTTCACAGCAACCGGCCTACCATTGAGCTTCTGGATGGCGCCCTGTTTAAATACCATGTGGATTTTGAAGCCCTCAGCCTTTCGGAACATACTGCGGCTTTGTGTGTATCGCGGCCCACAAATCCCACCGGCAATGTAATTAGTGACGCAGAGCTTGCCAAGCTCGACGCACTGGCACGCGCAGCCAATGTGCCGCTGATTATCGACAATGCCTACGGTACGCCCTTTCCCAATATTTTGTTTACCGAGGCCACACCGCTTTGGAACCCCAACACCATTTTGTTGTTAAGCCTCTCCAAGTTGGGCTTGCCCGGCGCGCGTACCGGCATTGTGGTGGCGCGCGAGGAAGTGATTAAAGCCTTCAGCAATGCCAATGCCGTGTTGAATTTGGCCTCGGGCAATATCGGCCCGGCGCTGGTGCAGCCGTGGGTTGAATCAGGTGAGCTGATAAGCCTCTGTGAGCGGTATGTGCGCCCGCACTACCAGCAAAAAGTCAACGAGGCGCTGGCGGTGTGTCGCAGCGCGCTGGCCGGCACGCCTGCCCGAATCCACAAGCCCGAGGGCGCGTTGTTTTTATGGTTGTGGTTTCCAGAGCTTCCCATTTCCAGCGATGAGCTATACAGGCGCTTGAAGGCGCGCGGTGTGTTGGTGGTATCGGGCCACCATTTTTTCCCGGGGCTGAGCGCCCAGTGGCAGCACCAGCACGAGTGCATTCGCGTGAATTACGGCCAGGATGCCGACACCGTCGCCCGTGGCTTTGCCATCATCGGCGATGAAGTGAAGCGTGCCTACAGTCATGGCTAATCCCGGCTTGCCATGCTACCCAATTCAGGCTTGTTGCAGTCGCGGCGGCCAACGGATTTATATCACCTTTGGAGTTTTTCAACATGCACATTGTCATCGTAGGCGGTGGCGCGGGTGGGCTGGAATTAGCTACCCGCCTTGGCCGCAAATTGGGTCGCCCTGAGCGCGCAAACATTACCCTGGTGGATAAAAACGCCACCCATATCTGGAAGCCCCTGCTGCATGAAGTGGCAACCGGCGTACTCGATGCCGGCATAGACGCGGTAAGCTATCGCGCCCATGCCCGGCGCCACGGCTTTCAGTTTCAGCAAGGCGCCATGGCCGATGTTAACCGGCAAGCGCGCACCATTACCCTGGCGGCCATCAATGATGATCGCGGGCGTGAAGTGGTGGGTGAGCGCACCATTGAATACGATTATCTGGTGCTGGCGCTGGGCTCATCCACCAACGATTTCGGCACACCGGGTGTGGCCGAGCACTGCATTTTTCTGGATGCCCCGGCCCAGGCCGAGCGCTTTCACCAGCGCATGTTAAATGGCTTTGTGCGCCTGGATGCCAGCCGCGATGCCTCGTTGTTGCGCATTGCCATTGTGGGCGCCGGTGCCACAGGGGTGGAACTCTCCGCGGAGCTTCATAACGCAGCCCAATGGTTATCCGCCTACGGCTTGCCGAATATCAGCCGCGAGCGCTTGCAGGTATGTTTGGTAGAGGCCGGCCCCCGCATTTTACCGGCGCTGCCCGAGCGGTTGTCGGGCAAGGCCCACCGCGAGCTTGTGAAGCTAGGCGTGAATGTGCGTGTGGCCACGCGGGTGGCGGCCGCTGAGGCCGAGGGGCTGCGCACGTCGGAGGGCGAGCTGCTGGAGGCCGACCTGATGGTGTGGGCCGCGGGCATTAAGGCGCCGGATTTCCTCGCAAATATTGCAGGCCTTGAAACCAATCGCATCAACCAGTTGGTGGTAAAGCCCACCCTGCAAACCACCGAGGACTTCCGCATTTTTGCTATGGGCGATTGTGCCGCCTGTACAATGGCCGATGGCAAAAATGTGCCGCCGCGCGCGCAATCGGCGCACCAGATGGCGAGCTGCGTGTACGACAACCTCCTTGCCATTATGGCAAGCCGGCCCTTGAAAGCCTTTGTGTATAAAGATCACGGCTCGCTGGTATCGCTGAGCCGCTATTCAACGGTGGGCAGCCTGATGGGTAATCTCACCCGCGGCAGCATGATGATTGAAGGGCGGCTGGCGCGGCTGATGTACATTTCGCTCTACCGCATGCACCAAATTGCCTTACACGGTTGGTTGCGCACCGGTCTGTTGTCGCTCAGTGAAAAAATCGGCCGGGTAGTGCGGCCCAGGTTAAAGCTTCACTAAAAACCCGGGCACACCCCCAGGCTTTGCTATTCTGGTAGCAGTGTGTGCCCAAGTGTCAGCTAGCTGCCTGTGAGCTCTGAGGGCACGAAAAGGCCTGTAATGGGGGAGTGCCCGTGTTGAATTTTGTGATGTACGTAAGCGATGTGTGTGCGCCCATGGCGCAAGACAACGAGCAGATGGTACAGGGGCTGATTGATATAGAGCGCACCGCCAAGCAGCGCAACCGCCACTTGAATATCACTGGCGTGCTGCTGGTAGACGGCGGTCATTTTATTCAGTTACTTGAAGGTTACCGCGAAGATCTGGACACGCTGCTGGCCTCAATTAGTCGCGATGCGCGCCACACCAATGTGTCTATTTTGATGGATGAACCCATCAGTAAGCGTGCCTTTGGCGAATGGAACATGGATATTTTCACACTGGATGTAAAGCCTGAGCTTAAAAGCGAAGATTTACACCGCTTTCGCGACTGTTACCTTGCCAATGAAAAGCCCAACGCCCTCGAAGTGGCCAACTGGGTGCGCCGGTTAATCAAACATCCGGAAATCCGTTTTGGCGAGGTTTCTGCCTAGCGCCAGCGCTCCCACGCATTCATTACCCGCTCGGGGTACCAATACTGGCCGTATGAGCCGTTGTAGCGTGCCAAGGCATCGGCCCAGTGGCCGTCTGAACGCTTGAGGTAGTGCTTGAGAATGGTGCAGCCGTAGCGCAGGTTGGTGTGCATATCGATGAGATTGTCGTCCGGGCGGCCGATTTCCAGTTTCCAGAAGGGCATGATTTGCATCATCCCCTGGGCGCCCACCCGCGAAACCGCAAAGCGGTTAAACGCACTTTCAACCTCTATTACTGCAAGTACCAGCTCAGGTTGCAAGCCCGCGCGCTTGGCCTCGCTGTGTACGGCGCGCAAAATGTGCAGGCGCTTTTCGGGCTCTTTTACGAAACGTTTAAGCCGGCCAGATTGGAGCATTAGCCAGGCTTCTGCATCGAAGCGATCTGTAAAGCTGTCGGCCGCTTGCACGGCGTTGAGCAACAGCTTGCGCAGCTCATCATCCACTTCAGCAGGTTTGGGTTGTGCAAATGCCAGCGCAGGCCAAAGGGCCCACGCCAACAACAACCAACAAAACCTGTGCGAAAAATGCCTGTTCACTCTGTGGGTTAACCCAGGTGTGTCAATACGCTTTGCAGGTGGGTAATGGTGCCTGCCAAGGGGATCTGGCGGCTTTCGGTGTCGGTGCGCCCCTTGTATTCCACCTCGCCGTTTTCAAGGCCGCGATCACCCACAACGACCCGGTGCGGAATGCCCATCAGTTCAGCGTTGGCAAGCATCACGCCCAGGCGGGCTTTGTCTTCATCCATGTACAAAACATCAATGCCTGCGTTTAAAAGGTCTGCATACAATTGCTCAGACGCCAGGCGCACGGCATCTGATTTGTTGATGTTGATAGGGATCAGTGCCACCTGGAAGGGCGCAATGGCATTGGGCCAGATGATGCCGTTGTCGTCGTGATTTTGCTCAATGGCGGCGGCCACCACGCGGGTAATACCAATGCCGTAGCAGCCCATGGTCATCACTTCGGCCTTGCCGTTTTCATTCAGTACAGTGGCGTTCAGTGCTTTGGAATATTTGGTGCCCAACTGGAAAATATGGCCCACTTCGATGCCGCGTTTGATACCAAGGGTGCCTTTGCCGTCTGGGCTTGGGTCGCCGGCTACCACGTTGCGGATATCTTCCACGCGGGTAATTTTGGCGTCGCGCTCCCAGTTGGCACCGGTAAAGTGGTGGCCATCTTCATTGGCGCCGCAAGCGAAGTCGGCTAGGTGGGCGGCGCTTCTGTCTACAATGGTAGTAATGGCCAGGTTCACCGGGCCCAGTGAACCCACAGATGCGCCAAGCTCGGCTTTAATGCGCTCTTCGGGCGCAAAGGTGAGCGGGCTGGCGACGCCCTCAAGTTTTTCCGCTTTGATTTCATTGAGCTCGTGATCACCGCGCACCACCAGTGCCACCAGTGGTTGGGCCGCGCCTTCCTCGGGTGCTTCACCCAGCACGATCAAGGTTTTAACAGTGCCGGCGGCGGGCAGCCCAAGCTGGGCGCACACCTCTTCAATGGTGCCCACGCCCGGGGTGGCCACTTTGGTAAGTGTTTGGGCCGCCAGAGCCCGTTCGCCGGCGGGTGCAAGGGCTTCGGCCTTTTCCATATTGGCGGCGTAATCTGAACCATCACTGAAAACAATGGCATCTTCACCGCTGGCGGCCAGCACGTGGAATTCGTGTGAAAAGGCGCCGCCTATGGAGCCCGTATCTGCCAGTACCGGGCGGTATTCAAGGCCAATGCGGTCGAAAATATTGCAGTAGGCCTGATGCATCACATCGTAAGTGGCCTGCAGGCAGGCGTCGCTGGCATGGAAGGAGTAGGCATCTTTCATGATAAATTCGCGCGAGCGCATCACACCAAAGCGCGGGCGGATCTCGTCGCGGAATTTGGTTTGAATCTGGTAGTAGCTGGCGGGCAATTGCTTGTAGGAGCTGATTTCGTTGCGCACCATGTCGGTGATCACTTCTTCATGGGTGGGGCCCAGGCAGAAGGCGCGATCGTGGCGATCTTTCACGCGCAGCAATTCCGGGCCGTACTGCTGCCAGCGGCCGGATTCTTCCCATAGCTCGGCAGGCTGCACCACGGGCATGAGCAACTCTTGCGCGCCGGCGCTGTTCATCTCTTCGCGCACGATGGCCTCTACTTTACGCAGTACCCGCAAACCCAGCGGCAGCCAGGTATAAAGGCCCGAGGCCAACTTGCGGATCATGCCCGCACGCATCATCAGCTGATGGCTGATTACCTCGGCATCATTGGGGGTTTCTTTGAGGGTGGCAATAAGGAAACGGCTCGCGCGCATGTTGCTCTCTTTAATAGCTCGAAAAGTTCAAACGGGCTATTCTAAGGGGCGAATGCAGGTAGGTACAATGAGGTTGGCTATGTTTTCCCTTCATCCACAGTTGGCGCAGGATTCATTATTACTGGGCCGTATGCGTTTATGTCAGGTGCGCCTGTCGCTGGACGCCAATTACCCCTGGTGCCTGCTGATCCCCGAGCGCGCCAATGTCACTGAAATCCACCATCTAAGCGAGCAAGATCGGCATCTGCTAATGGATGAATCCTGCCGGCTGGCGGAGGTGATGGTAAGCGTGTTCGACCCGAAAAAGATCAACGTGGCAGCCCTTGGCAACATGGTGCCCCAGCTGCATATGCACCATGTGGCGCGCTTTGAGGATGATGCCGCCTGGCCCGGCCCGATTTGGGGCCGTGTGCCTGCTCTGGGCTATGAGGATGCGGCCCTTAACAAGCGGCGCGATAAGCTTGTGAGTGCGTTGGTAGGCGAGGGGTTTACCCCCGCCGAATAGCCCGCGGGCTTAAGACATTTGCGATTGCTGGTAGTTTTCAAGGCCAATGCGGTCGATCAGGCCGAGCTGGGTTTCCAGCCAGTCTACGTGCTCTTCCTCGGATTCCAGAATCTCTTTGAAGAGGTCGCGGCTGATGTAGTCTTGCACTGATTCGCAGTACTTGATGCCCGCCTTCAAATCCGGGATGGCCTTAAGCTCCAGCTTCAGGTCGCATTTGAGCATTTCTTGTACGTTCTCACCAATCAGCAATTTGCCCAGGTCTTGCAGGTTGGGAATGCCTTCAAGAAATAAAATGCGCTCAATCAGCTGATCGGCGTGTTTCATTTCATCAATGGATTCGTGATATTCCTTTTCACCCAGCTCCGTCAGGCCCCAGTCTTTGTACATGCGCGCATGCAAAAAATACTGGTTAATGGCAATGAGTTCGTTTCCTAAAACTTTGTTTAGGTGGGCAATTACCTGTGGGTCGCCTTTCATAGGGGCTCCGTTTGCTCGCGGTTAGATGTTCCACAAGTGTGTGCCCGAGGCTTTGGGGTGTCAAGGGGATAGGTGCGGTAAGTTGTTGAATTTAATGGGGTAAATGGATTTCGGTTGATAAGCTAAGAGCGAATGTGAGCAATTTTCACTACGCTTTATGGCCTCAGGCGGCGGTATAGAACAGCGGGTTGTCGCAGGCGGTGTGCATCTGCAGGGTTTCATCAATGATTTCCTGGGCCAATACACCGCATTTGCCACACTGGCTGGCCACGCCCAATGCCTTGCGCACCTGGCGCAGGTTAGTGGCGCCCTCGGCCACTGCATCGGTAATTTGAGAATCTGTGATGCCTTTGCAAATACAAACGTACATGGTGCTTCCGCGAGTGTTTACTTGATAGGCAAGAAGTTTACGGTAATGAGAATTATTGTCAATACTTCATGGGAACAATTCTTATTTATAACTTTTTGTTCGGCCGCCATTGAAATGAACGCTATTGGTGCCATATACAGATTCAATTACATCGGTTTGGCGGCGCGGGTAAGATGGTGCCCCGAATCAATGTGGGCCTTAGCCCGCAACAGATGCCAGCGCCCAGGCTTTGGCATTTCCAAACAAAACTCGACCCTAAATTGCAAAGCAAGGAGATAGACATGGGTGTATTAGTAGGCAAGCAGGCCCCCGACTTTAACGCGGCCGCCGTATTGGCCTCTGGTGAAATTGTTGAGGACTACAACCTGTCCGCAGCGATCAAAGGCAAGAAAGCCGTTGTATTCTTCTACCCACTGGACTTCACATTCGTATGCCCATCAGAGCTGTTGGCATTCGACCACCGCATCGCGGAGTTCAAAAAGCGCAATGTTGAAGTGATTGGTGTGTCTATCGACTCACACTTCAGCCATAACGCATGGCGTAACACCCCGGTAGATCAGGGCGGTATTGGCCCTGTGGGCTACACCCTGGTGGCCGACATCACCCACAGCATCTGTAAAGATTACGATGTTGAATCCGAAGGCGGCGTGGCTTTCCGCGGCTCTTTCCTGATCGATGAAGAAGGTGTGGTGCGCCACCAGGTGGTTAACGATCTGCCACTGGGCCGTAACGTGGATGAAATGATCCGCATGGTAGACGCGCTGGCGTTCCACCAGGAGCACGGTGAAGTGTGCCCAGCCGGCTGGAAAGACGGCGACAAGGGTATGACTGCATCACCTGAAGGTGTAGCGGCTTACCTGAAAGAAAACGCAGACAAGCTGTAAGCGTTTAGCCCTATAAAAAAGCCGCGCCTAGCGCGGCTTTTTTATGCCTGCCGCAAAGCCCGCGGAGTATAGAAAGGCTTTGTGACAAATCCTGTTTCGGCTAAGACAAGTTTTTCATAGAAAAACAGAATTTTTATGCAGCTTGGTAGTAAAAAATAGGCCTTTAGCCCTTAAGTTAGTGCTTCCTTAACGCACTTTTTAAATTGAACCTGTCTAACCTGACAGATGTTTCCACACCCTTGCGAAGTCTCGCGCCAGCGCCCATGGGGGCTGTCGAAAAATAACACAGCGCTCTGTATTGACATATCTAACTTGTTGAAAAATATAGATATTTATTTGCTTGGTTGTTTTTTGAACAATCTGTAGAGGTGCCCCATTACATGGGCAATAGCGCCTGTTTCTCAGATCTCATACACAGAGTTATCCACAGAAATTGTGGATTAATGGAGTTGTGCACAGGGTGGTCTGGCAAAAAATTGGCGTTTTAGCACTTTTGTCCGTTTATTGCCCTGGATTTAGGGAATATTTCGCCGGCTGGGCCTGGGGCTGTGCCTATACTTCAGGACAGATCGCCCTGAACGTGCGGTGTGTAAATAATGAATCCCAAGGAGTAACACGTGGACGCAGATAGACGCAGGTATGCCCGCCAGGCCACTTCCATTCGCGTAGAAATGACCCATCCGGCCTTTGGCACGCTGGTGGGCTATACCCGCGATATATCCGATGGTGGGGCGTCTGTGCAGCTGGAAACCGAGTTGGTCCCGCCACCGGGCACCCAGGTGTTAGTGGTGTTTCGTAAAATCGCAGGCCAGGTAAACGACGAGCCTGTGGCCATGAAAATCATGCACCAGAACAAAAGCACCGTAGGATTGATGTTCTGCCCGAGGTAGCCCGGCAGGGCTAAGCGCTTTTGCTGGTGTTTAGCTAGCGGCAGTGTTCGGGCAGTTTGCGCGTAATCTCGTCGGGTAATTGCATGACCTCCGCACATTGCAGCGCCGGGTTTCCGCGTACATCCACATAGGTTAACTTCATTAACTGCAACAGCTCCGGCGTTTGGCCGAGCCGGTTGTCGGCAAGATTAATAGACTCAAGCCCCGTGAACACCTCAAGGCCTGCAAGGCTCGCAATACCTGCATTCGAGCAGTTGAGCGTTTTCACCTGCACCGCCGCTGTGGCCTTTTGGTCGGCAATGGTTTGATCCAGGCAGCGCTGGAGGTTGCGATCGGGCAGGTTAAAATCTGTAAATAGCGGGGCGGGTGTATACACCTTGCGCTCGTTAACGCTCACTTCATAACCCTGGCAGCCAATGAGAAGAGCCGCACTAAAGCAGGCGGTAATGGCCAGTTGTAAGGCTGGGTTCAGGTTCAACATGGGATTATCTTCCAAAGCGATTCCAGTAAGCGGCGAGCATAGTGCCGTTTAACCCCGTAAACCAGTAATCGCCCCGTTTTTTTGCGACCAAGGCTGCAGTTATTGCCTTTATAAGGCGGCAGCAAGAAGAGTATACTGCTGCACGTTTATTCCCGAGTGGCACCACGCCACCTAATGATTTAAGGAGTTGTCATGCGTAAGTTTGTAGTTGTGATTGCGGCATTGGCATTGGCCGCGTGCCAAACCATGGACCCTTACACAGGCGAGCAAAAAACCAGTAACGCCACCACCGGTGCAGCCGTTGGTGCCGTGGCAGGTGCAGTGCTGGGTGCGGCTACCGCCAAAAAAGGCAAAGATCGCGGTAAAGCGGCCGCGCGCGGTGCAGCCATTGGTGGCATTGCCGGTATGGGCGTGGGCTACTACATGGATCAGCAGGAAATGGAATTGCGCCAGGAGCTGGAAGGCACCGGTGTGCGCGTGCGTCGTGATGGCGACAAGCTCTACCTGATCATGCCCGGTAACATCACGTTTGCTACCGGTCGCTTTGAAATTCGCGGCGATTTCTACCCCACGTTAAACAGCGTGGCGAAGGTACTGAAGAAGTTTGACGAAACCGCCATTAAGGTGGCCGGCCATACGGATTCCGTGGGCAGTGACAGCAGCAACCAGGTGTTGAGTGAGCGTCGCGCTGAAAGCGTTGCCCAGTACCTGCGTGGCCAGCAGATTGCAGCAGCCCGTGTGCAGGCAATCGGTTTTGGTGAGCGCTACCCGGTTGCAGATAACAACACAGCCGCCGGCCGCGAGCAGAATCGTCGGGTTGAGCTTGAACTCATCCCAATGAACTAATGCCAACCAATAAGTGAAGCAGCAAAGGTGACACAGATGTTAAAGCAGGTATTTCTGATCGCATGCTGCTTTACGAGCCCGTGGCTCTTGGCTGATAGCGCACCCCCCAAGGTGTTGGCAAGCATCAGTGAGCGCGGGTTTTTGTTTGATGTGAGTTTGTCTGAGCCGGGTGTGATAGGTGTGGTGCATGTGCGTTACCAAGTGGATGTGCACGGCGCCTGGCATTCGGAATTGGCACCGGGGGCCGCGATTGATGTGGTGACCCCCGGCAGTTGTGAACTACTCATGCGCCCGGGCGAGCGCTACCTGTTAGCGCTTGTGCCGGCCGCCGCCGATGCACAGGCCGCAGGTGTCACCTGGGCCACTGATTGCGATTCCCCCACAGAGGCAAAAGCCCAGGCGCAAATTGAAGCGCTTAATCGCGAGCAGCAAATGCAGGCGAGCGCGTTTTAGCCTATCGCTTTCCCCACTTCTTTCTGTTGCTGGTACCCAAATAATCGACCTGGGCCAATGTTCGATTCCGGTGAATGAACATTGGCCGGCCTGCGTGATTACTTAAGCCAGATTTCCACGCGCTGGTTGCGCACTTTATCGGTGGCGGCAACGGGCATAATTGCACCAAAACCTGCCACCGGCGCTGTGCTTACGCCTAGCTCATAGAGGGCGGCCTTCACGCGCGTGGCGCGCAATTTGGAAAGTACTTTAGCGCGGCTATCTGAGCCCTTGGCATCGCCAAAGCCGATCAGCAGCGGGGTTTTCTCGGCGAACGCCGGGTCTTTTAATACCTGTGCCAAACGCTGCACATCTTGCTTGGCTTTGTTATCCAGCTCGGCGCTGCCGGCTTTGAAGCGGATATTTACCGATAGCCGCTCGGCATCGCGAACCGTGGCCAAATAGTCTTGGTGAATTACCCCCTCCAAATCGGCCGCCACCACGCGGGGGTGTTGCGACACATAACCCACCTGTTTTACGCGCGCCTGACCTGCTGCACTTTGTGCAAACTGAATAAACTCATCAATCACCGTGGTAGAATCGGCGGGGCTTTTGTATAAGAACAGCCGGCGCGACAATATGTAGTCTTCTGTGGCAACACTCAAGGCGCTGGGTGCGAGCGGCTCCGTGCCTTCATCATTAAGCCGCAACGCCTTAGCGCGATTAACAGACGCCAGGCCCACAAAGCCGATAGCCCCGGGCTGTGCGCTCACCAGTGCCGCTAACTGGTCGTTGGATTCAAACCGCTGTGTGCCCGGCGCAAGTGTTGCGCCCTTGGCCAGCACCAGCGTTTTGAACGTATCCCAGGTGCCTGAGTTTTCATCGCGCGCGGCCACCTTAATGGGTTCATTTCTGCCACCTAAAGCCTGCCAGTTGGTAATTTTTCCCGTAAAAATGTCGGCTACTTGTTTAATGGTGAGCGCCTCTAGCGGATTTTTGGGGTGCACGATAATGGCCAAGCCATCAATGGCAACCACTTTTTCTGCCGCAAAATCTGTCATGTCGCCCAGGTGCCCAAGCGTTTGGGCCTCGGCGGCTTTTATGGGGCGCGAGGCCATGGCCAGCTGCGCGCTGCCATCTTGCAGCCCTACAAAACCTGTGGAAGAACCGTGCGCTGCAATATCAACAAACAGTGGTTGGGTGGCAGGGCGTGTACTTAAAAAACCTTGAATCCGTACTTCGTTTTCCACCGCAAGAGGGATGCGGCCAACGTTAACCAGGCCTTTGGCACGCAGGAAATCTTCGGCAAGGCCCGGCAGCAGTTGTGCGCCTACGGTGTTGGAGCCTTTGGCGGTAAACAGCAGGCCTTGTTCAGCTTCACTGAATGGCGCAAGGCTTGGGTTATTGGCAAAGCAAACCGCCGGCAACATCAGCAAAGCAAATTTGCGCGACCAGCATTTAAACATAAACAGCAGCATTAAATGGGCCATGGGAACATCCTGAATCAATAATCAATGGAGGGTATTGCAGACAATCAGTGTGTCGTGCATGGGTGGCTAATCTATGACAGAGATGTGTCATTTATGTGACAGGCGTGCGGCGCTAAACTTGAGGCAAAGGCTGTTTCAACGGTCTTGTTCTTCTTGAATGTCATTTTTTACCGGAGGTGTGTTATGGCGAAGTCACAGGGTGTAGGCGGGCAAAGTGCAGAGCAGGCCTTGGCGGGTTTGACGAACATGTGCGCCGATATTGCGCCCCTGCCATTGGCAGAATATGAGGCGCGATTGGTTGAGGCCCGGCGCCTGATGGCCAGCAAAGGCATTGATGCCATTTACCTTAATGCCGGCACCAACCTTTATTACTTTACCGGTATGCGCTGGTATGCCAGCGAGCGAATGGTGGGCGCCTTGCTCACCGCCGCCGGTGAATTGCATTTCATCGGGCCTGCCTTTGAAGAAAATACCCTGCGCCAATATATGCTGGTGGAAGGCGAGTTTCACGGTTGGCAAGAGCATGAAAGCCCCTATGCATTATTCGCCCAATTGCTGGCAGATTGCGGCCTTGCGCAGGGTACCATCGGGCTTGATGAGGCTGCGCAGTTTTTTATTACCCACGGCATTCAGCAGGCGGCCCCGAAGGCGCACTATGTTAACGCCGATGTCATCAGTGGCGGTTGCCGCATGCATAAATCTGATGCGGAAATTGCGTTAATCCAGCGCGCCATGGATATGACAATGGCAGTGCACAAGGCCACGGCGGCCATGCTGCGACCGGGCATCAGTACTGTGGAAGTAGAGCAATTTATAAACCGGGCTCACAAGGCGGTAGGTGCAGGGGGATCATCGTTTTGTATTGTGCTTTTTGGCGTGGCCACAAGTTTCCCCCACGGCGTAAAAGACCCGCAAATATTGCAAGCCAACGACTGGGTACTCATTGATACCGGTTGTCGCTTGGAGGGCTACAACAGCGACATCACCCGCAGCTACGCTTTCGGTGAAATTAGCGCGCGCCAGCGCCACGCATTTGAAGCCGAGCGGCTGGCGCAGTTGGCTGCCTTTGACGCCGCACAGCTGGGCAAGCCCTGCAGTGCCCCAGATGCTGCTGCACGCAAGGTTTTGGCAGAGCAGGGCTTTAGTGGTGATTACACCTTGCCGGGCCTGCCGCATCGCACCGGCCACGGCTGTGGGCTAGATATTCACGAGTGGCCCTATCTCGTAAAGGGCAATGATATGCCGCTGGCTTCGGGTATGGTGTTTTCCAACGAGCCCATGCTGGTGTTGCCCAATGAATTTGGCGTGCGTCTGGAAGATCACTTCTACATGACAGACAATGGCCCGCGCTGGTTTACCGAGCCCTCGGCGTCTATTGACGCACCCTTTGGCGCTTAGGGCATTGGTGTTGCCAGCACCTTAACATTGCTGGAGATCAACCTTGCTGTGCCCCGTCATTTATAGCAACCCGGCCCTGGCTGAGGCCGCCACAAACCTTGCCGCCAGGCTCGCGCAACCCTGCCTGGGGCTGGTGGCCGCGCGCGATGTGGCGCCCGCCACCTATGTGCTGGCGCTCACCGAGGCAGGCTTGCAGCTGCAGCAAACCGGGGCCAAGGCCCATGGCCCGGTTTGGGTGGATTTTAACGCCGGCAGTGCCGATCACCGGCGCCAGTACGGTGGTGGGCGCGGGCAGATGATCGCGAAAGCGGTGGGGCTGAAAACCGGTATCCGCCCGCAAGTGTTAGATGCCACTGCAGGCCTGGGGGGTGATGCCTTTGTCTTGGCAAGCCTGGGCGCAAGCCTTGTTATGCAAGAGCGCAACCCCATTGTGCACGCGCTCCTGGGTGACGGGCTGGCGCGCTTGGGCGCTGATGCTCGCGCGGAGTTACAGGCGGTGCATGCGCGCATGCAACTGCTGCCCCACGGCGCAGATTCCACCCGCACCATGCCGCGCGCACAGGTTATTTACCTGGACCCGATGTTTCCCGCCCGGGAAAAAAGTGCAGCGGTAAAAAAAGAGATGGCGGCCTTTCATAATCTGGTGGGGGAGGACGACGATCAGGCAACCCTGTTGGATTTGGCCCTGGCACAGGCCGAATACCGCGTGGTGGTTAAGCGCCCGCGCAAGGCGCCTGCGCTGGCCGGGCGCGAGCCCACTTTGAGCCTAGCCGGAAAATCGAGCCGGTTTGATATCTATCCCTTGAAGAAAATGCCAGAAGGCCTTGTGCCAGCCTAGCCTTGCATCTTTGCTTATTCGGGCAGGTTTTGCGGGCTAGCCTGTGGGCGGTTGGCCGCTTTTGCCGCAGCCTGGGTGTGGGCGGCATCAACCCCGGCGCTGCTCGCGCGCGCAGGGGCGGGCGGTTCAAACAGCGCCCACAGCCTGCTGATCAGCATGCGCACATGGGCCGCCATGGCCACCACAAACCCCAGCCCTGCAATTACAAGGCCCGCCAGGGTGAATGCCTCCTGGCGCACGGAGGGCTCAATAAGCTGCTGGGCCATATACACCAGCACCAACCCCACAAAAAACAGCATGGCACCCAGCTTGAATTGGGCAAATGCCGCCTGCAGCGGTGCCTGATAGTGGCGTTTAAGGGCTTTTAGCCAAGAGCGAAGTAAGATCATGGGCCAAGTGTAGCATCGGCCAATGATCCGCAAGCGCTGCCTGCGCGTAACAAAGGCCATTGAGCATGGTCAATCTGGTGAGGTGCAGCATGGCGCAAGGCAAGTTGTTTAAGTTGGGTATCAGTGCCTGTTTGGTGGGCCAAAAGGTGCGGTTTAATGCCGGCCACAAGCGCAGTGCCTTTTGCGCTGAAACCCTGGCTCAGCAGGCAGAGCTTGTGCCAGTTTGCCCAGAGGTGGCCATTGGCCTGCCAGTACCGCGCCAAGCCATTCGCCTGATGCACGATGGCGATCAACTGCGGGTGGTGCCCAGTAAAGGCGAACCGGGTGATATTGACTACGGCCCGGCGTTGAAAGAGGTGGGTGCGTCCTATATGGCCGCCAACCCGGACCTGGATGGCTTCGTATTCATGAATGATTCCCCCAGCTGCGGGCCTGCCAATGTAAAAACTTACCGCACCAATGGCTATCAGGCCGATCGAAAGGGCGTGGGTTTTTTTGCCCAGGCGGTGAAAGCGGCCAACCCGCTACTGCCCGTTGAAGATGCAGGCCGCCTGAATGACGCAGTCATTCGCGAGAACTTCATGGTGCGCATTGGCGTCTACCGCGCATGGCGCGAGTTGAACGCGCAACCTCTGACCGCCGGCCGGTTAATCAAATTTTACAGCCCCTATAAATATTTGTTGATGGCCCATTCTCAAGTGGCCTACAAGCAAGTGGGCCGGTTGCTGGCCAATCACGAGCGCCGCCCTATAGCCGAGGTGGCAGAGCGCTTTATTACCACCTTTATGGATGGCCTGAAGGTGCTCGCCGATCGCAAGGGCCACACCAATGTGCTGATGCATTTGTTGGGCTATTTTAAAAAGCATCTCGATGCAGACGACCGCCAAGAGGTACTCTCGCTGATTCAAAGTTATCGCAAGGGCACAGTGCCATTAGTGACACCGGTTACCTTGTTCAAACACCACTTGCGCAGGCTGCCCAACGATTATTTGCAGGCGCAAAAATACTGGCAGCCACACGCACCCGAGCTGGGTTTACGCAGCGCCATTTAATTTTTAGTTTTCGAGGTTTCTATGGCGCAATTGGTGTGGTTTCGCGCCGATCTCCGTATTGAAGATCATCTACCCCTGACACTGGCCCGCCAAACCGGCGAGCCAGTGTACGGGGTGTTTGTGGTGACGCCCGCCCAGTGGCAAAGCCACAACCTGGGCTTGGCCAAGCGCGATTTTTGGGCGCGCTCTTTGGATGCGCTGGGCTCGGCCCTTGCGGCAAAAGGCGTAGCGCTTAAAATTTTAACCCTGCCCGATTTCAGCGAGCTGCCCGAGGCCCTGTTAGCCTACGCCAACCACATTGGCTGCAGGCGCATACTCTGGCACCGCGAATACGGTTGGGATGAACGCCAGCGGGATTTGCAGGTGAAAAAGGCCTGTGCCAAGGCAAAAATTGAAACCGAGGTGTGTGAAGATCGTTGCCTGGTGATGCCGGAGTCGGTATTAACCGGCAGTGGTACGCCCTACAAGGTGTTTTCGGCCTTCAAGCGCACCTGGTTGGCAAGGCTTGCCGAGCAGTGGCAGCCGCCGCGCGCGGCCATTCGCAAGCAAGGCGATGTGCTTGAATTCTCTGGCGCGGTTGCAGATTTCTACTTGCCAGAAGACGACCGCAATCACGCCGAAAACCTTGCCAAACTTTGGCCAGCAGGCGCGCAGCACGCGCGCAAACGGCTTGCCGATTTTATGGATGAGGGGGTGGCCGATTACGCGCGCGCGCGGGATTTCCCGAACCTTGCGGGCACCTCGCAGCTGTCGCCGTATTTATCCATTGGCAGCATCAGTGCGCGCCAGTGTGCCGGTGCCTGGCTTAATAAAAGTGAGGGCGATTGGCACAATCCGGCCCTTGAAGTTTGGCTAAACGAGCTTGCCTGGCGCGATTTTTATCACTATGTGATGTGGCACTTTCCGAAGGTGTCGCGCAATCAACCCTTTGTAGATAAAACCCGCGCCGTGGCCTGGCGCGATGCCCCCCGCGATTTTGAGGCCTGGTGCAAGGGCGAAACGGGCATTCCCATTGTGGATGCCGCCATGCAGCAACTGCTGCAAACAGGCTGGATGCATAACCGCTTGCGCATGGTGGTGGCGATGTTTCTCACCAAAAATTTGCTGATTGATTGGCGTAAAGGAGAGGCGTTTTTCATGCAGCATCTGGTAGATGCCGATTTTGCCGCTAACAATGGCGGCTGGCAGTGGAGTGCCTCAACCGGCACCGATGCCGCGCCTTACTTTCGGGTATTTAACCCCGTGAGCCAATCTACCCGGTTCGACGCCGAGGGCGATTTCATTCGCCAGTGGTTGCCAACGCTTGCAGGCCTTGGCAAAAAGCACATTCACATGCCGCCTTCGAACCTGCGTGGCGATTACCCGCCACCACTGGTGGATTTGAAGTTTAGCCGCCAGCGTGCCATTGAGGCCTTTGCCGATTTGTAGTGCGCTAGCACTCCACCACATTAACCGCGTTGATGGCCAAGCCACCTTCGGCGGTTTCTTTATATTTGGCCTGCATGTCTTTGCCGGTTTGGAACATGGTTTCTATTACCGAGTCGAGCGAAACCCGGTGAGTGCCATCGCCACGCATGGCAAGGCGTGAGGCATTAATGGCTTTAATGGCGCCCATGGTGTTGCGCTCAATGCAGGGGATTTGTACCAGCCCGCCAATAGGGTCGCAGGTGAGGCCAAGGTTGTGTTCCATGCCAATTTCAGCGGCGTTTTCCACCTGCTCGTTGGTGCCGCCCATCACCGAAGTCAGCCCGGCGGCAGCCATAGAGCAGGCCACGCCAATTTCACCCTGGCAGCCCACTTCGGCGGCTGAAATGGAGGCGTTGCGTTTAAACAGCATGCCAATAGCAGCGCTTGAAAGTAAAAAGCGCACTACCAGTTTTTTCAGGCCGCCCATGTCGGGGGTGTATACAAATTTTACGAAGTAGGCGAGCACGGCGGGAATAACGCCCGCAGCACCGTTGGTGGGTGCGGTAACTACTTTGCCACCGGCGGCGTTTTCTTCGTTCACTGCCAGTGCAAACAAGCTCACCCAATCCATCACTGCAAGGGCATCGGGCACGCCGTTTTCCAGCCGGTCTTGCAGGTCGTCGTGCATTTCTGCCGCGCGGCGTTTCACGCCCAGGCTGCCGGGCAGTGTGCCGCGGGTGTTGCAGCCTCGTTGAATGCAGGCGTCCATCACTTTCCAGATTTGGTATACGCCGTCTAGCACTTCTTGCTCGGATTTTTGCGACAACTCATTGGCCATGGCCATTTGATCAATGCGCAGGCCATCGCGCTTGCCCATGGCGAGTAGTTCTTTGGCCGATTGGAAATCGTAGGGGGCCTCAAAGCCCGAATTTTCTGCGTCGGCAAATTCGTCTTCGGCCAGTACAAAGCCACCGCCAATGGAAAAGTAACTCTTGCGAAACAGCTCGTTGTGGTTGCTATCAAAGGCGCGGCAGGTCATACCGTTGGGGTGTTGGGGGAGGCTCGCGCCCTTGTTAAAAATTAAATCGCGGCCTTGCTCGAAGGCCACCGGGTGCTCGCCCATGAGTGTCAGGCGCTGATCATTTTTTATAGTGGCAAGCAAAGGGGCTATCTCTTCCACCGCTATGGTGGCGGGCACCTTGCCGGCCAGGCCAAGCAGCACGGCAGTGTCTGTGCCGTGGCCTTCACCGGTCATGGCCAGAGAGCCAAATAAATCAACGCTCACCCGTGCCACCTTATCCAGGGGGGCGTTCATCTCCATTAAAAAGCGGCGCGCGGCAACCATGGGGCCCACGGTGTGTGAGCTGGATGGGCCTATTCCCACTTTGAACAGATCGAATACAGAAATGGCCATGGTGGCTCCTTCGCTGGGTGGCGTTATGTCAGTTTAGCGGGTTGCGACTGGCGGGTCGGATGCTAGGTGAGCTGTTTCCAATAGTCAACTTGTGTTTCCAATAGGCAATTTTTGTTCATATTTGGCGCAGCTACTGATGGTTAAGTGGCATTTAAGCGCCCGGTTCGCCGCGGACGTCGCAGCCAGGGGCGAGGCTTGATGGCGGTTTGTGTTGCGCGCCTGTACCGAGCCGGGTTTGGGGGGCGCTAACTTTGCCTACACTGAAGGCTCTGCAACCGTTAAAGGGCCTGATGTATGTCTATGTGTAAAGCCGCCGTATTTATTGCCACCAGCCTCGATGGCTTTATTGCCAGGCCCAACGGCGATCTGGATTGGTTGCCCGCTGCCAATGAGCGCGAAGATATGGGCTATGCAGACTTCATTAACAGCGTAGACGTGCTGGTGATGGGCCGGCACACCTTTGAAAAGGTGCTCGAATTCGGCGATTGGCCCTACCAGCTGCCCGTGCGGGTGTTGAGCCGGCGTGGCGTGCAGGTGCCTCAGGCCTTGGAAAATGTCTCGGTTATGAGTGGCGAGCCGCAGTTGTTACTTGAAGCGCTGGCCGCCGAAGGCTTCAAGCACGCCTATGTGGATGGCGGAGAAACCATTCAGGCATTTTTGGCCGATGGCTTGATAGAGCGCCTGATTGTGACCCACGTACCGGTATTGATTGGCAGCGGCCTGCGTCTGTTTGGCCCCTTGCCAGGCCAGGCGCCCACTGTGCGCTGGCGTCACCAAAAAACCTTAAGCTGGTCTAACGGCTTGGTGCAAAGCCACTATGCATTTATAAGTTAGCGGCAAGGCTTTGGTTGCTTGTGGGTTGCTGCCTACTGGCGGTGTAGTGTCCTTGACCTCTTGGCCCTGAATTTAAATGATTGCAACGCGAGCGGGCTCGCGTTTTTTATGGCCGGGTGTTTTCACACTTTATGATCAATCAGCAAGTTAAGAAAATGGCCGCTATTCGCGAGCATCTGATTGTGAGGGCAGAATAAATTTTTGTCCGGATTTTTCATCTCGTATAAAAAAGGCAGCCAAAAGGCTGCCAATGTGCGGAACTGAAAAAACGATTACCTTTAAAAAAGGTGAGGGTGGCGGTTGCCCGCCGGTTAGAATTCCATTTCAGGTACCACGTCTGGAACCACCAGCTCACCGGCGGTGAGTTTGATGATTTCATCAACGCTCACTCCCGGAGCGCGTTCTTTAAGCCAGAACTTGTTGTCGGCAATTTCGATGTAGGCTAAATCGGTTACCACTTTTTTGATGCAGCCTGCGCCAGTCAGCGGCAGGCTGCAGGATTTTAGCAATTTGGATTCGCCGTGTTTGCTGGCGTGCGTCATGGTGACGATGATGTTGTCGGCACCGGCCACCAGATCCATGGCGCCGCCCATGCCTTTAACCAGTTTGCCGGGAATCATCCAGCTGGCAATGTTGCCCTGTACATCCACTTCAAAGGCGCCGAGCACAGTGAGGTCTACGTGGCCGCCGCGAATCATGGCAAAAGATTCGGCACTGTTAAAAATAGAGGCACCCTTGATGGTGGTCACTGTTTGCTTGCCGGCGTTAATCAGGTCTGCATCCAGTTCGGCCTCGGTGGGGAAGGGCCCCATACCCAGCAGGCCATTTTCTGATTGCAGCATCACCTCTATGCCTTCGGGCACGTAGTTGGCTACCAGCGTAGGAATGCCAATACCCAGATTTACGTAGTAGCCATCTTGCAGTTCACGGGCTACGCGCTGCGCGAGTTGTTCACGAGTTAAAGCCATGTTGGTTCTCCTTAAGCGCTGCGTACGGTGCGTTGTTCAATGCGTTTTTCAAAGGTGCCTTTGATCACGCGATCAACGTAGATGCCGGGGGTATGTATGTGGGCCGGGTCTAGCTCGCCGGGCTCAACAATTTCCTCTACTTCAACTACGGTAATTTTGCCGGCGGTGGCGGCCATGGGGTTGAAGTTTTGTGCGGTGTGGCGAAACACCAGGTTGCCGTAGCGATCAGCCTTCCAGGCTTTTACGATGGCGAAATCGCCCGTGATAGATTCTTCCAGAATATATTTGCGGCCATTGAATTCACGCACCTCTTTGCCTTCACCCACGGGGGTGCCGTAGCCGGTGGCGGTGTAAAACGCAGGAATGCCCGCGCCGCCTGCGCGCATTTTTTCGGCCAGTGTGCCCTGGGGGGTAAGCTCTACTTCCAGTTCGCCTGCCAATAGTTGTTTTTCAAACAGGGCGTTCTCACCCACATAGGAAGACACCATTTTTTTGATTTGGCGATCTTCCAGCAAAATGCCCAGGCCAAAGCCGTCTACGCCGCAATTATTCGACACCACCGTTAAATCTTTCACGCCGGCTTTTTTAATTTGGGCAATCAGGTTTTCGGGAATGCCACACAGCCCAAAGCCGCCGGCGATAATGGTCATGCCATCTTCCAACCCGGCCATGGCCGCTTCGTAAGACTGCACCACTTTGTTAAATCCGCTCATGTAAAACTCCTGTGTTATGTGCCTTGTGGAGTGAGTGTAGACGGCACCCAGCGCCTACTGGGGCGGTGGGAGTGTTGTATTGGGCAAGGATGCAGGGTTAAGATATATTTATCCAGTTTAAAATATTTACACATTGTTAAAAAAATTAAATTAATGGGCGGGTGAATACCACAGTGAATGTCTCCCTCAAACAATGGCGTGCCTTTTTGGCTGTGGCGCAAACCCAAAGCTTTGCCGAGGCGGCTTCGCTTGTGCATATGAGCCAGCCGGCGCTCAGCATTGCCATGAAAAACCTGGAGGCAGAGCTGGGCGGGCAGCTGTTTGCGCGCTCTACCCGGGCTGTGGCGCTAACGCCGGAAGGTGCAGAACTGCTACCCCAGGTACAGCGGCTGCTGGCCGATTGGGATAACGTGATGGCAGATGCCCATCAACGCTTTTCTCTCAAGCGCGGGCGGCTGGCTATCGCCGCTATGCCATCCTTTGCCAGCACGGCGTTACCGGCGGTGTTGCAGGCTTTTAGAAGCCGTTTCTCGGAAATTTCCATTACCGTGCAAGAGGTGATTGCCGAGCAACTGCTTGAGCAAGTTCAGGAGGGGCGCATTGAGTTGGGGGTTTCCTTCGACCCCGGCAACCAGCCAGATGTAGCCTTTACCCCGTTATTCAGTGATCATTTTGTGGCGGTATTTCCCGCAGGGCATGCGCTTGCACAGGCGGGCACCGGGCCTTTGGACTGGGCACAATTGTGCAGCTACCCCTTTGTGGGCCTGCAGCGGCCCTCAAGCCTGCGCGCGCTGATTGATCGGCATCTATCGGCCCAGGCCTTGAGTTTGAATGTGGTGCTGGAGGCCAACCAACTGGCCACGGTGGGCCGGATGGTTGCCACGGGCCTGGGTGTGAGTGCGGTGCCCAAGTTGTGTGAGCCGCAAATGCATGAGCTGGGGCTAAGCTGCCGGGCGCTGGTGGCACCGGATATCGAGCGGCAGGTGGGCGTACTGACCCACGGGCGCAGGCCGCTCTCGAAGGCGGCAAGCGCCATGATTGATGAGCTAAAACGCCACTACGCCGAGCGCTAGTGGGGGTATATAGAAGTGAGGGAATCCATGTCTGCCAATATTTTCGATGTATTTTTGCCGCAACTGGCGGCCCCCGCCGAGCGCCCGTTGCTCACCTTGGGCTGCGGCACCCAGTGGTCGCGTAAGCAGGTGCTAGAGGCAAGCGGGCGGTTGGCCAACTTTCTGGTGGGGCAGGGCCTGCAACCGGGCGACAGAGTAACGGTGCAAATAGACAAGGGCCCGCTGGGTTTGTGCTTGTATTTGGCCTGCCTACGCGCGGGGCTGGTGTACCACCCGTTAAATACCGGTTATCAGCCTGGCGAGCTTGAATACTTTTTGGAAAATGCCGAGCCGCGCGCGGTTATTTGTTCGGCCACCTACGAAAGTGCCCTGGCGCCCTTGTGCGAGCGGCTGGGTATTGGCCTGCGCTGGACCCTCAACAGCGATGATTCCGGCAGCTTGGCTGAGGCCAGTGGTGGGTGTGAAGCCGAGTTTGCCACCGTTGCACGGGCGCCTGATGAGCTGGCGGCACTGTTATATTCTTCGGGCACCACCGGGCGCCCGAAGGGCATTATGTTGTCGCACGGCAATATGGCCGCCAGTGCGCGCGCACTGCACGCGGCCTGGGCCTTCAGCGAGCAAGATACCCTATTGCACATGTTGCCGGTGTTCCATGTGCACGGGCTGTTTGTGGCGATTCACTGCGTGCTTATGAGCGGGGCGCAGATGATCTACCTGCCAAAATTTGAGGCCCGGGAAGCGCTGGCCTGGCTGCCCAAGGCCACCGTGATGATGGGCGTGCCCACCTTTTATACGCGCCTGTTGAGTGCGGGCATCAGCGCAGGGCATTGCCCCAAGGTGCGGGTGTTTATTTCCGGATCTGCGCCACTGTTGGCCGATACCTTCGCAGACTTTGAAGCCGCCACCGGGCACCGCATTCTCGAGCGCTACGGCATGACCGAAACCAATATGAATACCTCCAACCCCCTTGACGGTGAGCGTAGGCCAGGCACCGTGGGCCAGGCGTTGCCGGGCGTACAGGTGCGCGTGGTGGGCAGCCACAACCGGCCCCTTGCAAGCGGCGAGGTGGGCGATATACAAGTGGCCGGGGCCAACGTATTTCAAGGCTATTGGCGCATGCCGGAAAAAACCGCGGAAGATTTCACCCGTGATGGCTTTTTCAACACAGGCGATAAGGGCATGCTCTCGCCCGATGGCTATTTATCGATCATCGGGCGCGCCAAAGATCTGATTATCACCGGCGGCTTAAATGTGTACCCCAAAGAAATCGAACTATTGATTGATGAGCAGCCCGATGTGGTAGAAAGTGCTGTGATTGGCGTGCCACACCCGGATTTCGGTGAAGCCGTGGTGGCGGTGGTGGTGGGCAAGGCCGACCCTGCCGCGCTTAAGGCTGCAATGGCGCCATTGCTTGCCAAGTTCAAACAGCCCAAACGCTACATCAATGTGGATGAATTGCCGCGCAATACCATGGGCAAAGTGCAAAAAGCGGCCCTGCGCAGCCGCTACCAAGGCTTATTCCAATCATAATGTTTGAAATGGCCTAATCTATAATTCTGTAATTAATGATTTTATTGAACATTCCCCTTTGGCAGTCTCACGGCAATCGTGGGCTTATTGAATGAATTGAGGAAAATCGCCATGCTGAAACTGAACAATCCGTCGCTGTTGCGCGGCCAGTCTTACATCAACGGCCAGTGGGTCGAGAGTGACAGTGGCGAATCCGTACCCGTATTGAACCCTGCCAACGGCGAAACAATTATCGACATTGCCAGCTGTGGTGTGGATGAAACCCGCCGCGCCATCGATGCCGCCGAAGCCGCAATGCCGGCTTGGGCGGCCAAGAGTGCAAAAGAGCGCGCGAGCCTGCTGCGCACCTGGTACAACCTGATTTTGGAAAATATCGACGATCTGGCGCTCATTCTCACCGCAGAACAAGGCAAGCCTTTAGCCGAATCGCGCGGTGAAATCGTGTATGGCGCCAATTACATCGAATGGTTTGCCGAAGAGGGCAAGCGGGTGTACGGCGATATCATTCCCGCGCCCGCAGGCGACAAGCGCATTGTGGTTATCAAGCAGCCCGTTGGTGTGGTGGCCTCCATTACGCCCTGGAACTTCCCCAATGCCATGATTACCCGCAAGGCCGCGCCAGCGTTGGCCGCCGGTTGTACCTTTGTGGGCAAGCCTGCCACTGAAACGCCGCTCTCTGCTATTGCCCTGGCGGTATTGGCCGAAGAGGCCGGAATTCCCGCGGGTGTGTTTAACATGGTGTGCGGTAAAAGCTCGCGCGCCATTGGCGGTGAAATGACCAGCAACCCGAAAGTGCGCAAGCTTACCTTCACAGGCTCCACACCCGTGGGCAAAGTGTTGATGGAGCAGTGTGCTGCCACCGTGAAGAAAACCTCCATGGAGCTTGGCGGCAATGCGCCGTTTATTGTGTTTGACGACGCAGACCTGGACGCCGCCGTTAAGGGTGCTGTGGCCTCCAAGTACCGCAACGCAGGCCAAACCTGTGTGTGCTCTAACCGCATGCTGGTGCAAGAGGGCGTGTACGATGCCTTCACTGAAAAACTCGCCCAGGCCGTAAAAGAATTAAAAATGGGCGATGGCCAGCAAGCGGGTACCACGCTCGGCCCGATGATTAACAACAAGGCCGCCAACGATGTAAAAGCCATGGTAGATGAAGCCGTTGGCAAAGGTGCCAAGGTGGCGCTTGGCGGCAACATATCAAGCATGGGTGCCTGCTTTTTTGAACCCACCATTCTCACTAACGTGTCTGACGACATGCGCGTTTTCCGTGAAGAAATTTTTGGCCCGGTTGCGCCCGTGTTCAAGTTTAAAGATGAGGCCGAAGCCATCAAAATGGCCAACGATACCGAGTTCGGTTTGGCCGCCTATTTTTACTCGCGCGATATCGGGCGTATTTGGCGGGTGGGTGAAGCGCTGGAGTACGGCATTGTGGGTATTAACGAAGGCATTATCTCCAACGAAATGGCGCCCTTTGGCGGCGTAAAAGAATCCGGCTCCGGCCGCGAAGGCTCCAAGTACGGAATGGATGATTACCTTGAAATCAAATACATGTGCATTGGCGGCATAGACAAATAGCCGCTGCTTTAAAAGGCTCCTTCGGGAGCCTTTTTTGTGTGGGTTTGGGGTGTAACAAGGAGCGCGTGATGCAGCAGTGGTGTTACCGGTGGCTAATGGCCTGTGGGCTGGGCCATGGCTTGTTGGGGCTTGGGTTTATCGGGTTTATGGCCTCGCCTGCCTCGGCACATTATGTTGCCGAGTGGGCGCTGCGTTTCGAAACGGGTGTGAATACCCAGGCCACAGTGGCGGCACTGCAATTTCTTGGCCCCACCATTGCCAGCTGGGGGTTGATGTTTTGTACGGCTTTGCAGGGTTACTGGCTAATACGCGCCTCAATATTGTGGGTAGGTATGATTTTGGCCATTGGCGTGTGGCTGGTGTTCGATACGGGCCTCTCTGCCTGGTATGGGCTCACAAGCCATTACGTGATTAATGCATTTGCCGCACTGGTGTTATTGCTGCCACTGTGGCAATTGAGGCAAAAAATCCCAAGCTCGCACACCGGGTGAGCTGATTTCGCCGTTAGCCAAAAAGCGTTTATTACGAGGGTGTGGCACGCGGGTTGTGTACTCTTAAGCCGATGGGTTGCAAATTCGCGCTTGTGCAGGGTTCGTCTAAACTCATACATGGTTGTATGAATGTTTAATCTAACCCAATGGACTCGCGATGACAGGCCCAACAGATTACCAGGTGCTTTCCTGTGCGCAATGCCTAGGGGGGCAAGCCCTGGGTTTCGATTTTTCCATGGCGTTCCAGCCAATTATTGATGCCAAACACCAGACGGTGTTTGCCTATGAAGCGCTTGCACGCGGCCTGGGTGGCGAGCCTGCCGGTGAGGTGTTTAAACACGTTAACGCCGATAACCTTTACCGGTTCGATCAAGCTTGCCGCGTAAAAGCCATTCGCCTTGCAGCGGCACTTGGCATGAAAACAAAGCTCAGTATCAACTTTATGCCCAACGCGGTGTATCGCCCCGAGCTATGTATTCGCACTACGCTTGCCGCCGCCAAAACCTATAACTTCCCCCTGGAGCAAATCATTTTTGAAATCACAGAAGCCGAACAGATAAAAGACAGATCCCACTTGCACAACATCGTGAAGCACTACAGCGAGCAAGGATTTTTAACGGCCCTTGATGATTTTGGCGCAGGCTATGCAGGCCTGAATTTGCTGGCAGACATGCAAACCGACATCATCAAGCTGGATATGGATTTAATTCGAAATGTCCATACAGACATCAAGCGCCAAACCATTGTGCGCGCAATTAATGATGTGTGTGAGGAGTTTGGGTCTGCAGTGGTGGCAGAGGGGGTTGAAACCGAAGGTGAATTCCAGTTTTTGGCAGGCTTGGGGATTCAGCTTTACCAGGGTTACTTGTTTGCCAAGCCTGCCTTTGAAACTTTGCCCGACGTTCACTGGCCCGCCTGGCCTCACTAGCGCAGCCCGCTTTTTGTGCTGCTTTTTCTACTCATAGGCGCGATAGCTTACATCTACAATGTAATAGGTTTTCAACTGCTCACCCAGGGTTGCGGTAATTTCATCGTCTAGGCGCTTGCCGAGCATGGCGCGCGCGAGGGGTGAATCCATACTGAGCTTGCCGGCGCTCACATCAAACTCATCTGGCCCCACAATCTGGTAGCAGCTTTCGTTGCCGTGTTCGTCTTCAAGTGTGACGTAGGCGCCGAAAAAAACCTTTTCTTTGTCATCGGGTAGGCGATCCACAATGGTGAGTTCATCCAGCCGCTTGGTGAGAAAGCGTACGCGGCTGTCGATTTCCCGCAGCCTGCGCTTGCCATAGATGTAGTCACCATTTTCAGAGCGGTCGCCGTTTTTGGCGGCCTCATGTACCACTTGAGTCACCTGCGGGCGCTCAATTTTCCACAGCTGCGTGAGTTCATCTTTTAACGCCTTGGCGCCAGCCGGAGTGATGTAGGCCGAACCTCGGCGGCGAGGTGGTCGCCAGCGTCCCATAAGTTGCTCTCTTGGTGTTGCGGTTTGGCAGCGCGTGCCTGCCTTGCGCGCCATTTTGCCACGGGCTGCAGGCCGTTACATGCCGTAATCAACAACATGCCCCGGCTTCGCCGCCGGCGGTTTGGGTGTCATAGGGCAGGGCGGTGCCGCAGCCATCGAATATGCCGTAGTGGGTATCCCAGTTGCCGATGAATTCGAAGTGCGGCTTGAAGCGGGTATCGGCGAGCATACGCCAGGTATTGCCACACACTGGGAACACTTTGCCCGTAGGTAGGTGATGGTGTTTGTCAAGGCTAAAGCTGTGCGGTTGTTCGGCTATGGTGCCTTTGTAAATAACTGCCTGGCCGTAGTCTTCACAGAAGGGTTCAAGCTCGGGCAATTTGAACAGCCGGTAGGTGGCCGAGAAAAACCGGATGTTGCCGCACTTATTTTTCAGTGCCGGGTTTTCAATGGTGATGGGCGCATCTTTTACTAAGCGCGGGTCTAGAAAGCCGCAAGCTTTGGCGGTGTTGTGAAAATCGTTCCAATAAAAAGCGCCCGATAAGCACTCGCCATACAACACCGGATCTTTTGCGAGTGCCGTGGGAATGCGCCGGTCGGCATACACATCCGAGAAATACATTTCACCGCCGGGTTTGAGCAGCCGATAGGCTTGCTGAAGTACGCGGGCTTTATCTTCACACAAATTGATCACGCAATTTGAAACGATCACATCGATGCTGTTGTCGGGTATGTCGAGCTTGTCTAAATGCTCAAGCTCGCCCTGCAAAAAGCTGACATTGGCTTTTTTGAAGCCGAATTTTTCGCGGTGGTAATCGATGTGCGCGCGGGCAACGGCCAACTGCTGCTCGGTCATGTCGACGCCAATCACGCGGCCCTGTTCGCCCACCAGCGCAGAGAGCGCGTAGCAGTCGAGGCCGGCGCCGGAACCTAAATCTAGTACGGTAGTGCCATTTATGTGCTCGGGCACAATCAGCCCGCAGCCGTAGTAGCGTGCGTGCACCTCCGGGTGAATGGCGGCGAGAATGGGTTTTAAATATTCCGGTGGCATTTCACCGGTGCAGCAGGCGTTGGTTTGCAAATCTTCAGACTTTTGCAGCGTTTCGCCGTAATACGTTTTCACATCTTCGCGCATGGGGCTACCTGATTGGGGCTGGATGATCAGTGGTAATCTGGGTGTTGTTGGCCGTTGCATTGCGTATTCATGTAGCACTTTCTGCTCAGGGTGCGTAATTTGGTAACGGCTTTTTTCGAAATTTCACATATAGCAGTTTGGTCTAACAAATACTAAAGGTTGCATTGTGGGCTTTTTTGACCCAATCGTTCAATAGAGGCGTGTCGTCTCGATCATCTGAAGGGGCGGCTACAACCATAAGCTGGGTAGCGGTGAGTGGTACAGCAACGCAAGCCCAATACTAATGATAATAAATGAGGTGAGTTAAATGTTACTTAAACCTTTAGCAGCAGCTATTTGTACACTTGGCCTGGTCTCTGCAGTGCAGGCCGGCGACGATCAACGTTACATTGTTAAATTCAAAGACGGCAAAGGCAAGGCTGCAGCCGTGCTGGCCGAGAAAATGGGCGGCAAGAAAAAGGCAGACCTGGCGAACCACGGTGCCTTTGCTGCAGTGTTGCCGGCCGCGGCCATGAAGGGCCTGCAAAACAGCGGCTTGATTGAGTATATCGAAGAAGACGTAAAGCGTTACCCGTTGGCTCAAACCACCCCTTACGGCATCCCCATGGTGCAGGCCGACCAGCTTAGCGATATGCAGGCGGGCAATCGCACTGTGTGTATTATCGATTCCGGTTACGACATCAGCCACCCGGATTTAGCCAGTAACATGGTAACCGGCCATAACGACCCGGCCGGCGCAGGCAATTGGTATGAAGATCAAAACCACCACGGTACCCACGTGGCTGGCACCATTGCGGCACTGAACAACAACGAAGGTGTGGTGGGTGTGCTGCCCAATGGCGCCATTAAGCTGCACATCGTCAAGGTGTTTGATGCAGCCGGCTGGGCCTACTCCTCCTCACTGATTGATGCCGTGAGCAAGTGTGAGGCAGCCGGTGCCAATGTAATTAACATGAGCCTTGGCGGTTCCCGTGCATCGCGCACGGAAGAGCGCGGTTTTGACCAGTCTAACGCCCGGGGTGTGCTGAATATTGCCGCGGCCGGTAACGATGGCAATACCCGCCACTCTTACCCTGCCTCTTATAGCTCTGTGGTGTCTGTAGCCGCCATTGATGAAAACAAGGTAGTGGCCGATTTCTCCCAGCAGACCGATCAAGTTGAAATGGCCGCTCCCGGTGTGGCCGTGTTGTCTTCCGTGCCTGATCAAGCAGGCTCGGAAGCCGGCGCCACTGTTGCCGGTGTGAGCTACGAAGCCCTTGGCATGGATGGCTCGCCCGAAGGCAACGTGAGTGGCACCTTGATGGATTGCGGTATTGGCAATACACCCTGCGCCGGTGCTACAGGCAAGGTGTGCTTGATTGAACGTGGTTCAATCAGCTTTGCTGAGAAAGTGCAGGCCTGTGAAGCAGGCGGCGGTGCTGCTGCCATCATTTACAACAATGAGCCAGGTGTGCTGAGCGGCACCTTGGGTGAAACCCTAACCTCCATTCCTTCTGTGGGCGTATCAGACACAGACGGCGCAGCCATGAAAGCAAGTGTTGGCAGCAACAGCAGCGTCATTGTTGCCGCGAGCGACTACGCCAAATACGACGGCACTTCAATGGCTACACCGCACGTGGCGGGTGTGGCGGCATTGGTGTGGAGTTACCACACCAGCTGCACCAATAGCCAGATTCGCGCTGCCATGAATGCAACCGCTGAAGATCTGGGAGCGGCCGGGCGCGATAACGCCTACGGTTATGGCCTGATTCAGGCAAAAGCCGCGAAAGACTACCTGGACACCTACGGCTGTGCAGGAAATGGCGGTGGCGACAATGGTGGCGGTGACAACGGCGGCGGCACCTGCAAAGGTGGCCCCAAAAAGTGCGGCTAACCAAGCGCGCTTAATAGTGTTTACTGCGGGGGCTTCGGCCCCCGTTTTTTGTCATAGAGTGTTCATTAAACTGCCCAAAAAGTGTCATCAAGCTCGCCTATGGTATCTCTCATCACCCTATGGATGAGAACACCATGATCAATATTGAGCAGTCTGTTGTTAACCGTATGCCCTGGCTTGATGCACAACCTAAATTGGTAACGCAGCCCGCCTTCGGTTTGCTGCGCAAACTTGTGCACGAGGAGGAGATCAACGCCTTTTTGGCCGAACATCAGGCACTAAAAAACTTCAGCTTTATTGATAAGGTATTCGACTACTTCAATTTCAGCTACAGCCTTTCGGCCAAAAGCCGCGCCAATATTCCGGCTGAGGGCCGTGTGGTGATTGTGGCTAATCATCCGGTAGGCTCGCTCGACGGCTTGGCGCTATTGCGCGCGGTGGGCGAGATTCGCCGCGATGTAAAAATAGTCGCCAATGATCTACTCACAAGCTTCACCCAAATTGAAGACCTGCTATTGCCCTTGGATAACCTTGGGCGCGCCTCGTTTCGGAAAAGCTACAAAGCCGTTGTACAGGCGCTTGAGGCAGAATGTGCGGTAATTGTGTTTCCTGCAGGGGAAGTATCGCGTGCAAGCCCCCTGGGCATTCGTGACGGCCGCTGGCAAACGGGGTTTTTGCACTTTATTCGCAAAACCAAAGCCAGTTTGCTGCCGGTGCATATAGAGGCGAAAAACTCGGCACTGTTTTATAGCCTTTCCATGCTTTATAAGCCATTAAGTACCTTGTGGCTTGCCCGTGAAATGTTCAATAAAAATCACACGGATATTCACTTTACCGTGGGCGATCCGATTTCTGTGCGGGTGCTTGACAGTGTGCAAGTGGCCGATCGCCACTTGGCCCAGCGTATAAAAAAATACCTCTACAAAATGGGGCGCGGCAAATCCAAAGGGTTCGTAACAGAGAAAACCATCGCTCACCCGGAGCCTGCCACCGAGGTCAAGCGCCAACTTGAACAGGCGCAGCGGCTCGGCAATACCCGTGACGATAAGGCCATATACCTTTGTGACTATGAGGAAGATAGCCCCTTGATGCGCGAGCTTGGGCGCCTCAGGGAAAAAACTTTTCGCAAAGTGGGCGAGGGCACCGGTTCACGCCGTGATCTGGATGGGTACGACAGAGTCTATCAACACCTGGTGCTTTGGGATAACACGCGCTACACCATTGCCGGTGCCTATCGGCTGGGCAATTGCAAAACCATTATGCAAACCCAAGGCCTGCACGGGCTCTACACAAGCGAGTTGTTTAATTATCAGCCTGCCGCGCTGCCACTTCTGGCCCAGGCCGTGGAGTTGGGCCGCAGTTTCGTGGCGCCCGATTACTGGGGCAAAAACAGCCTGGATTATTTATGGCAGGGTTTGGGCGCCTTGTTACAGCATCGCCCGGATGTCCGGTATTTAGTGGGGCCAGTATCCATGAGCGCAGACATTGAAAAACCCCTGCGCGATCGCTTGGTGCACCACTACCAATCCTTTCACGCAAGCCCCCAAACCCTTGCCATAAGCAAGGCACCCTTTGTACTGGAGCCGCATATTCAAGAAGCGCTGGATCTTGAAATGGGTGAGTGCGATAGAGAGACAAGCTTCAGGCGCTTGCAGGCGGCCTTTGCCAGTGCCAATTGCAAAATGCCGGTACTGTTTAAGCAATATGCGGCACTGTTTGAAGAGGGCGGTTTTACATTAATGGATTTCGGAGTGGATAGAGAGTTCGGCCACTGTGTAGATGGCTTGTTCATAGCAGACCTCACGCGCCTTAAAGCTGCGAAACGAAAGCGTTACCTTGGCGGGCAATGACTGGTTGCCGCACCCTTGGGAGCCTTTGGCTCCTTTTTTTTCACATGAATTTTTCAGCGCTTTGTAATCACAAAGAATTAAGCATATAAAAAAATGTTTTTATTCGCGTGTTTTGTGGTTTTGGTACACAAAATACGGCTCCAACGTTTGTTGATTAACCTGTGTAGTATGCGTCACTGAGGTTCCCGGCCCCTAAGATGCGCAGCCACTGAAATATCTCGCTTTCAATCCAAACAATGTTACGGCGTGCCTTGGGCGTTGGTATTACACCTGCCTTAAATAAACGCTAAACCGTGGTTGTACGCAGATCTTGCTGCTATTGGATTCATAGGGATTTTTAATATTTTTTTTCAAACCGTGGCTATAGCGGTGGCGTAATGGGCAGTAGCTGTTCGGCGATGTATGGCTGAATATCTTTAACTGCAATGAGGATGCGCTAATGAAACTTTCACAGTTGTGCTTAATCGCAGGTCTTTCCCTGACACTGACAGCCTGCCCCTTTGATGACGACGATGACGACGACAGCCCAGAGCCGGTAGTAGTGGTGCCCGCTGAAACCCAGGTGCGTGTCTTTCATGCATCGCCCGATGCCCCTGCGGTGAATATTTTGGTGGACGATACCGAGGTGGCCACCTCGCTGGATTATGCAGCCAGCACCGGTTTTTTAACCTTGGATGAAGGCACCTACAGCATCGCTGTGGATGGCATTCTGCCTACTGATACCACAACCGTTATCGGCCCTGTTGATTTAACCTTTGACGCAGATACCCGCTATGACGTGATTGCGGTCAATAGCGTTGCGAACATCGAATCGCTGTTAGTTACCGATACCGGCAGCCTGTCGGACAGCGCGCTGGTGCGTGTGCGGGTAGCACATCTGGCAGCCGAGGCGCCCGAGGTCAACGTGTTTGTAACTGACCCCATGGCAGACATTACCGGCGCAGACCCGCTCGGCACCTTTGAGTTTAAAGGCGTACTGGGCCCGGTGGAAGTTGACGCCGGTGACTACCGCATTCGGGTTACCACAACCGACGACACACTGGTATTCGATTCCGGCACCGTCACACTTGCCGCCGGCCAAGACTTGCTGATCGGCGCCATTCCCACTACCCGGGAGGGTGATGCCCCAATCAAGCTCGCCGTGCTGGATGGTGCGGATGTTGCGGTGGTGCACGATCAAAGTGATGGCGCCAACGTGCGAGTGGTGCACAATTCTGCAGACGCGCCGGCAGTCGATGTGATTTTAAACGACGCCGCAATGCCTGCCATTGAGGATCTCGCCTTCCCTGATTTTGTGGGTTATGTGAACCTGGCCGCCGGCGACTACGATATTGCCGTGAACGCCGCTAATACCACCACCACAGTGATAGACGCCCCAGGCGTGGCGCTCGCCAATGGTGGCTCTTACACCATTATTGCCCTCAACGAGCTGGCCGCCATCGAGCCTCTGGTACTGGTGGATAACGAGCGCCGGGTGGCAACCGAGGCCAAGGTACGTTTGATACACGGCTCAACCCTGGCCGGTAATGTGGATATTTATGTAGTGGGTGAAGCGGCAGACATTACCAGTGCCACGCCCAATTTCAGCGATATTCCATTCAAGGCTGAAACCGGCTACGTAAGCCTTGATGCGGGTACCTATGATGTGGTGATTACCCCCACCGGTGCGCCAACCAGTGAGGCCATTCGCGCCACCCTAATGCTGGAGGCCGGTGGTATCTACACCGCCATTGCCCGTGATGGTGCAGGCCTTACTACTCCTTTGGGCGTTATTGGCCTGGATGACCTCGCCCCTTAACAAGTGGCGCCCTGGCGCCTGAGTTGTCTCCCTAGTTGCCGCGGCCTGTGCCGCGGCTTTTTTGGTTGATGAATAACCGGTATTTATCACCTGCACCTGAAATTGGTCTGATCTTTGAATATAACTTGTTTGAATATCTCGCAACCGCGTTAGATAAAGAGGTGAAGGGTGATAAAAATGGCAAAGTTAAGGCAAGTTCTCGGTTTGGTTACTGTGTTGAGCCTCACGGGCGTACCCGCGGCAAAAGCAGGCATGTCCGAGGCTGATGCCAAGGCGTTGGCGGCAGATCTGCTATTGATCAAGTTCGAGGTGGGTATAGAACATTGTGCTAATCTTGGCGCCAAAAATATGCAAAAACTCTACGATGCCTACAGATCTCTGCAAGGATTACGTGCAGATTTTGCACCTCAGTCAACTAATGCCAATGTGGTGAATGCCCGGGCGAGTTATAAAACCGGGTTGTCTGCCTTGCCTGCGCCAGACATGACAGAGGCAGACCACATTGCCGTGTTGTGCGATCGCACCTTGGAAAAGATGCAGGGCTTTACGCCTGAATATTTTACGCGCATGGTAGATAAATCGGCGCGCAGCTATCAGCAGTTGTTCGCGCAGGGCAGCTAGGTTTTTTTGTAGCCTGTCTGCTGAAAAAGCTGCACCAAAAAAGCGCTTGTTTATTGCTGTTGCGCTCCCTTGGTGCAGCCTTGTGGGTGTGTGTCATCTTGTCGGTGGTTGATACGCCTTCAAGCTGGCCATTGGTAGCCGTCAAACTGCGCGCGTAAATCTTTCTTGCTCACCTTGCCGGTGGCGGTGTGTGGCAGTTCTGTGACCAGCTCGCAGGCCTCCGGTATCCACCACTTGGCCACCTTGCCTTCGAAGTGCGCAAGCAGCGTTTTTGTATCTATTTTTTTATCGGGCTTGGGCACCACAACCAGCAGTGGGCGCTCGGTCCATTTAGGGTGGTTCACACCAATGACTGCTGCCTCGGCAACATCCGGATGGGTCATGGCGCAGTTTTCCAGCTCGATGGATGAAATCCACTCGCCGCCGGATTTGATCACATCTTTGGTGCGATCGGTAATGTTCATGTAGCCCTCTGGATCCATGCTGGCCACATCGCCGGTTTCAAACCAACCGTCGGCATCACAGGCGTCTTGCTCGGCTTTGAAGTAGCGCTGAATTACCCAGGGGCCGCGCACTTTGACTGCACCCGCGGCTTTGCCATCCCAAGGCAGCTCGTTGTTTTTATCGTCTACGATTTTTAATTCAACGCCGTAGGCCGGCCGCCCTTGTTTTAGCCTAACCCGGGTTTTGTCTTCTTCTGGCCACCCGAGCATGTGTGGCTTTAAGGTGTTGTAAGTGCCAAGCGGGCTCATTTCTGTCATGCCCCAGGCGTGATGTACTTCCACACCGTGCCGCTCGCGGAAATTATCGAAAATTGGCTGTGGGCAAGCGGCACCGCCGGTAACCACACGGGTGAGCGAAGGAATGCTCGCCTGGTGTTGTTCCAGGTAGTTCAACAGCGCCAGCCACACGGTTGGTACGCCGGCGGAAATGGTTACTTGTTCGCGATTAATCAGCGCACAAAGCGTTTCGCCGTCTCCCATTTTGGGGCCGGGCATCACAAGCTTTGCGCCAATCATCGGTACGGTATACACAAGCCCCCAACCGTTGACGTGAAACATCGGCACAATAGGAAGCACCACATCGCGCACAGAAATACCGAACACATCGGGCATGGCAGTGGCGTAGGTGTGTAACACGGTGCTGCGGTGGGAGTAGAGTACGCCCTTGGGGTTGCCGGTGGTGCCGGAGGTGTAACACAGCGCGCTGGCGGCGTTTTCGTCAAGTTCGGGCCAGTCGAAGGTATTGGCCTCATCGGCAATAAGGCTTTCATAACATAGCAAATTTTCCAGGCTGCTTGCTGCAGGCATCTTGGCCTGGGAGGTAAGTACAATGTAGCCTTTTACCTTCGGTAAGCTTGGCGCCAGCTTTTCCAGCAGCGGTACAAACAACACATCAATAAATACATACTTGTCTTCAGCGTGATTGATGATGTAGTTGAGTTGTTCGGGAAACAGCCGCGGGTTGATGGTGTGGCACACCATGCCCGAGCAGGAAATGGCGTAATACAACTCCAGGTGGCGGTAGTCATTCCACGCGAGTGTGCCAATCACATCGCCTTGCTTGACACCGAGTTTCTTCAGCGCGTTTGCCAGCTGCCTCACCCGCTTGAACGCATCTTTATAGGTGTAGCGGTGGGCGGGGTTGTCGGCGGTTACGCTGACAATTTCACTGGATGCATAAACCCGCTCAGCAAACTGCATGATGCTGGTGGTGGTGAGTGGAGTATTCATCATTTGGCCAAGCATTAAATCACCTCTCGCTATTATTGTGTGGCTCGCTTTTGGCCTGCATCCGCAGGTTTTTTTAGGTTAAGAAAAGCGGCCTTGGTGTGGTGTTAAATTGGCGACGCTAAGGGTGTTGGCAGCTCTTGGCCGCCAACATGTTTCACCGTGATTTTGTATTTCTGTTCTAACTTACCGCCGCTCTTTGCCCTTGGCAATAGTGCTGTAGTTGCCGATTGGCTATTCAACAATTTTAATCCATTCACCCGGTGTGGGCTCACCGCGCGGGTAGTCGCCATTTAACAGACGAAGTTGGTCTGCGCCATTCGGGCCGAGCCGCCCGTGATTTGCAAGTGCCTCATAGCGGGTGTTTTCGTTGGCAATGACATAGCGAATGCGTTTCGATGTGCCTTTGGGGGGCACTTGGGCCGGCTGGAAGGTGTTGATCATTCCCATGAAGTCGGCATCGTCTTGCTCGTTGGTTACGGTACCACTGAACTGGTAGGCGCGATTGCCTTGAAACAGCACCGCCACTCGCCGGCCAGGCTTGCCCGCTTCGGCGGGTGCGAGGCCCGTGTGGCCAATCAGGCCAAATTGTTTGAGCGGTTCAGACTGCTGCAACAAACCGATATTGAGCTCATCGCGCAAATAGGCGCTGGGTTCCATGGGCACGCGCAACATGGCGATACCAAGCTCAAGTTGCGTGTGCTTATCTTCGGGTACCGCCACCAATTTACTGCGCTGGTTTTCAACCTTCCAGCCTGCCGGGTGCACAAAGGTAAAGCCCAGTTTGCGATGAATGTAGCGGTTTTCCTGGCCGGGCATGGCCATGTCGTAGTTAATGCCTACCACCATACCGTTGGTGGCCATGCGAAACTCTTTGGTATTGAGCTGGCCATCTGCATCTTTTGGCAGCGTGCCGGCGGTGGCAATAACTTCTTGCAGGCGCTGATCATTGCGTGGGTGGGTTGAAAAAACACCGTGATAGCTTTTGGGCTTTTGACCGGCCTCTTTGGCGCGATAGCGCGCGTAGCGCTCTTGATCTTTCAGTACCCCAATTACATCAATCATGGCGTTCGGGTCGTACTTGGCGCGGTATAAATATTTGGCCCCAAAGCTGTCTGCCTCAAGTTCCATGTCGCGTCCGTAGCCCGAGACTGCCGCGCTCGTCCAGAGGTCTGCTGCATCTGCCGCTACCATGCTGCCGGTGGTAATGACGGTGGCCACAGAAACCGCGCTGGCGCCTTTGCGGGCCGCATCCTGTCGCACCGTGTGGCGTGCGGTTACGTGGGCAATTTCGTGGGCAATAACCGCGGCCAACTGGGCTTCATTGCTCAGGTAGCCAATTAATCCGCGGTTGATGTAAATGTAGCCGCCGGGCAGGGCAAAGGCGTTGATATCCGGGCTGTCTATGATGGTAAAGGTGTAGGGGATGTCCGGGCGATCACTCACTTTCACGAGTTTTTGGCCGATGTTATTCACGTATTCGGTGAGTTTTTCATCTTGATACACAGGTGTTGAGGCAATTATTTTTTCATGCAGCTCTTTGCCTTTTTTGATTTCGCTTTCTTCGCTCATGAATACGAAATCGGGCGTGCCGGTGGCGGGGTTGACAGCACAGGCGCCCAACAGCGCGCAGGTTATGGCAATTGCACTCAGGGCGAACGCCTTAAGAAGGTTCATGGTGCGCTCCTCATTCGGGTTTTAAAAATTTTCTAAGTTGTGTGCCTAGCCCTTCACAGGCGCCGGCCTGAACGCGGGCGATAAGCGGTATGGGCACAACAATGGCCGGCATATAGGAAGTGCCTGAGGCGTCTGCGCTGATTTTCCCTACCACCTTGCCCTGGTCGAAATCCCAGATGGTGGCTTCATAGGCCGATTCTTTCTCCCAGGTGCCAAAGCCGAAACAGCCGGCACCGCCTGGCCCTACCGAGCAGCCAATGGAGCCTGCGCTACTTGTGGTTTCCGTGTGGCCATCAATCCAGATAATGTAGTGAACATCATATTCACGCAGCACGTGGGCCACGTCGTCGCGCTGGGCCAAGCGATGCAGGCTGCGCACAGACATTGGTGCAATGCGTGGTTCAAACCAGGGGTAGACGCTGTCGATAAACTCGTTTTCGGGAATTACCGTTACATCGCCGCCGCGGCTAATTTCGCTGCCAATGCAAGACACCAGATCGGGTTCTGTTTCGTAATCACTGGAGTGGCGCCTGCCGAGAACTACCACGCTGTCTGTGGCATCCAGTGTGGCATTGCCGCGCTTGAATTCATCTACAGTGACCGAGGTGCAGCCTGCGAGTAGACAAAGCAGGCTGAAGGTTAACAATGTGAATAGCGTTTTCATCATAGCGTCTCCTCATCATCGGGGGCTATGGGTACGGGGTGTTTGGGCGGGGCAACAGGTGTGCGAGGGATCGCTAGCCAGGCTTTGATTTCGGGCACACGGTCGAACCCTGTGACAAAGCTTGCGCCAGCATCACGCAACGCCATCATCACGGCCTGGTTAAGTGCATCGTCTTCGGATTTTAAAAACGCGGTGGGTGTTTTGCCGTAGGCGGGCATTATCCAGTCTGCCACCAGCGAGCCTTGGTTGTCGTACACCTGAATGCTGTACTTAATCCACACCTCAAATATGTTTACTTTGGTTTCCCGGGGCATGGCGTACTGGAACTCTTTTACCCTTGGCAGAATAACCAAATCTACCAGTGCCGGTTGATCGGCCTTGGGCAACTTTTCAAGCGTCTCTACCCGGGTAAACATGGCGTGCATGAGGTTATCCAGCAGCTTTTGCTGGGCACCCCCTGTGCCAATGGTCCATTTCAGGCGATCTTTACTCTTCTCTTCGTATTGGAAGGTTTGAAATCTTTCATTGGCCACCACACCTACAGATAGCGGTTTTTTGTCTACCAGTGGCATTGGTACATCACCTTGCACTTCTACTTTTCCTGCACAGCCGCTGATCAGCAACACGAGGGCTGCCATGAAGACAGGGAAGCCCCGGCGGTTGCCATTGGGCCCGCGGCATGTGAGGTGCGAAAAAAATGGCTGTGTGATCATGATTAACGCTGCCTCTTGTAATCGTTCAGGCCGACAAAGGTGCCGCCGTTTCGGTAGGTAAGTTCACGCATAAGTGCGGCAAAGCGGTAGACGCCTTGCCGGTTGGGTACGCGCGGGTCGAACTGTACGGGAAAGCCCACAGCGTGAATGCGTACGCGCGGTTTGTTGTTGGCACTGTTGTGGTTGAGCCTGTCTACTATGTCTACCACCTGGCCAATGGATCTGCCGGTAAAGTCATCGCCCATTACATAGATGCTCACGCGCTTGCCCGGGTCGTAGAAGGTACGCACGGCTTTCTGGATGCCTTCAACAGGGCTTGAGTTGCTGAATGGGTTCCAGTTGCGCAGCCGATTGATGATTGCAGTGCGACGGGTGGGGCTGTCGGTTATCCATTCATCGCGCAATGAGGTGAACATGTACTGGCCCATGTCGTTCATCACCTGAATACCCTTTACCGAGGGGTAGATATCAAGAATGGCGATCATTTCATCCATCATGCGTGGCCAGGCAAAATTAAACATACTGCCTGAGGTATCAATAATGAAAATGATGTATTCGCTGTCTACGGGAATGCCGCCAATGATGTTGTTTTGCCGCGCAAATTGATTGCCTAACAGCCGCTGCATTTCTTCGGTGAGGCTTTGGGTTGCCCGTGCCAGTTTGCCAAGCTCGCTGTCGTCGCTACTGGCCTGGCGTGCAAGCGAAGCATAGCGCGCTTCCAATTCCGTTAATTTGCCACGCAAAATGGCAATGCGTTCGGTTTCGCTATCGAGCTGCTCGTGTTTGGCATTCAGGTCGCGATTTAAAATGGTGGTTTCACCGCGTATTTCAAACAGGGCCCGCTGTAAATCGGCTACTTGACCTTCGCGGTCTATTTGGGTTTCTTCCAATACCACAATGGGCACAGTCTTGGTGATCATCAGCAACAGCACAATCGCGCCAAAGCCGCAGCAGATGACGTCTAGAAACGACACATTAAATTCATCGGTTTGCCGTTGCTTGCGTTTCATTAGGGCCAATCCTTCGATGGGCTGATAAACGAGCCGTTAGTTGCGATTGCCAAGTACCAAAAGTGCGCCGCCGCCATTGGGTCGCCCTCCATGGGTGCCAAAATCACATTCACAGGCACCCCGGGCGGCAGCAGGCTGGCGGCGCGCTGAAACAGCTTTTCACGTTCGGGCCCGGTAATGGTATTACGGCTGGGGCGGTTCATGCCTTGGGTGGGCAGGCCGTCGGTAAGCAATATGATGTTGTCGGGCCGCGGGTTGAGTGCGTTAACCGCCTGAAAGGCACGCTCAAGGCTGGTGCCACCTGCGGGCGTGGTTTTTCTCAAATTAACAATAGCCAATTCCAACTGCTTTTGATCCGATACCCTGAGCCACTGGCCTTGGGTGTCGGCCAGGGCCGGGGTGACATGGGTATTGAAGCCGTAGATCTGGTATTGGCTTTGTTGCGGCAGTTGCGCGGCCAACCATTTCACAGCGGCCAGGCTGCGGCGCCATTTTGGGGCTTCGCGTTTTAACTCATCGCTCATGTTGCGCGTGCGAATTATATTGATGAGCTTTTCATCGAGCATACTGGCGGAGGTATCTACCAGAATCAGAATGCGCGCGCCGCCAAGCTTTAGGCCGGTGAGGTATTGCCGGTCGCCCTGGCCAAGAAACTGCAGCGCATCCTTGCCGCGCTGTTGGTCTTCGGCTTTCAAGCGTTCAATTTCCGTTTGCAAACGTTCACGCTCTTCTTTTAACCGCTGGATTTCCGCTTCAATATCCTGGTTGGAAAACTCGCCCAGTTTGCCCTGGGTGCGATTGATATCTTCGAGTATACGCCGGGCCAGCCCCTGGGCCTCTACGTGCTGTTGGTCTAGCGCGGAGAGCGTATTGCGCAGTGCCACAAGGTTTTGCTGACCTTCGCTTACTTCCTCTTGCAGCTTTTCTACCTCAGCGCGCAGGTAGTCGGTGCTGACATCGGCGCGGGTATCTACATCGTGTTTAATAATTAAAAAAATCAGCGCCACTGCACCAAAGCCACAGGACATGATGTCGAGAAACGAGAGCGAAAAGGTAGAAAAGCCCCGCTTACGCGCCATGCTCACTCCCGCTTACGTGAATGCAGGTGGCTTTCTGCTGGCCTGTGTGTAGCTGATCTCCAAGCTTGAGTGGGTGGGTATTTTCAATGGCCTCGCCGTTGATTTTAAGCGCGCCTTCACCAACGCAATGCCAGTGGGGCGCGCGGTATTCAAAGCGTGCGGTAATGGGGCCTGCAGGTGAACTTGTGAGCTCGCCACTGGCCGTCAGTGCCAGGCCTGGTTGTAAGCGGTGCGCCCGGTGGTTGACCAAAAGATGGGTCACGGGGCTTGTGTGATTGAGTGATTCGCGGGTGTTCGCTTCTTGTTGCGTGCCGCCTGCAAAGCCTTGGAGGTTGCTTACCGGCAGGCTTTGCAGCAATTGAATGCTGCCGCTGTTGATTAAGCCCTGGGGCAGTTGGTCTACTGCCGTGGCAAGCAGGTTTTTATCCAGCGCGTAGCCCTCAAGGCCCGGCAGTGCGCGTGCGATGGGTGTGAGCAATACCTGGCCCTGCAAGCTTTGCAGTTTGGTGTGCAGTGCGCGGTATAAATCACTCACATCACGGTGCTGTATTTCAATTTCGTGCCCGTCGATATCGAGCCCTGCAGCTGGGCCTTTTTGCAATTGTGCTATGCAGTCAGCCCATTGGTTGAACAGGCGCTGTTCGCTTTCGGCACTGTGCAGTGGGTCGTAGCGGGTTTGATCAATACAAAGGCGGGCGACTTTTTGCAGCCAGGCCTCTTTAATTTTGTTGAGCCCAAGTTCCGGGAAATCCCACTCCTGTTGAATAACCAACTGGCCATTGTGAACCCTTAGCTCGGTAATGTGCGCCTGGTGCAGGCAAAGGTCCAGGTGCAAAAAGGGCCCTTTGCCGAGGCCCTGAGTGAGTGCCCCCAAAGTGTGCAACAGCGCTGCGTGAATAAATCCCGCAGGCTCGGCGCCTGCTGCCTGCAGCATGCCGGCAAGCAGCGAGTATTGCTGTGCCTGATAGCGGTAACTGGGTGCAACCAGCAGGGGCGTGCCTTGTGCCAGCGGTGCAAGCCAGCGGTTTAGTTGCCAGTAGGCGAGGTCTGCGTGATGGCGGTAATCGGGGTTTGGCAGTTTTAAGGGTTGCTGGTGCAGTTGTGCCCAATGCTGGTTGTAAGCCGCCAGCGGAGTAATGCGTAGGCGCGCCAGCGCTTGTTCACCGCTGAGCACTTGTGTGCCTTCAAATACCAGTTGCGCGGGTTCGCATACCAATGGCTCGCCTTGGCTTACGAGCTGCACTTGCACATCATTGAGGTACAACAGGCTGGCAGTCATGGGTTAATCTGCCTTTAACTGTTTGAGAAGCTTTTCATCGCAATAGCCTTGGGTGTCTAGCACCAGTCGCTCTTGAAGCAGTTGTAACTGATGTGTGAAAAACATGATGATGATGCTGAGCACCAGCGCGACAAAGGTGGAGTTAAAGGCCACGCCCAGGCTCACGGTAACACCCGCAATGTCGCCTTCAACCGCGCGATGGGCCTGACCCAATGCTTCACCAATACCGCGCACGGTACCGATAAACCCGATAGAGGGAATGGCCCAGGCAATGTACCTGACCATGGCCAGTTCACTGTCGAGCCGGTCTGATTCTGATTCACACACCTCTTTTACAACCGCCGCGGTATCGCCAATATCGCGCGTTGAGCCAAATCGTTGCAGGGCGGCGTTCAGGGCCCGGGGCAATAATCTGCCCCTTTCTGCATCTGGCAGATTTTCCAGGCTGCGCGAGAGTGCACGGGTGTCTTCGGGCAAGACACTGGTGCCGTTATCAATGGGCAGTAGGCTTTTATCCAGCAGCCTGCGTTCATGTACGCCGTTGCGTGCTTTCATCGCCATGATGGCCATGGCCCACAGCATCAGCACAAAACACGCCTCTTGTTCGTAATCGCGCAGTACCACGTAAAAAGAACGCTGCACCACGTAGGATTCACCGGCTGCTTGTCGCTCCAGTTGCTCTTCAAGCATGGCGTTGGCCGTGGGCCGAATCAGCGACACATAAATGGCGTGCACAATGATCACCGAGAGCAGCAGGGCAAATACCTGGAAGATAAAATCGGAACCTGTTTGTCGTCTCATGTCCGGTCCTTTCGGTTAGATGTCCACGGGGAAGGAAACAGAAAGGTCTTCTGAAATCTCTTCAGTGGGCGTGTAGTTAGGGGCGGTTGCCGCCTGCGGTGCGGCGGGTTGTTTTGGTTGTGTGGCCTCAGTGCCTGTGGCGGCTGTGTCTTGCGCGGGCGTGTTATTGGCGGCGCCGTTTGCATCGCTTGCCTGTGCTTTTTGGGCATCTGTTGCAGGCTCAACAGCGAGCGCGGCGGGGGTGATTAAGGTGAGCACCAGCAGTGGCGCGGCCACCAAAGTGTAAAAGCCTGGCCGGGTTATTGGCATTATTTATCCTCCTGTTTGCGCGGCTCAACAAAGCGCGCAATGCGAAAGCCCAAGTCTGGCCGCTTGCTGTCGCCATAGTCGCGGTAGGCCAGGCGGAGTTCTGTAATGCCGCCGTGGGCCCAGCTTGAGCCACGAATCACATGGTAGTCGCCGGTGGCCGGGCCCAAAGGGTCGCGCTCGGTTTTTAAAGCAAGCCCTGTGCCCACACCATAGAAGTCGTGAATCCACTCGGCTGCGTTGCCGCCTATGTCGTACATGCCTTTTTCATTGGGCGGGAATTTACCCACCGGAGAGGTAACCGGGTAGCCATCGTTGTAGTCCAGCAAAATGAGCCCCAATAACTGCGCGGCACTTCGGTCGCCGTAGTTGCCGCTGTTGGGCGTGGGCGGCAGTTGATCGCCCCAGGGGTATTTTTTATTGCCTTGTTTGTCTTGTACGCGGGCAAGCCATGACCACTCGGCCTCTGTTAACAATCTAAAGCCCGTGGCATCCGGGTTGAAGCCGGTAATTGCGCCTTTTTCTTCAATGTAAAAGGGCGGCAGCTTGGCATTTTCAGACAACCAATTGCAGAATTTAGCCGCCTGCGCCCAAGTGATATTGACCACCGGCTGCTGCTCACTGAACAGGCTGTTGCCTTTGACGTGGTTGGAGGAGTGAAAGCGCTCGAATTTTACAAAGTCTGCGTTGGTAACCAGTAAGGGCGACACGTAAAAAGCACGGCTTAGTGAAATTTGGCGCAAATTTTCATTCGAGCGGCGCCCCTGTTCGCGGCGCGATGAGCCCATGTTGAACTGGGCATTCGGGCGGAATAGGGTGAGGATTTGGCCGGTGGCGGTGCGTATTTGTTTGGGGATTTTGTCCCACTTGGCTTGATCTAGGGTGCGCAGGCGCACGTTAATTTTTTGCGTGAGCAGAGGTTTGGGCGTTACCTCTGCCTCAAAGGTTTCATAGCCCTGCTTTTTAACGCTCAACGCGTGTGGGCGTGCGGGCAATGAAACGGTTTGGTTGGCGCGGCCAAACAAGCGGCCATCAACGTACAGCTCTGCATCGTCAAAGTTTGCGGTGATATGCACCTTGCCAAGTGCCGGGGTGAGTTTGAGATTCAGGGATTTCTCGCTGCCCGATTCTATGCTTACCTGCCGGCTGGCCTCTTCGTAGCCCTCTTTGAACACCTTCAGGGTGTGTGGTGTTTTCGGCACCAAGGCGATGTCGAGCGGGGTTTGCCCTAAAAAGTTGCCATTTAGCGTGACACTTGCACCGGCCGGTTGGGTGCTGAGGCTGAGCTTACCGTCGGCTTTTTGCAGGGTGATGGTAGGCAGTGCCAGCGATTCTCCGGCTTTAAACTCGAACATATCCTGCCAGATTTTATAGCCCTCTAGGGCCAGCATCAGTTGTTGCTCACCTTGCAGAATTTCAAATTTGCCCGGCGTCACCCCTAGTGTGTCGCCACCCACTTGCAAGGTGGCCCCGGCGGGCTCTGTGGTTACGGCGACCTCGGCCCAGGCCGGGCTTAGGGTAACGGCCAATGTTTGTAATTCATCTTTGCCGGTAATGGCGAGGTTTTGTTCAAAGGGCAAATGGCGCGGGTGTAGCACTTTAATCGTGTGCAGCCCCGGGGGTATGTCGCCAATTTCCTGGCCGGCAAAGCCTGCCGGTTGGTCATCAATCAGTATTTCTACGTCCGGGCCTGTAGGCTGGCTGGTAACCAGCAAGCGCCCCGGCAATTTTTCCAACTCGTAACGAAATTGTTGCTCGGCATCACGGCCTACAGTGAGTGTTTGCTCAAGATCGTAGTAGCCTTCACTTTGCAAGGTGATCTGGTAATCACCGGGAAACAGCAGCCAGGTGTTGGCCAGCTGTAAGTGCAGGCCGCCAGCCAATTGAATGTGTGTATTGGCGGGCAGGGTGACAAAGGTAACTGAGCGCGAAAGCATAAGCAGCACAACAACCATGAGCCCAACGGCCAGCGGCACGCCAATGGCGAGCTGCCGACGGCTGGGGCGCCAGCGCTTTTGTTGTTGTGTACCCGCACTGGGGGCGAAAGGTGTGGGTTCAATAATTTCAGTTTGTGGGGCTGCCTGGCTATTGTTATCTGGCGGTGTTTCCCGTTGCGTCATGATGTCCTCATGTTCCTGTGGGGCTAGCTGCCCAAAGCAATTTTTTCAGTGCAGCGAATCTCCACCGACACCTGATTTTCGTTCAGCCCTACCACAAATTCTTCGCGCACATCGCGATAGCCCGGCCGTGAGCCCACGGCCACATAGGTGCCTGGCTTAAGTGCCATCACGTGTTGTTCAAAATTGCCGATGCGCCCCACGTGAAAAATAGTGACCTGGGTGAGGTTGTCTGATTGCAGAATGACCTGCCGGGGTTGATCTACCTTGGCCAGCAGTTCGGCAAGTTGAGTGCGTTGATCATCAAGCCTGGGGCCTGATTGATTCAGGGCATTGAGTTCAGCGAGCGTTTGTTGGGCGGCGGCGTAATTTTCAGGTTTGTTTAAGGCCAGTGGATTTTCCAGCGCGTGCAGGGTACGCTTTTCCAGATCTGCCCGGGCATCGGTGCGCAGTTTGCCCACTACGGCATCTACCAGGGTGCTGTCTTGGACCAGCAGTGCCTGGTAGAGCTTGTTGGCCTCAAGCCACTTTTCGTCGGCTTCTGCGGCACGGGCCTGGGCCAGTTTGTTGTTGATGCTGGTTTGCAGGCTTTGGTTGTTTACCTGCTGCAGCGCTACGGGTACGGCGTCATCGTTGGGTTTGATGGCGCCTGCTGCCTGAAAATGTTTGCGCGCCCCCGCGAAGTCGCCTGCATCCATTGCCTTAAAGCCTGCAGACATGGCGCGGGTAAAGTTGCGATCGCGCAGCTTGGTTTCAATGTTTGTGAGAGCCGCTTGCGCGAGCGGCGAGTTTGGATCTAGCGCCAGCGCTTCACGGTAGCTGGCGCGCGCCTTTTCCCAGTGATCGGTTTTTTCTTCAAGGCGACCCCGGCGCAGCAGGTCCAACACGGCCTCTAGGGATTCGGCGCTGCGTAAACCCGTTTGCGCTTGTTCATTGTTTGGGGCAATGGCCAGCGCAAGGCTAAACGCGTGAGTTGCAGTGGTTGCGTCTTTTTCATCGAGCGCGCTTTGGCCCGTTGCCAGCTGCTCTTTAAGCGCCTCGCTTGCCTGTGCTTTCAAGGCTTGTAATTGCGAGAGGGTTGCGCGGTAGTTTTCCTGGGCGATAGTAAACTCCCGCTGGCGGTAGTATTCATCGGCTTTGGCGGCGGTATCCAGGGCGTCTTGATAGGGCTTTGCGCCCCATTGCTCTACCTGCTGGCCCTCCAGCTGGTCTTGCAGTTGTAACACCTTGTTTAAAATTTCTTGTGCCTGCTTGCGCTCGCGGGCGAGTTGGGCGTCGGCAAAGGGCGACTCGGCGGGCGCGGCTTTTGTGCTTGGCGCAGGGGCGGTGATGTCTGCCTCGTCTATGGCCACTGGCCCCACGAAGTTCGGCAGAATAAAAATGACAAATAGCATTAGCGCAATCAGGATTCCGATTGCCGCATATTGAAGGCGCGACTGCTGCCACCAAGGCAGCGCTTGTTGGTCGTTCATGCAGTTACTTACTGATTAGGGCCCCGTGCTCCATGCGCGAGGCTGGGTCTTGTCAAGGCGGCCTTATACGCCAAGGCCGCATTCAGATTAATGTATCTGTGCTTTTTATTATAAGCCTGTTTCAGCTTTATAGATTTCTTTTAGCAATTCACGCCACTGGTCGTACTGGTTTTCCACGGTGCCAGAGAGGGTGATAGTGCGATCTTCCAGCTCAATCACCTGCGGCTCAATGGCGGCCTCCAGTGAATCGCCGAGTTCTATGAGCATGTCGCTGTGCATCTTGGCTTCTTCGCGTTTATCGAAACCGCTTTTTACCATGTAGCCACCGGCGGCAACCGCTACCTGGCCTGCAACCCGCCCGGAGCCGCTGTTGTTACCGGCAGCGGCAATGCCGCCCACGATGGCGGCAATACCGGCAATGGTGCGGGTTGTAGCTTGGCTCTCCAGTTCCCGCTGGGTGATGACGGCATCGTAGCTTTCGGCGCGCCAGGTTTGGTAGGGGCCATCCATTTCCCGCACGAAGGTGCCGTAATAATCTTGCAGGGTATCTACAAACAGGTAGTCGCGTTCGCGGATGCGTCTCACGCGGTTGAGCATCGGGTCATCGGCGGCAGGCAGGCGCATCACGGCAAAGCGGCCGTCTTTGGTTTCTTGCAGATGGTCGCTAAAGGCCTGGGGCGAGAAATCGCGGGCAAAGCGCAGCTCGGCAATGGTGCGCAAATTGCGGGTTTCGGTGTCGGTCAGGGTGCGCTGGAAGGCCAGCATGTCGTTGGCAATCTGGTTGTAGATACCCTGAAACGGGTCAACATCTTTCACCAGGCGCTTGTTGTAGGCGTAGTGACTTGCGGTTTCATGATAGGTGCGCGCAAACCATTCCCGGCCGCTGATATCCAGCACTTCTAACGCAAGCTCCAGCTGCTCGCCATCTGATTGCACAATTTTTGCGCGCACAGTGACATCGCTGTTTTTATTGGCGGCAGGTACCACCCGCACGGCGCCCCATGCGGCCGACGACTGCAGGGTTTCCGCCAGCATTACCGGCATATAGCGCGATTCGGCCCGGCGCACCTCGGGGAACACGAGGTCATCCGAGTCGGCGGCATCGTCAATGCCCGGGTCAAAAATCTGGATGCCCACATCGAGCAGCAAATGCTCGGGTATCTCTTGTGATACCCGTTCAACGGGCACGTGATTGGTGGACTTCACCTTGTGGATGCTGCACGCGGCCAGTGCGCCTATTAGCAGGCTGAACAGGGCCAGTTGCAGGGCGTAACGGTGCTTCATTGCGACCCCTTCGCGGTTTGGTTTTTATATTTGCGGTATTCATCCCAAAGCTTTTCACGCAGGGCCGGGTCTGTTTCGCGCATGGCGGCCTCGCGAATTTGGCGGGCCACTACGTCGTCGTCATCGCCTGTGGGAATGTCTGGCGGTGGTGCCGCCACCGCCACTGTGCGGTATTCGCCCTGGCGGCTGGTGCCACCCTCGGGCTGGCTGCCATTGCCATCGCCCTGGCCCTGCGCCCCTGGCGTGCCTGCTACCTGGCCGCCGCGTGGCCCGCCTTCAGAGGCGAGATCCCCTTCATCAAATATAGGCCCTTCTACTTGTTGTACGTCCTCTTCGCTGCCTTTTTGATTGCGCCGGTTGGCGATGTAGTCGCGCTCGCGCAGGATCATGCCGTCGTAGCTGGCAATGGTGGTTTCAAACTGGTCGTTCAGGCTGCCGGCGCTGGCACCACTGCCCCCGGGCTGCTGGCCGGGCTGGCCTGCTGGCGCACCGCCAGGCCCAGGGCCGCCGGCAGTTTGTTGATTACCGCCGGCAGTTTGTTGCGCACCGCTTGCGGGTGTTTGGCTGCTGCTGGCGGTTGTGCCCGCCGGTGCACCGCTGCCGCCTGCCTGCGCAGTGGCAGGATTTGCATTGGCGCGCTGGCCGCCTTGGGCACTGGCGCTAGACTGGCTCTGGCTCTGGCTCTGGCTCTGGCTCTGGCTCTGGCTCTGCTGGGCGCTGCTGCTGGCGGCTGTGCTGGCTTCTTCTTCCGAGAAATCGATTTCTTTGGGTTTGCCTTGGCCCTGGCTCATGCCGGCATCGTTAATGTCGGCAGTTTCCGGGCTTGGGTTACCCTGGGCGCCTTGCTCGGTGGATTGCTGGCTGCCATCGGCACCTTTTGTTCCGGCGTTTGCCTGGCTGGGGGCAGGAGGGCTGAATACATCGCTGCCCTGGTCCCCTTTTGGTTGGCGCGAGGGGCTGCTAGAGGCGCTACTTTGGCCCGTGCTTTGGGTGCTGCTTGGCTGCGACGGGCTTTGTTGGCCGCCACTGGTCTGGCTTTGTTGGGGTGAGCTTTGCCGCCCGGACGACTGGCTGGGTGAGCTTTTGGATTGCTGGCTGCTGCTGGAAGGGCTGCTGGGTGTGGGTGGCTGTTGCTGCTGGCTTTGTTGCTCTTGCTTACAGCCCACCATTGCCAGTGCAATCAGCATGGAGGCGGCGGTAATCAGTTGAGGCTTCCAGGGCAATTTGTTCATTGTTTATTGTCCGAAAACAGGTACCTGTGGGTGACATCTTTAGTGGCAACCGCTTCGCCGTTTTCAATGCGTGGGCGAAACTTTGTTTGCTTTAAGGTGCGGCGCACGCGGGATTTGTTGCGGTCGTCATCGGCGGGGTGCGCGTCAACAATTTCTATTTTGCTGGCGCGACCGTAGGCATTGACGTTGAATTTGGCCAAAACATAGTGCTCGGTATTGATGTCTGAATTGAGCTTGATGTCTATTAATGGCAAGTCCGGCAGCGGCTTGGGTTTACCGAACAGGCCGGCAATTAGGGCTGGGTCTGCGTTTTGATCGAGCAGTTTCTGGTAGCTGTCTTGGTAGACTTCCATTGCCGAGTGCCATTTGCCAAACAGCAGATGCCAATCACCCAGCGCCACTTGTGCGTTAACTTCGGAGGCGGGCGGTGCATCCGGGTTGTTGCTGTAGATGTCTACCATGCGGTTGATGGCTGCGCGGCCACTGTTGTAGCTATTAATAATGTACTGCTCAAGCTTGGCATGGTCTTCCTCGCTTGCAGGCTTCGATCCATTAGACATCGACATCCGGTTTTGGTTCGAGACTTTGTAGGTGGCCAGAAAGTAGCTGGAGGCAGTGAGCCCGCGCAAGGGTTCTATCATGCGCAGGTCGTTTTGCCCGTAGGCATTGCTCACAATATCCACGGCCACTTTATACAGGTTGTGTGCGTTGATCAGGTGGTAGAACACCCCGTTACTTACATTAAGCGCGTAGGCATTTAAGTGCCAATTGCTGAGCTTGTTGATAATGGGCAGCATGCGCGGGTCGTCGGTACCGTAGTTGCGGCGGTGCAACCAATAGAGGTATTGATAGCGATCGTTGGCATCTTCCCATTCGCCAATGGCAATCTGGCTTTCAATGAGATCTTCCAGAATGGGCGCCTGGCCCATGTCGTAGAGGCCGTAGTTAATGCGCTGGATGTGCATGGCACGTTTGAACAGGTCGATGGCTTCATCGTGCTCGCCCACACTTTGCAACTGCCGCCCAAGGCCGCTCAAGTGTTGCGAAAGCTGCACATCGTAGGCGCCGTATTCGGCCTCTATGTCTTCAATGGCATTCAGGTAGGCGCGCGCAGTGGGTGGGGCTGCGTCTGCCGATTGAATAGGTGTCAGATTATCTTCGCCACTTTCATCGGGGGAAATCAGGTAATCGGTTGCCGGGCTTGTACTATTGGCCTGTGCGGCCAGGCCCCAAAGGCTGAACAAACAAACCACCAAGACGTAGATACATTGGAAATACTTGTTCACAGTTACGCCGCTCATGTCAGTGAATGAATGTCGGGTCTTTACTTCTTGTAAAGTGTGTAACGTCATCTGGGTTGCGCCCATCGCAGGCGGCTGTTACCGAGTTGATGTCGTTTAACGTCCCTAAACACAGCACCGCGTTAGTGTACTTACGGCGCAAGCCCAAAAAGGGATGACACGCACCCCAATTACGCAGAGGTGGGCTTTGCGGCCAGGGCGGGCGGAGAGTGTGAGTGCACAGTTACGCCTGCCACTGTTTGAGTATAGTCAATCTGCCTGCATGCTCACGGTGTTGAGTTGGCAGATTTTTGCAAAAGTCGGGTGCCAGTACCGGGAAGGAAGGCAATGGTGTAGGCGCTATGCGGGTTAGCGCCGGTTTTGGAATAGCAATAGGCCTGCGTATTAGAGGCGCTTTTTATAAGCCGGCCTACCGCTATTCAAATTCGATTGAAGCCCTAGGCCTCTTTTTCAGGGTGGGCCGGCTTTTGGTCTAAATTGGCGGTATTGAGGTCGTCAGCATTCAATAAACCCGTACCGATGTTGCCGCCGGGGATGACGCTCATCTCCAGTAGATCGTGGCGAGCGGCATAGGGGAAGCGCGACATGCGGTACAGACCGTAGATGCTGATAAGCAGCAGGCTGCCCGCACAGCCCCAAAAAAATCCGCGCGGGCCCGCGAAATCCATTAATGGCGCGATTAATATCGGGCCAATTGATGCGCCAACACCGCCCACTAATAAAATGGTGCTGCTGGCGGCAACGATTTTTTCAGGCCTCATGAAATCGTTCACCAGTGCGCAGAATACGGCATACAGCGGCAGCGTAAAACCGCCAAACAGGCCGATACAAATCAGCAAAATTAAAAACGAATGCTCGCCGAATAATCCACTGATAATTGCAAACAGTGCAGCAATGGCCGTGAGGCTTGTGGCAATGATGCGCCGGTTGAAGTTGTCTGCCAATAGCCCCAGCGGCCACTGTAACAGCAGTGCGCCGGCCACAATACTGGCCATGATCCAGGCTACATCCTGGGTGTTAAACCCCTTCATGTTGGCGTACACCGGTGCCATACCAAAAATCATGGCCGAGCACATTTGAATTAAAAACACGCCCACCAAACCAAAGGGCGCCCACTGAAAAAGCTTAAGCGGGCTGATGGTGGGTGTGGGCGTGACTACTGGCGTGGCAATGGCGGTGACCAAAATGGGAATGGCCGCGGCGCTCATTAAAATCGAGATCAAACTGAACAGCTCAAAGCTTTGCGGGTCGGCTAAGTTCAATAAAAATTGCCCGCCTAAAATACCGCCCAACAGGGTGATCATGTACAGCGAAAGTATCTTGCCGCGATTGCTGTCGTCGGCTGCCTGGTTTAGCCAGGATTCAGCCACCAGGTAAATGCCGCACATGGCAAAGCCCGTCAAGAAACGGGTGGCAGCCCAGGCCCAGGGGTTTACGTAAATTGAATGCATTAATACACACAGCGAAGACAGCGCTGTCAATGCGGCAAAGGCGCGCACGTGGCCCACGCGGCGAATCACTTTTTGGCCGCGGTGGGCGCCCAATAAAAATCCCAGATAATAGGCCGACATAATGAGGCCCGTGAGCGTGGTGGGGAAACCTTCAAGGGCGGCGCGCAGGCCGATCAAAGTACCCTGTGCGCCCACGCACAAGCCGATCAATAACATGCCGAAAAACAGCGGCCAAATACTGGTTAATTTTTTGCGCACCGGTACCTCCATTCATAATTTGGCGGCCAGTCTAACGATTCAACGGCACCATTGATACCTTGACCGGCCCAAAGCCCCTTGGCTAGGGTAGGGGCTTTGGCTTTGAGATTTTTAGCATGCAGAATTTCCACTCGCCACAGCCACCCAACAACCCGCGGCCCATTGAACAGGCCGGTAGGGTGCTTGATTTCTGGTTTAAAGAGCTCGCACCGGCGCAGTGGTGGAAGAAAGATCCGGCTTTGGATGCAGCCATTGGCCAGCGCTTTGAAGCCTTGTTAATTGATGCCAAGCGCGGTGCCTGCAGCCACTGGCAGACATCGGCCGAAGGCGCCTTGGCGCTGGTGATTGTGCTCGATCAATTCAGCCGCAATATCTACCGCAATCGCCCCGAGGCGTTTGAGGCCGACGCCCAAGCGCTGGCTGTGGCAATGCACGCGGTGAATGAGGGGCAAGACCGGGCGCTTACCAATGATCAGCGCCAGTTTCTCTATATGCCTTATATGCACTCAGAGGTGGCCGCAGTGCATGAGCAGGCCATGGTGCTGTTTGCCTCCCTTGAGGGCGATAACAGCGAAGACTTCGAGCGCCGGCACAAGGCGATTATTGATCGCTTTGGCCACTACCCGCACCGCAATGCCATTTTGGGGCGCGCATCTACGCCTGAAGAGCTGGCCTTTTTAAGCCAGCCCGGTAGCAGCTTTTAAGGCTGTTTGCCCTCGGCGTAGGCGCGTGTGGCTTGGCCAAAGGCCTCCCACATGGCTTGGTACATAGGGTTCTGGGTTGGCTTCCATTCGGGGTGCCACTGCACACCCAGGGCAAAGGCTTTTGCGTTTTCAACGCTGAAAGCTTCAATCAGCCCATCCGGGCTTGTGCCCTCAACGCGCAAGCCATCGCCCAAGCGCTTGATACCTTGCCCGTGGATGGAATTAACCCGCTGCACAGGGCCGTTGGTGATGCGTGCCAGAATGCCATCGGGGGCAATGTTCAATTCGTGCACATCGGCGTAGAGGCCATCGGCGGGGGCATCAAAGTCTACCAGGGCTTTGTGCAGGGCAAAATCGGCCTCAATGTGCAATTGCTGGTAGAGACTGCCGCCAAAGGCGATGTTCATCTCTTGAAAACCGCGGCAAATGCCAAACAGGGGTACGCCGCGCTCGATGATTTTTTTAACCAAGGGCAGCACTGTGGCATCGCGGTCGGGGTCGTGGGGGCAGCCGGGGTAGCTTTCGCCGCCCTGGTAGTGACGTGGCTCCACGTTGGAAACGCCGCCGGTGAGCAGAACGCCGTCTACCCGCGCGAGCAGGGTGTCGGTATCGAGCTGGTCGCCAATGGGGGGCAGCAAAAGCGGCAGCGCACCCATCAGGTCTACCACCGGGGCCACGTATTTGGCCATGATCTGGTAGTAGCGGGTGGTGTCTTCGCCTTTGGGTTTGTCCAGTGTTTCGGCGGTAATCGCAATGACGGGTCGACCCATAAATACCTCTTGCTCGCGGGTGAAATTGGCCAAATGGCACTCAGGCATGCAGTGTAAACCCAAACGCTCAAGGGCAGCATAACCCAAGCAGGTAAGTGGGGGCCGGCTTGCCCGCCGCCTGCAGCCCCAGGCTTGCGCGCACGCATTTTGGAATTCCTAGTGTAGAATGCCCCTGCCTTGCGATAAAAGTGAATGAATGACTTAAATTAAGCGAATTTGTTGCGAGCTGTTAAGTAGAACTGCGCCTACCGAGCTTGCGAAATCAAAGTATAAAAGGAAGTGGTTGTGAGTACGCCTGAGAAAACTGCAAACGAAAAGCCCGTACGTGAAATTGTCTTGAAATTCAGTTGTGAAGATCAGCCGGGTATTGTGGCAAATGTGGCGGCACTGTTTGCAGCCCAGGGCTTTAATATTCGTGAATCACACCAGTTTGAAGATGTTGAGAGCCGCCGCTTTTTTATGCGCACCGTGCTCGATGCCACCGATCAAAGCCTTACGCTTGCGGAAGTTCAGGCGGCGTTTATCCCTGTGGCCCGGCGCTACAACATGGATTGGCAGTTGGTGGATGCCGATTCGCGCTTGAAGGTGTTGGTGGCAGTGAGCCAATGGGGCCACTGTTTACACAACCTGCTAAATGCATGGAAGCAGGGCACCTTGCCCGTTGATATTGTGGGCGTGGTTTCCAATCATCAGGTGATGCAGGAGCTGGTGGAGTGGTACCAGCTGCCGTTTCATCACCTGCCCATCACCCCTGACACCAAGGCCCAGCAAGAAGGGGAAATGTTGGCCTTGATGGAAAGCTCGGGCGCCGAGTGCCTGGTGCTGGCGCGCTACATGCAAATTTTATCAAACCAGCTGTGCCGCCAATTGGCCGGGCGCGCGATCAATATTCACCACTCGTTTTTGCCGGGCTTTAAAGGGGCCAGGCCATACCATCAGGCCTTTGAGCGTGGGGTAAAGCTCATTGGCGCCACGGCCCACTATGTCACGGCCGATCTGGATGAAGGGCCGATTATCGAGCAGGCCGTAGAGCGGGTAACCCACGTGAATACGCCAGGTGAGCTCACTGAAATTGGCCGCGACATTGAATCGGTGGTGCTCAACCGCGCGCTGCGCTGGCACGCAGAGCACCGGGTGCTGCTCAATGGCAACAAAACGGTGGTGTTTTCGCGCTAACGCAGATTCTTCTTTTCAACACCTCGCTGGCCGCAGGGTGGCTTGCCTTGGGTGGCCATTACCCTAATCTCTGCGCGCGGCTCGGGCTAAGCTTGTGTCTTTACACAATGCCCGTTAACCGTTTGCAGTAGGTACCTCCAATGTCCACCCAAAAGCCTTTATCTATCAGCCAGTTAGCTCATCGTTTAGACGGCGAGGCCAGCGAAGTATGGGCGGTACACGACCGCGCACTGGACATGCAGGCCAACGGCGAAGATGTGATCTTGCTGTGCGTGGGCGACCCGGATTTCCCCACCCCCGAGCCCATTTTTTACCAGGCGCTGGCGGCCATGAAGCGCGATCGCACCCACTACTCGCCTGCCCAAGGTGAATTGGGTTTGCGTGAGGCCGTAGCCGAGCTTGAAAGTAAAACCTCGCCCCACCCCTGTGCCGCCGATGACATCGTTATATTCCCCGGTGGCACCAACGCGCTCTACAGCGTGTTCAGCTGTATTTGTGATGTGGGCGATGAAGTAGTGGTGCCAGACCCGATGTACGTAGGTTACTGCGGGGTTTTTGATGCCGTGGGTGTAAAAACCGTGCCCGTTGCCCTGCGCGCCGATGCCAACTTCGCCCTGGATATGGACGCCATGAAGGCCGCCATTACCGACAAAACCAAGGCGGTCATCGTCAATACTCCGGGCAACCCCTGCGGCAATATGATTTCTGCAGCCGAGCTTGCCGAGCTTGCCGCCTACACCCGCGAGCGCGGCGTGTGGCTGATTTCCGATGAAGTCTATTCCATGATTACCTTCAAGCAGCGTCACGTGAGTTTGCGCGCTGCAGCCGAAGCCTTGGATAACGTGATTATGGTGGATGGCCTGTCCAAATCCCACGCCATGAGCGGCTGGCGCGTGGGCTGGGTGGTTGCTCCCCAGTCGCTGGTGCCACACCTGACCCACCTGGCCGGTGCCAGTGTGTTCGGCTGCCCGCAGTTTATCCAGGATGCCGCCGCTTTTGCCTTGCGTCACGATGACTATTACGTAGCCCAAATGCGTGACGAATATAAAAAGCGCCGCGACTTTCTGGTAGCGCGCATTAATGCCATGGCCGGTGTCTCGGCGGAATCACCCGATGCCGGCATGTTTGTGATGATGCGCACCGATGGCGTGGCAAGTTCGGGCCAGGCATTTGCCGAGCGGTTATTGGATGAAGCGGGCGTCTCGGTGGTGCCAGGTGCAGGTTTTGGTGATGTAACGGCTAACTATGTGCGCATCACCCTGGCCCAACCCGTGAGTGTGCTAACCAAAGCCATGGATCGCATGGCAAATATGCTCGCCGAAGACGCCACCCGCACCGCCGTTTAACCACGGTCGTTAACCCCAGCCCTGTCGGCTGCGTTTTTATTGCGTAGTCGCGGGCCGGTGCCTGCGTTGCTGGCACTTGCCGCCCGCTATGTTTACCATGAGGCCCAAGATGGCCCTCTGCCGAACCTCTTCGGCAGCAGAATAATAACTTTAGAAGTGATTAACCTATGTCAAGACCACTGGCTGCCTGGGAAATTGCCCTGCCAACGCTCACCCTGTTTACCCTTTTGGGGCTCTCGGTATACCTCTTTGGCGATAGCTCCTCCATGGGCGCCAACCAAATTGCCCTGTGTTTGAGCGCGGCAGTGGCGGCCTTGATGGGCTGGCGGGCAGGCATATCCTGGAGCGAGCTGCAAAGCGCCATTTATAAAGGTATCTCAGTGGCCCTTGGCGCCATTTTGATTTTGTTTTTGGTCGGCATGCTCATTGGCAGTTGGATTTTGGCCGGCACCGTGCCCACCATGATTTACTTCGGCCTGCAGCTGCTCGACCCCAGCTGGTTTTATGCCGCCGCCTGTTTGGTGTGTGCCCTGGTGAGTGTGAGTATCGGCAGCTCCTGGACAACCGCGGGCACCATTGGTATCGGTTTGATAGGTACCGCCGCCGGGCTGGGGTTATCGGTAGAAATTACCGCCGGTGCGATTATTTCCGGGGCTTATTTCGGCGATAAAATGTCGCCCTTAAGCGATACCACCAACCTGGCCCCGGCCGTTGTGGGCACCGATTTATTCACCCACATTCGCCACATGGTATGGACCACAACCCCCAGTATTATCATTGCGCTGCTGTTGTTTTTGGTGGTGGGCATGCGTGCCGAGGTGCCTGAGGCCGATGCCGAAATGGCAGCCATGCTGAGCCTTTTGGAAAACAACTTCAATATTAACCTGTGGCTGCTCATCCCGTTGTTGGCGGTGTTTGTGTTGGCCTATAAAAAAGTGCCGGCCATTATCAGTATTTTCCTGGGTGCTTTGTTGGGTGCGGTATTTGCCGTTATTTTTCAGGCAGAGGCGGTGCTCAAATTCGCCGGTGTGGATGCAAGCCTGCCCGTGGCCCTTGGGTTATTTAAGGGTATCTGGATGGCCTTTGCCGACGGTTATGTGGCCACCACCGGTAACGAGCAAATCGACAGCCTGCTGTCGCGCGGCGGCATGAGCTCGATGCTCACCACTGTGTGGTTGATTATCAGTGCCATGGTGATGGGTGCGGTAATTGAGCGGGTGGGCATTCTTGAGGCGTTAATCGCCACAATTTTACGCTTTGCGAAATCCGTGGGTGGCCTGGTAGTTTCCACCATTCTCACCTGCATAGGCACCAACATTGTGACGGCGGATCAGTACATCGCCATCGTATTGCCCGGGCGCATGTTTCGCATGGAGTTTGCCAAGCGCGGGCTGAGTGCAGTGAATTTATCGCGCACACTGGAAGATTCGGCCACCATTACCTCACCCCTGATTCCGTGGAATACCTGCGGTGCCTACATGGCCGGTACATTGGGCGTGGCCACGCTTGCCTATTTGCCCTATTGCTTTTTTAACCTCATAAACCCTGTGATCTCTGCCATCTATGGCTATTCTCAGTTTAAAATTGTGCCCATTACCGATGCCGAGCGTGCCGCGCTCGAGCAAGAGGCTGCCCGCACCACTGAGCGGGCAGCCGCGAGCCATTAAATTGCCCAAGGGTAGTGCGAGTTCATGAAGTTCGACAAAATTGATTTAAAAATCCTTAACGCCTTGCAAAAAGATGCGCGCATTAGCAATGCGCGCCTGGCAGAAAAGGTGTCTTTGTCTGAGTCTGCGTGTTTATCGCGGGTTAAGAAGCTTCAAAACCAAAAGTGGATTGCCGGCTATAGCGCAAGCCTTAACCTCGCCAAATTGCGGCATGTTCACTTTTTGGTGAATGTGTCACTGGTGTCGCAAGATCCGAAGGTAAATCGCGATTTCAAACAGGCCATTGCGCACATTCCACAGGTGATCCGCTGTTATAAAATCTCCGGCGAGTACGACTACATTCTGGAGTTTCTGTGCGTGGATGCCGCCCAGTTCAACACCTTGAGCGAAGGCCTGCTGGAGCAGGAACTGGGCATTGAAAAAATGCACTCGCAATTGGTCATTGAAGACAGCAAGCCCTTTGCTGGCGTGCCCCTTGATGAGTTGTTCGAACTCGACGACGACTAGCCCACCCGCCCAGACACCGCCTCCTCACAAATAGCCAGCCAGCGCCTCAGGCCTCTGCCCTGATATTTTTGTTTGTGCAGGGCAATGTATAAATCCCGTGAAAAATCCCGGTGGGGCGTGGCCAGTGGCACCAGCGAGCCGCGCTCAAAGGCGTCGGCCAGCGAGATACGCGACAGGCACGAAATACCCAAACCCGCCTCAACGGCCCGCTTGATGGCCTCTGTGTGCTGCAACTCCAATAGCACATCCAGTTGAGGAAGTAGCCCGTGCATGCCGCGATCGAAGGTTTGCCGCGTACCGGAGCCTGATTCGCGCAGAATCCAGCGGGCGCCCAGCAAGGCCGCGTCACTTAGCTGGCCTTGCGTGGCCAAGGGGTGGTGGGGTGCGCAAAAGCATACCAGCTCATCGGCTTGCCAGCGGCGCACCGCAAGGGCCGGGTGATGCACTTCACCTTCAATCAGCCCTACATCAATATCAAAGTTCAGCAGGGCTTCAGTGATTTGTGCGGTGTTTGCCACATCTAAATGCACGTCGCTGCCGGGCGCTTCCTGCAGGTACTGATTCAGTAACGAAACTGCCAGATAGTTGCCGATGGTAAGGGTGGCGCCAATGCGCAGGTTACCGGCGCCGGGCTGGCGGCCAAGGCTTTGTTCGAAGGCCTGCGCCTGTGCCAACAGCGCTTCGGCCTGGGGCCTTAACTGCTCGCCCAGCTCGTTGGGTTTCAGGCGCTTGCCCACCCGGTCGAACAGTTGCAGGCCGTATTGGCTCTCTAGGTCTTTCAGGGCGCTACTGCAGGCAGATTGCGACATGGCCAGCGCCGTGGCCGCCCGGCTTACGTTGTGGAAGTGGGCTACCGCAATAAACACCTGCAGCTGGCGCAGGGTAAAGTGCAGGGCGCTAGGGGTGTGGTTTGCCATGGCATGTGCCTACCTGTGCTTATCTATATCTATAAAACAGATAATATATATAAAAACATCCCGTTTTACCAATTAAAGTGTGGTGGCTAGTCTAGGGCCATTCGATGAGGAGTGGTTATGAGCAACCTGATTAAAGAAACTGTTTTGGAAGTCCATCACTGGAACGACACCCTGTTTAGCTTTAAAACCACCCGCGATGCGGGCTTTCGTTTTCGCAACGGCCATTTCACCATGATGGGCCTGGAGCAGGATGGCGGCCGCCCGCTGCTGCGCGCCTATAGCATTGCCAGTGCCAACTACGAAGACCAGCTGGAGTTCTTTTCTATCAAGGTGCCAGACGGCCCCTTAACCTCGCAATTGCAACAGGTAAAACCGGGCGACCAGATAATTATCAACCGCAAAACCACAGGCACCTTGGTAACCGATCACCTCTTGCCTGGCAAACACCTGTGGTTGTTTGCCACAGGCACGGGGCTTGCGCCTTTTATGAGTATCATTAAAGACCCAGAAGTCTACGCGCAGTACGACAAGGTTATTCTCACCCATGGGGTGCGCTATGTATCCGAGCTTGCCTATCGCGATGTGATTGAACGCGAGCTGCCAAATAATGAGTTTTTTGGCGAGCTGGTGCGTGAAAAGCTTTGCTATTACCCAACGGTCACCCGCGAAGCCTTCCACAATCAGGGCCGGCTGACGGACCTGCTGCGCTCGGGCAAGCTCACGGCGGATCTGGATTTACCGCAAATAAATCCCACCGATGACCGCTTCATGATTTGTGGCAGCCCATCCATGCTGAAAGATACCTGCAGTATTCTTGATGAACTGGGGTTTGATGAGGTGCGTAGCTCAAACAACGGCCACTATGTGATTGAACGGGCCTTTGTGGAGCAATAGGCGCCTGCCAACAAGGCCCGCAGGGCAGGGCGGTTTTTGGTAAACTCGCGGTTTTCCTAGCCAGAGATTCCGTATGACCGTCAAGCCCGGTATATACCGTCATTACAAAGGCCAGCAATACCAGGTATTTGGTGTTGCCAGGCACAGCGAAACCGAGCAGTGGCTGGTGGTGTACCGGTGTCTGTACGGTGATTACAGCTGGTGGACCCGCCCGCTGGATATGTTTACCGAGCAGGTTAGCGTGGCCGGTGAATCCGTGGCGCGCTTTGAGTTTGTCTCCGGCGCGCCGGGGCTGGATGAACTGGCGGGGCCTCCTGCATGATTCGCTGGCAGTGCCCCGTGTGCCAGCAAGCCTTGGCCTTGCGTGATCGCGCCTGGGTTTGTGACAGCGGCCACACCTTCGATCTGGCTAAAGAAGGCTACGCCAACCTGTTGCTGGCCAACCAAAAAAGGCGGCCAGACCCGGGTGACAACAAAGACATGATTCTCGCACGCCGGGCCTTTCTCGCCGGCGGCGGCTATCAACCTTTGGTGGCTGCACTCAAACTGTGTTTTGCAGAGCTTGGCCCGCTCACCCAATGGCTGGATATCGGCTGTGGTGAGGGCTACTACGCACGCGAACTTTTAAAAGCACAGGCAGACGTGGCCGCAAGCGTGGCATGCATAGATATCTCGCGCGATGCCGTGCGCCAGGCTGCCAGGGCCGCATTGCCCGGCCAGTCACTGGCGGTGGCCTCAAGCAAGCGCCTGCCACTGGCGGGCGGCCAATTTGATGCAGCGCTTGTGATTTTTGCACCTTTTGACGCGCAAGAAGTTGCGCGTGTGCTCACGCCCAAGGGCCGCCTGATAGTGGTGACCCCGGGCGCGCAACACCTGCTTGCCTTGCGCGAGTTTATCTACCCGGATATACGCCCCCATCAGCCGCCCACAGCCCCAGTGGGATTCGAACTTGAGCGAGCGCAACAGGTGAGTTTCAGCATTGCGGTAACAGGCCCCGGGCAATTGGCACAACTGCTTGCCATGACGCCCTTCGCCTATAAACTTTCCGATGAACAAAAAACGCAATTTGCCGCACAGTTTACTGACCTGACGGCAGATTTTGTGATCTCGGTTTACAAGGCCTCTGCACAGGCGTTGGCTCATGACGCACAGTAGTTCGGCAGAAAATACCGCCCAGTGGGATGCCCACTGGATGGCGCAGGCATTGGCGCAGGCTAAGCTTGCAGCCCTGCAGGGCGAAGTGCCTGTGGGGGCAGTGGTGGTGTGCAATCAACAATTGGTGGGGGCGGGGTTTAATCAGCCTATTAGCAGCCAAGATCCAACGGCCCACGCCGAAGTGATTGCCCTGCGTGCGGCGGCCAAGCAGCTTGGCAATTACCGCATGCCCGGCACTACCTTGTATGTCACCTTGGAGCCATGCAGTATGTGCGCCGGCGCCATGATTCACGGGCGGGTAGATCGCCTGGTGTATGCCGCCGCCGAACCCAAGGCGGGCGTGGTGCAAAGCCAGGAGGCATTTTTTGAGCGGGGCTTTTTAAACCACAAGCTCAGCGTAACCGCAGGGGTAATGGCGGCCGAGGCCAGTGCCTTGTTGAGTGATTTTTTTCGTGCGCGCCGTGAACAAAAGCGCGCGCTAAAGCGGGCTCCTAATCAGTTGCCCGATACGGGCAGCGAGCCGGGTAGATAAGCGCAAGCGCGGTTGCAATCTGGAAATCATAATAAAAAGTAGGCGTGAGGCTATTGCATGGAAGTATTAGGGTTAGTCTTGGTTGGCCTCATTTTGGCCGTAATTATTGGCGCAATACTGGGTTTTTCAGCCTTCATGCAGGTGCGGCAATTGCGCGAGGATCTCACAGCCCTGCGCCGTGATTTGGGCTCGGGAAAATGGGCAGCCAATGCCGAGGCGCCGGCTGAATCTACACCCAAGCCACCAGGCCCGCCAGCAAGCCCGGATGTCTCGCGAGTTATTCAGCCTTCACCAAAGTCCTATGCATCAAGCACACCTGAACCAACTTCAGCGGTGTCGGCAAAGGCTGAAGGCGCGCATGAAACAGACGAGTTTTCACTGGAGCTCGATCTGGATACCGAGCCTTCACCCCCCAGCGATACGCCGCGCCCGCCACAACCCTTGTTAACCGGGCCGGATTTTTGGGCGCGCTTGCAGCAACAATGGATGGTGTGGCTGGGCGGCCTGTGTGTGGGGCTGGCGGGTGTGTTTCTTGCCAAATATTCCATTGAGCAAGGCCTGTTGGGCCCCGGCGCTCGCATCGCTGGTGGCATTGTGACCGGCATTGCCCTGCACCTGGGCGCGCTCTGGTTGCGCGCCAAGCAGGGCGCGCACCCATCGTTTGCGGCCTTGGCCGGCGGTGGCAGTATTACCCTGTTTGCGGCGTTTTTGGCGGCGTTACACCTGTATCAAATGTTCAGCCCGCTGACTATTTTCGCGTGCCTGGCATTGGTGGCAGTGGCCACCTTGTGGTTGGCCTTGTTGCACGGCCCGGTGCTTGCCGCCATCGGCATGCTTGGTGCTTACAGTGTGCCGCTGCTGGTATCTACCGGAAGTGGCAACATTCTTGCGGCTATGGCTTATGCGCTGATTATTTCAGCCTCGGTGCTGTGGCTGTTGCGCATGGTGTACCGGCCCTGGTTGTGGTGGGGGTGTATAGCCGGTGCATTGTTGTGGTGGGCCCTATCGTTTAGCAGCGTCGATGCCGAGCACTGGCGCCTGGTGTATCTTGCCGTGCTTGCCTATATCACTTTGGCAATTCCTGGCGGTAATTTTTGGTTGCGGTTTACGCCAGCAGATGATGAGCCCCATTGGCCTTTGCGTGCAATCGTGCGCCATGATGACACGCCGCCTGCGCTGCTCACCCATATCGCGATTTGGGCCGCGTTTTTAATGAGTTTGCTGGTTAGCGGTTGGTCTGGCGCATGGCTCAGCTGGCTGTTGCTGCCGGCGTTAACCCTGTGGCTGGCCAGCAGCCGCGTGCGCTATACCTGCTTCGGTTGGGCCGGCTTTTTAGGGGTCAATGGTGCGGTATTGCTGCATCAACTGCATGAAGACGCAGGGCAGTGGGCTTTCAAGCCTTTAGCGGCCGCTGAACACACCCAATTTTTTGCCTTCCTCAGTGCTTTTGCTGCGCTTTTTATGGGCTTTGCACTGCGTAACCTCAAATTAAAAACCGGTGCCTGGTGGCCAAGCCTGTTGGCAATGGTGCCCATTCTTCAGCTCTTTACGGGCTATTTACTGGCAGAGAATTATGCCTCGGTGTGGCAGTGGGCGATGCTGGCATTTTTGCTGGCGGCCACCGCTATGTGGCTGGCTTTTATGGCGCAATCAAAAACCTGGCCCAAGGCGCTTACCGTATGGCTGTTGTTGGCCGGCCACTTCGCCTATGCACTTATCGCCGCCTGGTTACTCGATGAAGCAACCTTAACCCTCGCCGTTGCCTCACAACTTTTGTCTTTGGCGTGGGTGATGAAGCGCTTTGATGCCCCGGAGCTTGGTTGGCTTTTCAAGCTAATTGCCGTGATTGTGGTGGTTCGGCTAACACTCAATCCATGGCTTGCAAGCTACACCCAATCCGGCCACTGGACGCTCTGGACCTACGGCGGTGCAACGGCCATGTGCTACCTGGCGGCGCGCTGGCTGGCGTTAATGCCAGCATTAGCACGCTGGGCCGAGGCCGCAGCGCTACATTTGTTGGTGCTAACGCTTTGGTCTGAGGCGCGTTACTGGCTGCACGATGGCAATGTGTATGCCGCCGAGTTTTCAGCAATAGACGCCGTGGTTAATCTTTCGCTGTTTTGTGCATTGGGATTGGTGTATCACTTGAAGGCCACCCTGGGCGCCCAGCTCGCCGCTTGGTATCGGGCCTATGCAAAAGTATTGCTGGCAGCTTCGGCATTAAATTATCTCGCCTTGGTGATGGCCTTTTTCAGCAGTAGCCAGTGGCTGTGGGGGGAGGTGGGTACAAGGCCCATGATGAATTTATTGCTGGGCGCTTTCGGCTTGCCCATTGTTTGGTGCTTGCTGATTCGCCGTTACTACCCAAGCCCGCTTTCGACCTGGATGCCTTTGCTTGCTGCCGGTGCCGGTTTGCTGTTTTTAACTGTGGAGATTCGCCATTTGTGGCAAGGCACTGTTTCACTCAAGGCCGCAGTACTTGATGGTGAGCTGTATACCTATTCGGTGGTGTGGTTGCTGTGTGCGGTAGCGGCATTACTTGGCGGCAGTTGGCGTTGGGGCAAGCGCTGTTACCGGGCGGGTATGCTGCTGCTGGCTGTGGTTATTGTGAAAATATTTATGGTTGATATGGCCGATCTGCAAGGTTTGTGGCGTGTGGCATCCTTTATGGGGCTGGGCTTGGCACTGCTTGGCGTGGCATTTTTGCACCAAAAAATTCAACAGAATGTAAACCGCGCATAACAGCCTGCGGTGTTAATTATCCTCTAGTTGGTACTGACGTGTTCCAACTGGAGGATTTTTTTTGCGCTGATTTTATTAAATGCGTGTCAGAGTGCCTGCGGAAAAGATTGGCTAAATTTCACGCAGCTGCTTTCTAAACCGCTATTTTTTCCGTGTTTTCTGCGCTTAACCAGAGGCTTGCCAGATTCTTTTTAAAAGGTGTCAGAGTGAACTAAATAAATCGTGCCAGAGTGGATTTAAAAGCCAGCCTGCGGGGCTTTTACCGGCATTTTCACTCTGCTTAAATGCACCTCAATTGCTGAGAGGCAAGAGAGGCAGTTGCTTTACTCCACAAAGGACTGCTGGATTGTTTTACAACAAACGCCCATTTATCGACCACAGAGAAAGAGGAATTCAATCATGGCGATTTACATGAACTTCAACGGCAATTCACCCGCTGGCAACGTAACCGCAGAGGGCTATGCCAACTGGATTGAAGTAGATAACTTCCACTTTGGTGTTGGCCGTGCCATCACTATGGAAGCCGGTGCTATGGCTAACCGTGAAGCGTCACGTCCAAGCATCAGCGAAATCACCGTTACCAAACCACTGGATTCAGCCTCAGGCGGCCTGTTCAAAGCCTCTGTAACTGGCGATGCCGGTGTGAAGGTAGAAATCCACGTTGTTCAAACCGGTGCCAACAAAGTTGAGAAGTACGCAACTTACACTCTGGAAGAAGTGATCATCTCTTCTTACAGCGTAAGTGCTGCTGCCGGTGGTGCGCCACAGGAGTCCCTGTCTTTGAGCTTCGCCAAAATCGAAGCAGACCTGACTCACGCAGACAAAACCAACAAGAACACCAAGAACATGCGTGTTGGTTACGACCTTACTACAGCTACACCACTGTAAGCGTTTTTTCGCTTGCCGGGTCGGGCGCCTCTGCTGTGCAGGGGCCTCGGCCTTTTGCCGTTTGGTCTTGACATAAACATGGGCCGTTCGGATTCCATCGAGTAGCCGAGATACTTGAACGTAGACATATTACAAGGATTTGTACCCCGTCATGGCGACCCTCAATCAAAATCATCGCTTGTTGCAAGTAACCTCGCCTTTGGGCGCAGATAAGTTCATTGCCACCCGCTTGGTGGGCGATGAATGCATATCAGGGCTTTATCGCTATGAGCTGGACATGATGTCTGGCGACCACAAGCTAAAACAACAAGATCTTGTTGGAAAGCCGATCACCGTTTCAATCAACAAAGAAGGTGAAGAGGCTACCCGATACATTCACGGCTATGTTGTGCAATTGGGGATGCTTGATGTCAATGCCGAGCAGCTTCGCAACTATCGGGTGGTTATTATGCCCGGGTTGTGGTTCTCGCAGCTTAGTAGTAAAAATCGCATCTTTGAAAACAAAACCGCCAAGCAAGTGATAGAAGAAGTGCTGGGTGAGTATTCGTCTTTTGTAAAGTTCTCTACGGGTAAGCTTTCAGGTGGCTATAAAACCCGCCGCTATTGCGTGCAGTTTGAAGAAACAGATTTTGCCTTCGTCAGCCGATTAATGGCCGAAGAGGGTATTGCGTACTACTTTAATCACGATGACAAGAAAGTCGAGTTGGTATTGGTAGACGATGCCCAGGGCTTTTTTAACTGCTCTAAAGATACGCTTGAATTTAACGGGCATGGCAGCCAGCCGACTAAAAGCACGATAAGCAGTTGGGAGCGAAATTTCAGTTTTCACACTGGCGGTTTTGAGTTTAAGGATTACAGTGAGTTTGCTCCCGATAAAGACGGCAAATACCAGGTTAAAACCAAATCTTCCTTAAATGAAGTCAAGTCTTTCAAAATTCAGAAGTATGGTAGTTATATTCTTGAGCTTGATCAGGATCACAAACATAAAATTACCGAAGCCTCCAATAAAGATATTGCCAGCCATGCCATGGAGGCCATTGAATCCGGTTTTGATGTGGCTGAGGTCACCAGTAACTGTACATGCGCTATAGCCGGTGGGAAATTTAAGTTAGATCATCAGCTTGAATCCGAGGCTGGCGAATACTTGGTTACCCAATTGCATATTGCCGCGGCCGATGGTAATGGCAAAACCACACAGTACATTAATCAGTTTTCTGCAGTACCCGTGGGTGTTATCCCGCGCCCTGACCCTGCGGCATTTGCCCGCAATGTGACCAGCGCACAGGTGGCCAAGGTGGTGGAAGTAAAGGCAACCACCGCCGATGGATCTGACGACGTTTACACACAACTGAAAGTCACCTTCCCTTGGAATAGCGCGCAAAACTCGTGCTGGGTTCGGGTGGTACAATCTTTTGCAGGTAAAAACTGGGGTGCGAACTTTGTACCCAGGGTAGGCCAAGAGGTTGTGATTAACTACCTAAATGGAGACCCAGACAGGCCCGTGGTAACGGGGGCCGTATATAACGAGAAAAATACCGGGCCCAACTACACGGCCACCCAGTCCGGCTGGAAAACAGAGTTTGAAGGCAGTAAATTCAATGAGCTGCGTTTTGATGATAAGGGTGGCAAAGAAGAAATATATATGGAGGCGGGTAAAGATCACCGCTTCGTGATCCATAACGATCAGTTGGGGAAAGTTGAAAACGACCAGACCTTGGAAGTTACCAATAACCGCTCCATCACTGTTGCCAAAGGAAATGAAACGGTTGTGATATCCAAGGGTAATCAGGATATTAGCGTCAAGTCTGGCAATCAGACGCTGAAGGTTGCCAAGGGCACCCAAACCGTAGACGTGCAAGGTGCAATTAAAATCACCTCCAAAGCTTCTATTGAGCTTAAGGTGGGTGGCTCTAGCATTAAGCTTACGCCTGCTGGCATTGTGATAAAAGGCACAACGCTCTCTTGTAAAGGCGATGCTACGGCAGAAGTGAAGGCGGGCGCATCTCTTACGCTCAAAGGCGGCATTACACTGATTAACTGATTGAATTATGACTGACTGGATAAAAATCAAGGCATTAACGGCGGCAGAGTTGTTAAAAGAGTTCGAGCTTAGTGATGATGAGGCTGTGGAGTGCCTGGTGCCTGGTACCGCACCACGGGTAAGTATTGAAAACTTGTATAACGCAGGCCACTTTCTTGATGCCGTAAAGCTGTTGGCGCACGGTTTGCCTAAACGGGAAGCCGTGTGGTGGGCGTGCCTGGCCTCGCGGGCTGTGCAAACGCCAGAAACAGATGCTGCAAATGTCGATGCCCTTATTGCAGCAGAGGCATGGGCAAAGCAGCCTACGGAGGAAAACCGCCAGCGAGCAAAGTTACTTGGTGAAAAAACCGGGCACAAAACGCCGGCGGGTTGGGCCGCTACCGCAGCCGCTTGGTCTACCGGTAGCTTAGCGGCCCCCGGTGAGCCGGAAATACAGGTGCCGCACTATATGTATGCCCATGCTGTTGCTGGCAGTGTGAGCTTGGCCGCCGTCTTGTCTGACCCGGAAAACCCGCAGAAAAATTATCAGCAGTTCCTGAAGCAGGGCTTTAATTTAGCCTGTGGTGGTAATGGTTTGGTTGTTGAAGAGGCATAAGCATGGGTAAGCCTGCATCACGCATTACAGATATGCATGTGTGCCCGATGGTGACGGGCACGGTACCTCACGTGGGTGGCCCAATAGTCTCACCGGGCGGGCCAACGGTAATTATTGGCGGTATGCCATCGGCAACGCTGGGTTCCAGTTGTGTTTGCGTGGGGCCGCCAGATACGGTGGTGAGTGGCAGCTCTACAGTAATGATTAATAAAAAGCCCGCAGCGCGTATGGGCGACTCTACCGCCCATGGTGGAAAAATTGTTGTGGGTTGCCCCACCGTCATTATAGGCGGCTAGCTATTTGCTGCGCTCAACTGGCTGATGGTTGTATTTATTGCAATTCAAATGATGCGCTAGGCAAACGAGGTTGTTTACTGGCAGGATTTTCGGCTTTTGTGTTTGATGCCTAAGAAAGTTTTGAGCCGCAAGACGGTTTAAGGAATAAATTTAAGGGATTATCTTTGCTATGCCCAAGGCTAAAATCTATTCACTGGTGTTAACGGGGCGCACGCGCACGGATATGCCCGAAGCCCTCGTCAAGCAGGGGTTACTCAAGCTTTGTGAGGGTAACGCCAAGCGTGCTAAAGCCCTCTACCAGGCCAGCCCAAAGGCGATTTTTAAATCCAGCTCGCTTGCCGAGGTTCAATTACGGCTGAAATCCCTTTGGCGGCTTGGTTGGCATACGGAAGTTAAATCAGGCGCGGAGGTCTTGTATGGCACACTGAGAAAACCACAGGCTACGGCAAAGTCAACTGCCCCTAAGCAACGAAGGCCTGAAGCGCCGCGCTCTGGGCAAACGCAAGCCCGGCCGCAAAGGGCGGCAGCAAGCGCGCCTGCTGTGAGCCCTGATGTGCCACGGGCAGAAAGGGCCAAAACCCAAATACACACTAGTTGGCAAAGGCACCTCTCAACAGACAAAACCCTTAGCCTGCAATTGCCAGAGCCTTGGGAACCTATGGCGACATTAAATCCGAACGCCGATATTCAGGCAGGCTGGCGCGAAATGGATGCCTATATGATCGCTATCAAGCAGCCTCGGCAAGGTTTTGAAAGCAGCTTCTCTTTAGCGGCTTACGCAGAGGCAACCTGCCAGGCTGCGCTTGGGTGGGTATCGCAATCGGTCATTAAAAAACGGCCTGAAAAACAATTGGGTAGTGGTGCTTATGTGGCAGAGATCGCCGGTGTTATTGGTGAGGCTGCGGTTACCTACCGTATTGCAACCCATTGTGGGGCTGATTGCTTTGTGGCGCTTTATTGCTGGACGGCCAGCGCGCGCTTTCTTGAGATTTGCCCCTGTTTTGATGCCATTGGACGCTCGTTAAGGTTTCATGAGGCAACATTAGAAAATTCTGATCAAGCGGTAGCGCAAGAAGCCTTTGCCTGATTAGTAGTCAGGTAGATTATAAAATAGTCTGAAAAAACCTCACCCGGCAAGCCCCCGGGTGAGGTTAGAGCCTGAGAGCTAACTAAGCTCGTAGGTAAAGTTCTCTTCTTCGTCTACGCCTACATAGATTTTTTCGATGGCTTCACCCTCTGCCATTTTGGCAAGGCACTCAGATGCCAATGCCGGCAGCAGCGTACGATTTAAGATGTTTTCTATATTGCGTGCGCCCGTATCAGATTCCTGGCACCTTGCCACAATATGTAACAATACGTCTTCGTCATAACCAAATTCTGCGCCATAGTGAGCCGCCACCCGCTTGCTGATTTTAGCCATGTTGATGGCGGCGATTTTCATCAGGTTTTCATCGTCTAAGGGATAGAAGGCGATGACATTCGAGCGGCCCATGAAAGCAGGCTTAAAGTGCTGCAAAAGGTAGGGGCGAATGTTATCCAGCAATACATCGGGTTCCGGCTTTTCGTCAACCTGGGAGAAGATAGCGCGAATAGCATCTTCTCCTGCGTTGGATGTCATGATGATCACGGTATTTTTGAAGTCGATGTCTCGCCCTTCACCATCTTTTATGGTGCCCTTATCAAACAGGTTGTAAAAGATGTCTTGCACGCCTGGGTGCGCCTTTTCCATTTCATCAAGCAAAATAACCGAGTAGGGCTTACGGCGTGCAGCTTCGGTTAATACGCCACCTTCGCCGAAGCCTACATAGCCGGGTGGTGAGCCTAGCAGCATCGATACCTTGTGCTCTTCCTTGAACTCAGACATGTTAATGGTGGTGATATTTTGCTCGCCACCAAAGAGTTGATCAGCCAGTGCCAGTGCTGTTTCGGTTTTACCCACGCCACTTGTGCCACAGAAAAGAAATACGCCTACGGGTTTGCGTGGGTCTGTCAGGCCTGCTCGCGAGGTGCGAATGGCTTGGGCCACGGCCTCAAGCGCGTGGGGTTGTCCAATCACCCGCTCACCCAAGCGCTCGGCCAATGTTTGTACATTGCGAATTTCATCGCCCACCATCTTGCCAACGGGTATGCCTGTCCAGTTGGCAATAACCTCTGCAATGGCTTGCTCGTCTACAGCGGCCTGAATCATGGGGTGCTCGCCTTGAATGCCTTTCAGTTGCTCACTCAGCGCCACAAGATTTTGTTGAAGGGACTTAATGTCGTCTGCAGAAAGCTTTTTGGCTTCATCTTGTTGCAGGTAGTTTTCATCAATACGGGTGAGTACCGTGCGAATTTCGTTCACCAATGCCTGCTCTTCATTGAGCTGCTGCTCAAGGCGGGCAAGTCGCTCTTGGGCCTCTGATTTGCGTAATTCCCATTGGGCGATGTCTTCCGCCTGACTGTTGCTGGCTGCATGTTCTCTGTTAAGCCTTGCCAGTGTGCTGTTTGCGCGCTCCAGTTGGCGCTTGGCATCTTCTATAGCGCCGGGCATGGCCGATTGGCTCAAGGCCACCCTGGCACAGGCAGTATCTAGCAGGCTAACGGATTTGTCTGGCAGCTGGCGACCTGGAATATAGCGATTGGAAAGCGTTACCGAGGCGACTATGGCCTCATCGAGAATGCGTACGCCGTGGTGCTGTTGCAGTGTATCGGATACCCCACGCATCATGTCGATGGCCTTATCCTCAGAGGGTTCCTCAACCTTTACCACTTGAAAGCGGCGGGTTAATGCAGGGTCGCGCTCAAAGTATTTTTTGTATTCGGCCCAGGTTGTGGCTGCGATGGTGCGCAGCTCGCCACGGGCCAGGGCAGGCTTTAGCAGGTTGGCTGCATCGCCTTGGCCTTCTTTGCCGCCTGCACCGATCATTGTGTGGGCTTCATCAATGAACAAAATGATGGGTGAAAGGCTGGCGCGCACTTCTTCAATGACGGATTTCAGGCGATTTTCGAATTCGCCCTTCACGCTGGCGCCGGCTTGCAGCAAGCCTAAATCCAGTGTGCGAACGGCAACATTTTTAAGCGGGTCTGGTACATCGCCACTGGCAATGCGAAGGGCAAAGCCCTCTACCACAGCGGTTTTGCCGACACCTGCCTCGCCCGTAAGGATGGGGTTGTTCTGGCGGCGGCGGGTGAGTATGTCTATGCACTGGCGTATTTCTTCATCGCGCCCCAGCACCGGATCTATTTTCCCTTCCTGGGCGCGGGCGGTCAGGTTAATGGTGTACTTATCCAGCGAGGGCGTTTTGGAGGTGCTAACAGCACCAGGTTCTGCTTGCTGCATGGGTGAATCAGTCGGCGGTAGTTCAGTGCCTGCGCCAATCAAGGCGCGGGCGGCTTCCTTCAATGATTCAGGCGCGATTTCGCGCAGCAATTTACTGCTGCTGGTGAGCTGGCTGCGCAGTTGCTCATCAAGCAATGCCGCACTCAGCAAGTGGCCAGAGGTAAGCTGCTGGTGCCCAAATTCTACAGAGGCCAGCATCCATGCATATTTGGCGGCATCCACCAGTGAGGTAGCCAGCGCTGCCGGACGGCTGTTGCCGGATTTAAACTTGGCAATGGCATCGGCCAATTGGCGAGCAAACTCGGCTGCATTGATATCGAATTTTTCAAGCAGAGTTTGTACATCGGAATTACGCTGGTCGAGGCATTTTAGCAGCCAGTGCTCAAGCTCAACATTATATTGGTTGTGGGCCATACAGAGCCCGGCAGCACCTTCCAGCGCATCGCGCAGTGGCGGCGCCATTTTGTCTACCAGCGATTTCAAGTTAATGTTAATCATGTTGCTATCCCTTTTATATATACAGTGGTATGCCTTCGTCTGGCGCTTGCATGTCGTGTGATAAATTTATGTTCATAGGTTCAATACCCAACACGCTGTCTGTGTGCAGATGGCTGTTCCAGCCGAGTGAAGGTTGGTAGTCGGGTTCGTCCACAAGCCGGGTAGGGGGCACCTGGTTGTGGGATGTGGAGATGGCTATGTCAAATTCCATTTCAACTCCCACGCTCATGCGTATCAGCGATTGCAAGGCCTCAAGCTTTTTAGTGCCCGGCGCGAGCTCCATGAAGCGTTTGTAGGGCAGCGGGGCCACTACTACGCTGAACTTGCTTTGTGCGTGATAGCACTCGGTGCCAATAATGGAGTTCACACCCAGCTGGTTGTTGACACCCAGCGGGTTTTCATCGCCGGGTAATTGGCAGGCAACTTCCTCATCCAGTGGTGCCCACTGGCCCTTGAATTGTTCAATCTCGATATCTAAGCCAAACATGGTATAGATCAGGCTCTTTAGTTGATCTGCCGTGCGCTGGCTGCGGCTAAGAGAGCCTGCAAAGCCTGCGGCCAACTCATCGTCAAAGGGCAATCGGTATTGAAGCTCGGAGGTGCCGAGGCCCGCAAGGCTAAGCAATGCCTGGGTTATCTTGTCTCGCTGGCTGGTGTTATGCAGCTTTTGGCGTTCGTAGTTCAGGGGTAGCTGGTATTTATGCCAGGCCTGATAAAACAGCGAAATTGTTCGATGATTGAACAGGTCTAGGAAGTCGCTCAATCCTTCATTTTTATTTTTAAGCTCTTGTAATATGAGCTCTATGTACCTTACCGGCAACACCCCCTGTGCGCCCCCAAGCCCCATGAAGCTCACGTCCATCAGCCAGCGAATCTGGGCTTCCTGATCTGGGCTTTCAAGCCCATTGACCTCAGTGCTAAGTGCAAGAATGTCTGAGCCTGCAAAAGCGAGCTTGTTACTTGCGTTAAAGCGAATAAATTCCTTATTGGGCTGCGCTTGAACGGCGATAGGCGTTTTTGCGTATTGGTTAGAGTCGTCCTGGCAGGCAGCGATTTCCAGCAGCCTTACCGCCTGGAAAAACTCGAAATCTTCAGGCTGATTGCGCAGCTTGTCTATTAGAGCAAGGTCTTTTCGCCGGCGCGTGGTGGCCATTTCTTGAACTCCCTGTCTTGCCCTGAAAAGCTGACTTTCAGCCGTGTGAATGAATTAATCGAGCAGTAGAGCCCAAAGAAGTGCTCAAGCAAGGTTGCAAAAACCAGGCTGCTCACCCCGCGCAGCATGAGCGGATCAAGCTCCAGATGCAGGGCGGTGCCGCGGCACAGCGATACCATGTCTTCAACTTGTATGGGGGCTGTCATTGGCTGGGTTTTTAAACGGGTGATCGACTCAATAATCTTGCGTGTAGAGGCTGAGTTTTTGAAATCGTATAGCCTTAAAATTTCCTTCAAAGCCTCTGGCGACCCACCATTGTTGGTGAGCGAAAGGTGATTGAGGTTTAAGTGGGAAATGAGTCGCCAGTAGGCGCCTTCTTTTTGCGGCGGACGAATAGTAGCGCTCGGGCTTACCAAACAACTTATGCGGTTAATGGGTGCGCTACCATCAACCAATGCCATCAATGGCTTGCCACCGCCAACGGGGAGTTTCTTCGGTAGGTTTCGATTGCTGCATGTTAGCGCAACTTCCAGTACTTGGTTTTGGCTGGCGTAGGGCGAAAAATTAAGATTTACCAGCGAGATATCTACTTCGCTTGCCTCTTCATTGAGGTGCTCGCCTTCAACGATGGGCCTTCTGCGGGTAAACCAGTAGGCGCTGCTGTTTTCACCAGAGGCATGGTTAATGCCGTAAAAGGGTTTGAAAGCAACGGAGGCGCCGCTGCCGTCTGTGGCTTTAACGCCGTCTACTGAATATACCTCGAGCAATTCCATTCTTCGGGCGTCCGGAATAATGTGATAGGCATATTCCGTGTGATCCAAGGGTATAGGGTCTGCACTGTGGCTAAATAAATTTATGGCAGGCGTGCAACCTAGCGCAAACATGTCTGAATTTACCTGGTGTTCCAGTTCAGTGTCTGATTCGCTAAGGTAAACGTAGATGTTCAGCTCGCCGCCGTAGTGCGTCATTCTGTCGGTGGGTAAATCGCCCAGCTCTAGAAACTGGAACTTTTCCGGGAATGCAAAGTATTCTGTAAGCAACCGGTAGCCGTTAAATCCTTGTTTGGTATTTTTTAAAAGCGCATCTTCGGCATCAAACCCTATGGGGCGAAGCGCGCCAGGTTGCAAGAACAATGGCTTGGCGTCAACTTCCGAGGCGGCCAGAACGATTCTAATGGATTTTGTTAACAGCAGGTCGTACAGCGGATGCACATGCTGAGGCAAGCCTTTTAAGAAAAAACGAAAGTCGGGCTTTGCAAGCTCGTTAAAGGTGATTTCTGAATCCAGTGTATTCAGCGTGATTTTTAAAACGGCACCGGCACCTGCCACATCATTGGAGCCGGGGGCGATAAAGGGCCTTGGCATCAAGGATGCGCTACTGACCTTAATCGGATCCAGCTCTACTTTGTAGGCGGTTGTAAATTTACAGCTCTCGCCTTGATAAGACTCAGTTTCCAGCAGTGTACCAGGCCTGATGGTGTGTGCTTTGTCGAGTTCCGGCGCAGGCTCCATTTGAACAATGCAACATGAGGGAAAGGGCCTTAGGTAGTGCGGATACAGGGTATCCAGCATGGCGTCGGTCAGTTCCGGGAAGTCGTCATTAAGTTTTTTCTGTACGCGCGCATTGAGGTAGGCAAAGCCTGAGAGCAGCTTGCCTACCAGTGGATCTTCTACCGTGTCGCCCGTTAATTGCAACCGCGATGCGGTTGCCGGGTGCTTTTTCGCAAACTCGCTAGCACTTTGGTTGATGAAGGCCAGTTCCCGTTCGTATTGTAAGAGTAAATCGTCGCTCATTACTGTATCTCTGATACGTCTACAGACTGGGTTATTAGGTCGAGTGCTGAGTCGAATATAATCAGCTCTGGCGCAGGATTAGTGTGTAACACGGCCTCTACGCGGAATGTAATGCAGGGATTTTCTGCGTCTAACTTTTGATCTGACGTAACCTTAACGGATTTTATTCGTGGCTCGTACTTCAAAATTGTTGATTCAATATCGCTGCAAAACCGTTTGCGATGTTCCACCGACGACAAATTGATAGTGGCGAGATCTGCAAGCCCGAAATTGAGGAGCGAAGATGACAGCTCTTTACAGCCTGCCGGGGGCGAAATACACCGGTAGCGAGTGTTGAATAATATTTCCAGGTCGCGTCGAACACTTTCCCTGAGTTGCCGAAGAACCTGGTGAGGCTGCGAGCCGTTGGTACGTGCACCTGAATCCAGCAACCGATCGAGTACCGGCGCTAGCAATTTTTTATCGTGAAGATTCATGATTTAGCCCGCTCCGCCAATGCCGTTCGGGTTAAGCGCTGTGGTTAAGCGCAGTTCAGACACCAGGTGGTCTACGGTGTAGTGGGTCTTTAAATGAATCACACTTTGGTACACGCCGGGTTTGCCTGGCTCCTCGGTTACTTCTACGCGCGCTTCACGCAAGGGGTAGCGAGCCAGCATTTCCCAGGAGAGGTCATCTCGGCCGGTAGTGTACCTGTCCAGCCAGCGTTGAATTAACCGCTCGCACTCTTTATCGCGAATGTAGGAACCAACTTTGTCGCGAATCATTACCTTGATGTACTGTGCAAAGCGCGAGGCACACAACACCTGCTGCAACATGGCAGAAATCCGGGCGTTGGCGCTGGCCGACTTCGAATTAAACACCCGGGCATCCTGCAGTGAAGGAGTGCTGTTAAAGCAGGCATAGGGCGTATCTATGCTGTGGCATAGGCTAATAAACCCAAGATCGCTTAGCTCGCGTTCCTGGAAATCACTGATTAATACCTGCGTAGACATACGCACCCGGCCGGGTTTGCTGTCTGTGTTGTAGGCAAGTGCTGGGAATCGCGTAACCAGCCCGCCACCCAGGTAGTCTCTGGGTACACCCCGAATATGAGAAAACCATCCCACTTCAGCGAATTCTCTGATGAGTACTGTGCCGAATGCAAAGCATGCATTGCCCCACAGGTAGCGTTCGCTGTTCTTGTGGCTGATGTCTTCTTTAAATTTTATACCGTTAAAGGCGGTATGGCGGGTTGTGTAGGGTGCGCGCATGAGCACCCTTGGCAAAGTAATGCCCACAAACCGGCTGTCTTCCAATTTGCGCAGCGAGCGCCAGCGCAAATATTCCTTTTGATTGAATACCGAGTGTAAGTCTAACGGCAAGCCTAAGGTGTCGAAGTTATCCAGGCCGAATAGCTCGGGCGCTGCACCGCAGATAAAAGGCGCGAAAGCCGCAGCCGCAACGCGGCTGACGCCTTGCAAGGTATGTATGTCGTCGTGCGGCCGCGCACTGGTGGGCCTGTGGCTTACTTCGTAGTCGCCAAGCAGTACGCCGAAAGGCTCGCCACCGGGGGTTCCAAATTCAAGGTTATAAACCAGGTGGAATAAGGCTGTTTGGTCTACATCTGGCGCGCGGTCTATGTCGCGCACCAAGTCTTTCCAGGATAAATCCAGCACCTTGATTTTAACGTTGTCGGAAAGGCTTGCTGTATCTACCAGCTCCCACAAGCCCAGCCAGCTGGCTTCCAGTGCTTGAAATTTCTTGTTATGAATAATGAGGTTGACCTGCGTGTTTATCCTTTCATCGATTTCTGCGATCAATCGGGAAAGCAGGCTTTTCAGCTTAAAGCCGTTGGGGTTTATCAGCTGAATTTCATTCAGCCAAAGGCTAAATGCGGCTTGTTCATCGGGTTCATTAATGAAGCGGGCCAAGGCATAGCTTTTACTGCTATTAGCCGACACACGGGCGTTATCGCGCTGTTGTGAAGCTGTAAGAGTATCGGCCAGCACGGAGGGTTCCTCAGGGTGTAGCGGGGATAGGGCGCCACAGAAGGTGGCGCCCTGAACATCAGTTTGGCGTTGGAATGTTCGCAACCATCCGCATGGAGGTTGTGAGTTCTTCCATTTGCAGCCATGGCTTCAAGTAGGCAATTGCGCTGTAAGATCCCGGTTGGCCCGGGATTTCTTTAACTTCTACGCGCGCTTCTGAAAGCGGATATTTGGCTTTCATTTCAGCACTCGCCTCCGGGTTGGAGTTGGTGTATTGCGCAATCCACTTGTTCAACCAACGCTCGCAATCGCTTGCCTCCATAAAGGAGCCCACTTTATCGCGCGCCATAACTTTGAGGTAATGGGCAATACGCGAAGTGGCCATCAGATAGGGCAGGCGGGCTGAAATGGATGCGTTGGCAGTTGCGTCCGGATCGTCGTAGACCTTTGGCTTCTGGGCAGTTTGGGCACCAAAAAACACGGAGTAATCAGTATTTTTGTAGTGACATAAAGGCAAGAAGCCCTGTGCAGAAAGCTCGGCTTCACGGCGGTCGGTAATACCGATCTCCGTTGGGCATTTCAGGTCGGTGTCGCCATCATCGCTTTTAAACAGGTGAGTGGGCAGGCCTTCCACCTTGCCACCGCCCTCAGCGCCGCGAATGGCAGTACACCAGGAGTTTTCAGCAAACGCTTTGGTAAGGGTGGCACCCATCACGTAGGCGGCGTTCATCCAGCAGTACTGATCGTGACTGGCAGCCTTAGACATACCCGAGGCATCTTGCTCGAACTCTTCGAAATTGAAAGATTCAACTGGCTTGGTGGATTCACCATAAGGCAGGCGAGAAAGTACACGTGGCATAACCAGAGTCACAAAGCGGGAATCTTCGCTGTCGCGGAAGCTGCGCCACTTGATGTACTCTGCAGATTCAAAAATGCTGCCTAAATCGCGCGGTTTGGAAAGTTCGGTAAAGCTGTCGAAGCCCATCATCTCTGAGCCTGCAGCTGAGATAAAGGGGCAGAATCCGGCCGCGGCCACGTTAGACATCTTGGTGAGCAGCTCTATATCTTCCGGGTGATTGCTGAATTCAAAATCACCAATCATGGCGCCGTAGGGTTCACCGCCGGCGGTGCCGAATTCTTCTTCGTACATTTTTTTGAAGATTTGGCTCTGGTCAAATTCAACGGCTTTATCCAGATCCCGGAACAGCTCTTTCTTTGAAAGGTTCAACACCCGAATTTTAAGGGTTTTACCTGTCTCGCTGTTCATTACCAGGTGATTTAGGCCGCGCCAGGAGCCTTCCAGCTTCTGGAACTTTTCCTGTTGCATAATGGCGCTTAACTGCCTTGACATGGCCTCGTCAATGGCGCGCACGGCAGAGTTGATAGTTTGCGTGAGGTTTCTGTCCCAGGAGACAGTGCCCTTTAACACCTGCTCGGTCAGGTTGCTGAGCAAGTCCTGCGCTTCTTCACGATTGGTTTGTTTGGTGTAGCCGATTGCCTGTTCAAGCAAGCTTGCTGACTGGGCTTCTGCTTCTGCGCCTTGACTTTCTACTGCGACATCAGTGCTCATTGATTACTCTCCTTGCTTCTCTTCACCAACGCCCAACTCTTTGGAGATGTCGGCGATGTTGTCGGCGTTTTTAAGAATGTCTTCCAGTACGTTTTCCAGCTCTTCAGAACGATCGGCTTTGCTAAGCAGATCGCGCAACTTGTTGCGTGCTTCCAATAGCTGTTTCAGCGGTTCTACCTGGTCCACAATGGCTTCCGGGCTGAATGAATCCATGTTTTTGAAGTCTAGATTCAGGCCCATTTGCGAGCCGTCACCGGCCAGGGTGTTCTCAACCTGCAGCTCAAGCTTGGGGTTTACTTTGGCCATGGCTTCATTGAAATTGTCGCGATCTATCTGTACAAATTTACGCTCTTTCAGGGCTTTACGGCTGGCAGCGTTATCGCCTGAGTAATCGCCCATCACGCCTACAACAAAAGGTAATTCTTTTTTAACCTCAGCGCCGTTTGTTTCCACATCATAAGTGATGTGAACACGGGGCTTGCGGACGCGCTTTAGCTTGTTGTGGATGCTTTCTGACATAGTGTGGATCTCCTATCCGCTTCTTGTGTAAGCGTGGGTAAAGTTACCAGCTCACGGCTTGGGTTTCAGATTCTTGGGTGGGTTGTGGTTGGCTAGCCGCCGGTGAAGAACTTGCGGCACTGGCTTTGGCAGCAGGTGGCGCGACGTAGGTGCTGTCGTCTGTGCCATCTAATTTGACGCCAGTTAATTGAGAAAAAATATTTCTGGCAGAATCTTCCGGCAGCAGCTCCATCATCAAGTCGGCCACTGTCATGCGGCCCCAGCTTACAAGCCTTTCAAGGCTTGGCCCAATGGGCGTGTGGGGTTCATATTGCCTGAAATAGGCAGCCACTTGTTCCAGCCGTTTAAGTGCGTCTTCACGGTCTGTAATGGGCCCGGTAGCGCCTCGCACGCCTGAAGTTAATGGCTCGCCGGTAGTGCTTTCTTCAAAGCCTGGCTCTGCAGCGGGTGCTGCTACAGCTTGTTGCGCAGCGCTGGCTTCCAGTTTGTCTTTATAGATAAAGCGCGCGGTTCTGAGCAGCTCCTCAAGCAGGTTTGAAATATTGCTGCTGGGTGGTGCATCTTGCTCGCAGGCTTTGCGCAAAAAGGCATTGGCAGATTTAAAGTAGTCTAGGCATTCTTCCAGGGTGTCGACAATGGCAACGCTCTGCTCGATTGAGGTTGCCAGTACCGTGTCTGTGATGGACTTTAGCGAATAGCCCATGGCGTCTATACGTTCTGCGCGGTTATCCTCATCAGTAATTCGATCGGCGTCGCGGGCTTGCTGGTACTGCCAAAATGAAAACTCGCCACCGCAGTCTTCAAGCGTGAGTGGCATATTGCGTAGCGGCGCAAGCAGGGTGCCATCGCCGCCGTCGCCATTAAGGCCGGTTAATGGTGCAACTTTTGTCTCGATGCCATCTTCATCAGGTTCCGGGTAGAGCCCGTCCCAATGATCTTCAATTAACGTTCTAATGAGCGCCAGGCCATCGCGCAGGCCTGCCAAGCCGTTTAAACGGATCAGTGCTTCACAATACCAGCAGGCTACTTCCAGATCTTTGCTGACATCTTGCAATATTGAAGGGGCCAGTTGCGCAACCTGGCGCCATGGTTCCAATAGGTCAACATCTTCATCAAACATAGACGCACGTTCAGCTGCACGGGCCGCGTTGCGAGCATCTTTGATGGCATAGTAGGTGGAGGTGGGTGAGCGATCTGCACGCAGATCTTTGCCCTGAGGTGCATCTGCTGCAATGGGCTGTTTTAGGTTTTCTAAATCTACGACATGAGGTAATGACATGAAACCTGTCCTTTGAATCTAACGATCTTCCCTGGCTGCATCAGTGCAATGCTGAACTTTAGAAGGGCTCAAGATTACACACCTTATGAATTGTTTAGAAGTTTTTAGCGAATCCAAAGGGCATTTTGCGACTAATGCACGCGCTACTTGGTACATGCGTTCTTGTGAGCGGCCGCGCAGCTGGGTGGCGTTTAAATAATCTAAAATTCCGCACCGCATTTACGTCCAGTGCCATTGGTTGCTGATCATTGGCCAGAAGTATTCCGCTGGCGGTAAACCCTGTAGGGTAAAGCAGTTGCTGGGTAGCGCCTCTGATGCATCCGTGTACCACAAGCTGCTGCTGGTATGGATTGCTCGGGCGTGTGCATAACTCATTTGTGTGAGTGCAGAGGCCAGGCTTTCAGTGTCACCCTGATAAAAAGTCGTGGCAGTAGCTTCCCAGTAAAGCGCTGTGCAAGCATGGTGCGTATGGGGTTGTTCTATGTTGGCTACAGCATCGGCCAGCTGTTCTATGTTGTGCCCGTGTTGCATGGCATCAATCACACGCGCTGCTGCCTCTTCAAAAAACGCCTTGTGGCGTTCCAGCTCGGCAAAGGGTTGTTGTTCGGCGCCGAGCTTCTTGACTACTGTAAATGGAAAATAACGGCCTACCGAATCCACACTGGGGAGCACTATGCCAATCCAGGGGGAGGCGTCTATCACCCCATGGCCAAGCGCAAAGTGCCAAACAGGAGCTGTGAGGTAGTAGTCAATCCACTGTTCACCCGCGATATCCTGGCTGTTGGCCATGGCACGCTGTAACCAGTCATCCCAAACTGATAAAAAACTGCGTGCCAGGTTTCGCTCCACAAAATCGCCGTGTGCAGGCAATTTACCGAACAGGCCTATGTTCAAGTCTTGCTCCTCACAGGTATTGCGGGCAGTTGTAGTTGCGAAGTACGCGGTTGTCGAAGGGGTTTTTCCCCGAATCTGCTATCAGCTTGAATTCAGCCTGGCGTCCGTTTTCTTCGAAGGTAATGGTTTTTATGTTGCGATTGTTGGTTGTATCTATGCGCGAGGCATCAAGTAGCCTGAACCAGGCCCAATCGCCCTCGTAGTGCTTGCGGTGCACTGTTTCATTCAGGTCTTCAAATATCACCCTTACACGCATAGCCTTGCCGCCTTCCCACACCATGGGCTTCAGTGTGCGAGGCCCATGGGAATAGTTAACACGTTCTTCACCCACCTCAAGGGAAAACAGGCGCACCCCCGAATCCAGTTTAGTGGGTTCGATTTTGAAGCTCATATTGGCGTTGGCCGAGCCCGCATAGTAGGTGTTGCGAATGTGGTCAGCCTGTCGAAACTGTCTGAGGCTTTCATTTGATAAGCCAATGCTCAGCCCGTCGATATATTTAAGTTTCCATTGGCGGGTATCCACAAAGGGTGATAAATATGCTTGCACAAATTTCTGCTGGGTGCCGCCTGGCTTGAAAAATTGATTGAATTCACTCATGGGTGCTTCGAATGATTCGTTTGCAGACAAGGGGTAGCGGTTTTTAAGGTTGTTTTGGTAGCCCGCATAAACCTGTTCTTGCCAGGCGCGATTAATGTGGCTTTTGGCCTTGCCCAGCACCAGAGCCCAGGCATTGTCGGCGATATCGGTTAGCCATTGGTTTAATGGTGCCGGCGCATCCAGCGCCTTGATACGCAATTGTTTGATCTTGCCGCCGCCGCCTGCGGCAAAAACGCCTTTGGCCATATCGAAGGCCACGGCATTGGGGTTGGCCGCGCTATCTATCTCGATAAGTAGCTCTTTAATGGTTTCAATGGCTGCCAAATAGTCTTGTATGGCCGCTGGCTGATTGTTCATGCTGAGCGACAGCTTATGGATATCTTTAAATTGCTCATCCACGTAGGTTGATGGTAGCCGGTTGCCCAATGCATCCAGCCCGCGGTTGGCAAAGCGCAGGCCCCGCCCAGCCTTGCCTGGCACCATGGAGGCGGGCACGTCAACACCCTTGGGTAACTCCGGTACTGGTGCAAGGCTTGTGTTTTCCGCGGTGAGTTCAATCATCCGCAGTAGGGGCGATGTGATTGGGTCAGACAGTTCGTCGAGCTGGGCAATTGCTCGCGCCGTATCCTGGTGTTTTGCAATATTGATACTGCGTAACGCATCTCGCCATGTGTCTACATAGTTGGCCATGTAAAGCCGCTTCACATTTTCTGCGATGTCTTTTTTGTCTTTATCTGAGAGTTGAAAGCTGTTGCTGCTACCATAGAGCCACTGGTCTTGCTCTACCTCCTGGAGCATGGGCGAAGTCTCGGAAAAATCCAGTTCTTCATAGCCTGCTTTTGTGAACAGCATAGGCACCAGTAAGCGGGTGTCTTGCGGGTTCATGCCCAGGTCTTGTGGGTTGGCTATGCCGATAGCGTCTACAAGGTTTGCCTGCTGGCTGCCAAGCGGGCTGTTCGCCATCTTTTTATACAGCCGTTGGGCTATGGGCACGCGATTCAGTTCGCGCTGGCTGCGCGCCACCAAGCGTTCATTTTTGTTAATGGCAGTGAAATCCCCCACCATTAAGGCCGCTGCCAAGTGCTTGTCGAGCTGTTGTTGTATGTCAGCCTTACCCGTAAGGCTCTGTTGCCAAAGTTCAGCCATATGTTTGCTGATCTCCTCTGGCCTGCGGTTTTCAGTGCTAAATAGCATGGCATAGGCACGAAGTGTTTTTAGCAACGCATCGGCATCGCCTTGTTGCTGCTTTAGCTGTTGCTCCAGTTGATGAGCTGTATAAGGAAGAAATATGCGGGCTAATTCATGCCGGTAGAGGGCATCTGCTGCTTCATCTACTGAGGCATCATAGAGGCCCAGGTTGTAGAGCCACGGGTGTTCTTGTTGGTCGTAGACGCTTTGCGCTTTGCTAAGCGCTTCAAAGGCTTGTGCGACTGTTTGATTACTGGTTGATGAGGGTGAGGAAGTTTCGGGCATTAATGCTTTGTAGCTGGCAATATGTTCGTTTACCTGATTCATATAGCGGGCGTTTTGCGCAAGGCTGCCAAACCATAGCACCAGGGTGGCGGCGGTTGCCGTTGCGGCAGTTGCTAAAGCAATGCGGCGGCCCCAAACAAGGCTCGCTTCCAGCTTCTTGTTGGTACCCACAAGCTCCGATTCGGGAAATACAATGTCTTTTAATAGACGGTGCAGGAAAAAGCTTTTGCCTGAGTTGGTTTGTTGTTTGCCCATGTCGCGCTCGAGCCCAAAGTTGGCGCTTACCGAAGCCATCATTCGGTCAATGGGGCTGCCCTCTTGTGTAGCACTTGTGAAGTATACCCCCCGCAGCAGAGGGTCGGCGTCGTAACGGTTGGGGTTAAAAGTTTGTTTTATGAAATCAGTGAGCACATTAGATAGCGATTCCATTCGGGCGGGAAAGCCGTGTAGAGCGCTTCGCTTTTCAATGTTGCGTTCTTGGTGTGTGCGCCATAACAAGCGTTGGTTTAGCCGTGCAATAAGTTGCTCAAATTCAGATTCAAAGCTTTGAATGTTTGCATTCAGTCCGCCTTCCTGCGGATTGTGGGGGAAGCTCACACCCCATACCTGCTCCCGCTCTGCTTGTGACAGATTGGAGAAAAACTCGGAAAACCCCGCCACCAGATCGCACTTGGTAAAGGTTAGGTAGATGGGAAATTGAAGCCCGAACTCCCGGTGGAGCTCGCTGATACGTGTGCGGATGGTTTTTGCCTGGTGTGCCCGTTGATCTGCGGTTTGAACCATTAAATCCTGCAAGCTAATGGCAATCAGGGCGCCGTTGATAGGGCGCCTGCGGCGGTATTTTTTGAGCAGCTCAATAAATGCCTGCCAGCTTGAGCTGTCTATGGTGCGGTGGCTGTCTTGCGTGGTGTAACGGCCGGCGGTATCAATGAGAACGGCGTCATTGGTAAACCACCAATCACAATTGCGTGTTCCGCCAATGCCGCCCAGTGGCTGGTAGTTGTCTTGCTTTGCCAGTGGAAATTCAAGGCCCGAGTTAATCAGCGCGGTTGTTTTTCCAGCACCCGGTGGCCCAATGATGATATACCAGGGCAGTTGATAGAGTGAGCGCGAGCGCCCGCCTTTTTTAAACCGTGCCTTCTTTAACACCGCCAGCGCATCTTTAAAGCGCTCGGCAATGGCGGTCAATTCTTCATTGCTGCGTTCTTCATCCGGTGATATTGCATCTTCTTCGGTTTGTTGAAGTGATTCAATGAGCGCGGCGTTTTGCTTTCGCTCAATCAGCCAGGCAATAAAGTGCCAAAGTATGGCAATGAACCAGGAGGCGGAAATTAGCACCAGGCGGGTTGTTGTGCTCAGTGTGAGATTATCTTCGCCAAATTTGATGTAGTCGGCGCCATACCAAATCACCACAGACAAGGCGCATAAGCCCAGTACAAGCAGGGTGATTTTATGTGTGAAAAAATTGGCCAGACGATTCATGCCTATCTCCGTGGTGCGCGGTCTTGGCGCAATAACATGCGATGTTTACTTACTTAGGTGCTTTGGTGAGCAGTAATATGCTCTGGGCGACAGGTTCGGTGGTGTTTTGAAGCCACCAGCGCATACCGCCGTAACTGCTTACCAGTACCGCCAGAAAACAGGTTACGACCACCCAGGTTGGGAAGAAATCCAGGCGGCTTTTTGGCTTGATTGCATCACTTTGCCAATGGGGCGAGAGATCCTGCTCCGGGGTGGGGCGGTGATTCTCGATGGTGTTGTATAGATTTTCCCGCACCGATTCCAACTGCTCATGGCCTCTGGGAGCCAATCGGTACTTGCCCTCAAACCCCAAGCTTAAACACAGGTAATAAAGCTCCAGTAAGTCAAGATTTTTACCTGGGCTTTCCAGAAGTTTTTGTAATAGCAGGAAGCATTTCTCGCCACCAAAGGTTTCGTGGTGGAACAGGCTCAGCAGCGAATGCTGGCTCCAGCCCGACGATGCGCCCCAAGGCGTGTTGAGCACTATTTCGTCAACAACGGTGCACAGCAAGTAGCGCGCAGCAATAACTGCATCATCTGGCACGCCGTAACTTTTGGCTCGCTGCTCGAAATGCTTAATCTCTTCGGTAAGGCGCTTATGGAGGTCCGGCACGTTGGCGTGTTGGGCGGTGTTGCGCAATTTAATGGCAACAGTCAGGAGCGTTGTTGCGCAGTTAACTATCGGGTTAAGCCCGTGCTTGATTGATATTTTATCATCCGGTGCGGGCGCATAGCTTTTGGGTGCGCCTGATTGTGGTGCGGGCCTGCGTCCACCGGGGGTGGGTACCATTATCGTTCGGTCATTCATGATTTTGCTCTGCTTATTAACTGTTCCGGATGGCCCATAATTCCATGGTCAAGCCCGGGAAGTTGGCGCCCAGGTGCACTGCAAAGCCGCCAGAGCGCTTAAAGGTGCCCCATACTTCACCTGCTTTTTCCAGCTCAAAATAAATAAAGCCCGAGTGATAGGGTATTTGGCGTGGCGCCACCGGCAGTGCCCGAATAGCCACCCCGGGTAATTGCGCGGTAATTAATTCGCGAATTGATTCAACCGGCGCAATTTTCGCTTGCGTGGGGAAGCGGGATCTCAGCAGTTCGGTTTGAATATCCGCCTTTACTGCCAGTACAAAAGTGCTCGTGTCTATCATTGAATGATCATTGATAGGTGCCACGTGAATGCCGTACTTACGCTCTACGAGCGATAGCGGTACCGCGGTTTGTTCAAGCACCGTACTCAAAGATTGGCGCAATGCACGGAAGAGATCGGCAAAGGTCAGTTGCAGGTTACTGTGCTGGTAGGCCGGCAGTATGGGCGCACGCTTATTGGCTGCGGTAAAGGTGGCAAGTTCTCCGGCCAGCGCAATCAGCTCCATGTAGAGAGTGTATGGGTGCACTTGCTCTTGCAAGCTCAGCTGGTTGAGCGTGGGTTCAATGCGGTTGAGTACCTGCAGTAACAGGTAGTCAGCAATTTCTGCCGAGCCCGCGCGCCCGCTATCAGCAAGCCTATGGCCCAAGGCGTCAGCCCGTTGCTTTAAAAGGCTTTTTACTTCTTCAATGTAAGCATTGAGATTGGGTGATACATTGCAGCGGATCGCCGGCGGTATGAACTCCCGGTCTAGTTTAATGGGGCTGTCGGGTAGCCGTTCTATGACCTTTGCAATACCGATGCTCGCGTAGCCGCTTAAGTCGTCTGAACCCAATTTCAGGCACACCCGCAGCTTGCCGATTTGAATGCGGGCAGGTTCACTCGATTGTGCGCTGCTGTTGCGCACATCGTAGTTAAAGGTTTGATAGCGCGCCTGTGGGAGGTCTTCTTCCGAGCGGATGGAGTCTTGGCTGCCGGGCCGCTTCAACGGTACGCACAGGTAGATGATTTGATCCTGGGTGTTTTCCGGGATGTCGATAACATCGGGTGTGAGCTCGATGTCTGGTGCAAAGTAGGGCGTGCCGTCTGGGAAAATTGCCTTAATTTGAGTGATCGAAATTTTGCCCATACTCAAGGGCTCGGAATCAATGATCAGCGATTCTACACCCCAGTTAAAGGCACTCGTTGCGCCCAGTTTGCCCTCGATATAACGCTCCCAATAGCGATCCTGCTGCTGGAAGTGTTGCGGCCGAAGAAACATGCCTTCAGACCAAATGACTTTATTCATGGCGGACATAGACTTTCCTTAAGTCAATGCTATGAAATAGCAGGTGATCACTTGCGACCTTTTACCGGTGCGCCTTCAATGAGCTTGACTCCGTTAATTTGGAGATCTATGTCATTTTCAGTGTGAGGCTGTATCGGAATAATGGTGACGGCGTCAGCGTCTTGGTAGTTTACAAACTCAGCCAGTAATCCTAAGTACTTTACTTCCGGGGCCAGCTCAAAGGTTTCAGTGCGTTTTTCGCCCGGCGCAATTTCTTTGAGCACTACTGTGTCTAGCAGGTCTCGCCCAAGGCGGTTTTCTGCATCTTCATACAGGTTCAAAAAATCCTCGCGCCCGAACTGGCGTGCATCTGCCAATTTAAATACGCGTATTACCAGTGGCGATGCGCGCTTGTCTTGATCTGGATTGATATCCAGCGCGGCGTACAAAGTGACATTCGCGGATGTATCAAAGTTCAGTGTTTCTCGCGTTGCCTGGCAGGCTGCAAGCAGCAGTGTGATCGCGCCGAAAAATGCAATGCGACGCAGGTGGGATGATTGCATGATGACTCCGTTCAAGCAGTTATTGATGTGTTTTAGAGCGGCGCGACAGCGCCCTTGCGTTTTTTAGATCGGTAAGCTGTTTTTCGTAAGCCGCAGCAAATTCTTCACCGAATAAATCTTCGTAGGTAGACTCTCTGTCGCGGCATAACGCCTGGTAGTGCTCGCAATAGGCGGCCCAGTTTTTCGCTTGTTTACTGGCCAGTAAGCTATTGCTTTGGTTAAAGCGTGATTCAAGCGCGCTAGGTGAAAAGTGCTTGAACATGGCGTCGTAGGCGGCGCGCATACCCGCGAGCACTGCGACCTGATGGTCTGATAGATCATCAAAGCTGTCTTGTACTGCCTCAAGCGGCGACATAAACGCATTGCTGTTGTTAGCGAACATGCTGTTTAAGGCGTCTGCGGCATTTGCTGAAAATTTTAAGGGGTTGTTGTCTACCGATTGAATCATGGTGCGCTGCACCCTGAGTTCATTCTTGATGGAGTTTCTGGCGCGCAGCAAGTCAATCAGGCGGTGCGTTGTTTCTTTAACAATTGCAGCCACTTGATTGATCAAGGTGCCCTTGTGTTCGCTGGGGGCTTGGCTTAGGCCGAGCGCCTGTTGAAGCGCCGGCTGCTCGGCGCCAGAACCCGTAGCGGCCGCAAGGTTCATTTGGGCTGCGTGTAGGTTTTGTGCTGGGTGGTTTGCACCGTGTATAGCTTGTGCCGGTGGTTGCTGCGGTTCTGGTGCGGGTACAGGCACAGGTTGGGAGGTGGCTTGCTGGGCCCCTTGGCTTATCGCCTGGGTTTCACCTGGCGCATTAATGCTATTGGGGCTTGTTATTGCCGCTCCGTGGGCGATGGCCGCTGATGCCGCAAATGGGTTGTTCTGAGTGCTGAAGGCAGGCCCGGAGGCCGCAGGCGTTGGTAGGGGGGCTGTGCCGCCAAGTAAAGCATCAATTGTGCTCGCCCCGGCAGGCGCATAAGGCGCGCTGGGTTGGGGGGCGGTAGCGCCACTGGCCCAAGGCTCGGAGCCAGTTACAGGCACACTGTTGTTACCCTGGGCTGCAGGCGCAAATGGTTTCGCAAATGGGTCACCGGGGGGCTGGTTGGGAGTGCTGCCTGGCGATGCAGCGGCCGGTGCTTGGAAATTATGAGACGTAGGTGTTGCGTGGTCTGAGGTTGAGCCGTCTTTCCACCAGTCGTCATCCCAACCGCCTGCATTAGTGGCGCTTTGTTGTCCAAAGCCGCCCATTGGCTCAGACGGCTTTGCGTCAAACAGGCTTAAAGGGTCAGTTGGTGAGGTGGCGCTTGGTGTCGGCTGAACACAATCGCCGGCGGCGAAGCCCCAGTCGCTGTTAGGTGCAGGCTTTACCGAGGGTTTTGCCTCAAGAAAGTCGTCAAACTGCTGTGCTTTGGCCTGTGCTTCAAGTTGGGGTGCCATGCTGGCGCTAAAGGTGGTTTTGTCTGATCCATCCAAAAAATCTACCGAATCCAGCCCGTCCGGCAGATTGGCCTTGGGGGTTTGTGGGGCACGTAGACTTACTCGGACTTTATATTCACCCAACCCCAGAATATCGCCATCGGCCAGTGGGTGCTTCACGCCGTTGCCCAGCGGCGACGACGCTTCGTTCACAAATACGCCATTTGTGCTGGTGTCTACCAGGTGGTACTTGCCGTCTGTGAATTCAACGCGGCAGTGGGTAGAGGAAATGATTCGTTCAGGGTCTGGCAATACCCAATCGTTTTTGTCTGATCGTCCGAGTGTCCCGCTGGCTTTGGCAAAGGCCTTGGTGTGGTTGACCATGTTTGTGCCATTGGGATCGGCGATTACTGTAAGAATTAAATCCATTTGTCTACCGTGTCACACTGTCCAATGTATTGGTGTCTTTCAGGCGGCCGATTCTAACGCAGCAATTTCTGCATTAGTAGGCGGGCGTTTGTGAAGCTGTGAATTTGTGTGGATTTTATTTCGGGTAAAAGTGCTAACTGGTACATGCGTATTCATTAACAAGTGTGAATGCGAGAGTTTTTGGTGTGGATCATATAATTCGCGTAATATCCTGCCTCCACAAATTGGGCTTTTTATTTCGCGTACGTTCGTACCATGAAGTGTCAAAGAGCTAAGCCTGGACGGCGATCGCATTGAGCGTAAAGTTATATGGATGTAGAAGACAAAACTCGCGTTGTTCCTTCGCTAAAGCGCGCGCGAAATGCGCCGGAAAAATCATCTGGCGAAAGCGGAGGTGCAAGCAATCACGCCGAGCCCGTGATTACCGATCGGCCGCAGCCCGACAGTTCGGATGCCACCGTATTTGTAGGTGTTGCGTCCAAGGCTTCCGGGGTGCGCAGGCCGCCAGAACCTGTAAAGCTTAAGCCGTTTCCTGTATCTGTAACCGCTGTTGACAAAACTGTCATGGCCGGTGCTGCCATGCAGCCGATTCGTTCTGATGCCACTCAAGAATCTACTAAAACGCTGATTAAAGATCGCTTTGAGCTTGTGAACCTTTTGGGGTCAGGCGGCATGGGGTCGGTTTATCGGGCGTTGGATCGGCGTAAAGTTGAAGCGAACGACAGCGATCCATACCTTGCGGTAAAGCTTTTGAACGATGACTTCAAACAGCATCCGGATGCCTTTATATCGCTACAGCGCGAATCTAGAAAATCACAGAATCTCGCGCACCCAAATATTGTAACGGTGTTTGATTTTGACCGTGATGCTGATCTGGTTTTTATGACCATGGAGTATCTGGACGGTACGCCGCTGGATAAGTTGATTCGGCAAAACGCGGGAAAAGGCTTAGAGAAAGAGCGTGCAGATAACATCTTGCGCGATATTACGTCTGCGCTGATGCACGCCCATTCACAGCGCATTGTGCACAGCGATTTTAAACCGGGAAATATCTTCGTCACCAAGAAAAAGGGCGCTAAGGTATTTGATTTTGGTATTGCCCGTGCGGTGTCTGGTGGTTTGGCTGAGGCTTCCGGCGAGAAAACCCAGTTTGATGCAGGTACTCTGGGTGCACTTACACCGGCCTATGCCAGCCTTGAAATGCTTAAGGGTGAGGAGCCAAGCGAAAGTGATGACGTCTATGCACTGGGTTGTGTGGCGTACGAGCTTTATGCAGGTAGGCATCCCTTCAATAAGGTGCCAGCAGACAAGGCCAAAGCACAGCGTTTAAAGCCCAAGCGATTAAAGTCGCTGACACGCAGGCAATGGCGTGCGCTGGAAGGCGCATTGGCTTTTGAGCGTCAGGAACGAATTCAAGATGCCGCAGAGTTTATGCGCCTGTTTTTTGGTCGCAATAGGGCAGCATGGTTGGTGGCAGGTATTGCCGCTTTCTTCTCAGTTGTGTTGGGCGTCTCTTTTTACTTTCAATATCAAGAGCAGCGTCAGGTTGATCAAGCCTATAAAGCAGAGCTTGAACAAAAATTGCAGCAAGAGTTGTTGGTTTCACGAATTGCAGATAAAAAACAAGCCATTGATAGGCTCATTCAGCAGGCGGCCTTAAGTGTTGATTGGGAGCGGGATTTGCGTGGCGAGCTTAAAGAGCTGGCAGCGCTTGGATCTAACGAGGCCTATATCGATGAAGCCCAATCGCGTATTGCGTCGCTGTTTTTTACCGCTGCTCGCGAGTACATAGCTGCGGGTGAATTGGAAAACGGTGAGCGGGCGTTAACCCGTGCAGACGGCTGGAACACTGCCGATGCCGCGCAATTTATCGAAATAAAGCGCGCGTTGGCGTCTGAAAAAGCAAAGCTTGAGGCCAGGTTGCTGGCAGAGCAGCAGGCTGAAATAGCGCGTATTGCCGCGGAGGAAAGGGCCAAGGCTCGCGCAGAGCGCGAGCGGAAAATGGCTATTCACAACCAGCAGGTAGAGGCCATTATCGGCAAGTTAGAGCGCCAGTTGCGGTGTGGCTTCGGTTTAAATGTCACCGGCGATATTGCGGGCACCCTGTCTGAAATGAGGACGCTTGATAGTAAAAAAGCACAAAAGTTGGAACCTATTGTGGCCAGTGAGCTGGCCAGCTGTTTCGGCCGCTTGGCCCGGGAAAACCCCAAGAGAACAGCCGCGTTATTGGTGCAGGCGCAAACCTTATTGCCTGGTCAGGAGGCGCTTTCGCGTTTCAAGATTGATTACTGTGGCCACCTGGAGCCCGGCACCGGCGGGCGCGGCTTGCGCTATAGCTGCGCCGATCCTTTGCCTGGCGGCGGCAGTGGGCCTGCACTTGTCAGTGTGGCTGGCGAATCTCGGCAAGTTATATCCATGGGGCGCTACGAAATTACCTGGGGCGATGTTCGGCCTTGGTGTAGCCGCTCTGGAGTGTGTGGTGAGGGGGTTAAAACCGCGAGCAGCGCCATGCCTGCCACCGGACTGCCCGTTGAAGCCATTAACGGCTACCTTGCGTGGTTGTCTCAAGAAACTGGTTATCGCTATCGCCTGCCTAGCTACCGCGAATGGTTTGGCGCTGCCAGTGCCAATGGCGAGCGAGAGCAGCCAGATCGCAATTGTTACCTCAAGTACGGTGGTATTGAAAAGGGCGGCGAGCTTGTTGCCGCAAACGCTGGCAGCAGTAATGCCAACGGATTGATAAATCACGTGGGTAATGCCGCCGAGCTGGTTCTGGACGGCAATGAGTTGCTTGCAGTTGGCGGCAGCTTTTTGGATGCCATGAGCAGTTGTTTGGCGACAACCAAACAAAGGTTTGACGCACGCAATAATGAAGAGGTCGGTTTTCGCGTAGTACGTGAAGCCCCACGAAATTAACAACGGTTTACAGGGATGTGAACAGGAGAGTAAGCAAGTGAAAAAATTATGTAACCCTTCAAAAATTTCTGCAGCCGTTGTGGCCATGGTAACCGGCGTGGCGGTGACGACCGCGCAAGCTCAGGTGTCTGAAGGGGATTCCAGTTTTAGGAGCTCGGTAAGGTCTGCCTTTGAGACAGATGTAAACCCTGAAAGTGAGCAGGATATCACCAAAGAGTTTTTGCTCCGCACCCTGGATACTGCCACGCCGAAGCTCGATACTGAAATTCCCGTGCAGCGCCTGCGTGATGAAGGGCCTCGTATCGCCGTGAAAAAGTTCGATTTTGTGCGCCTTGAAGAGTTCCCGGATTCAGGCATTACGCGCGAAAAAATTGAAACCATGGCCGAGCAGTTGCGGGTTCAGTACATGAAGGAAGATCAGGTAATGGCGCACGGCTTCACCCGCGACAACCTGGCGGAAATTGCCGGCTATCTGGCAGAAATTGGCGCGCGAGATATGCCTGATCGCGTTACGCCCAAGAATCTACAACGCTTGATTAATATTGTTAAACAACAAAACGCCGAGCGCGGCATGAGCTATGGGGACTTAGAGGAAATTGCCGCTGAGCTTACGGGCTTTTATCGCCAGCAGGGCCTGTTTTTGGCACAGGTTCAAATTCCGGCGCAAGACGTGGTGGATGGTGTAGTGAGCCTCTCGGTTCAAGAAGGTCGTTTAGGGAAAGTCATTGCGCACGACAACAGCGGCTACCAGCAATCGCAGCTACAGCAACCCTTTGATGCGCATATTGGTGAGCTGGTAAATCACGCCGATGTTGAAGAGGGAATGTATCTGCTTAACGACCTGCCCGGGCTGAATGTAACAGGCTATTTTACGCCCGGTGATAACCCCGGCGAGACGGCGTTGAATCTTAAGGTGCGCAATGAGCAGCGATGGAAGTTTTCTATGCGCGCTGATAATCATGGTTCAACCTTCACAGGGGATCAGCGAGCCTACGCGTTATTTGATGTATTGAACCCACTTGGATTCGGCGATGCATTAACCCTCGGTGCACTTCAGTCTCATAACCCTGGTAATTCTAGCCTGGGCCAACTTCGCTATAGCTTCCCTTTGTTTGGTCCACGCACACGGTTTGAAATTTCAGCAGATTATAACCAGTTCAAACTTACAGGCGACAAAGGCGACGTTATTAACGCTTTGGAATTGGAGGGTGTTAACAACACATACGCTGCAAGTATTGATCATAAGTGGCACCGGTCGCGCGATTTCAATTTTTCTACAGGTTTTAGTGTTACCGACAAAGAAACCAACATGGACTCCCTTGTGGAAACCTACCGTGGTGGTGACCATGTTCGTGGCGCGGAGCTTGGGTTTTATGTGGATGGGCTTGGTAGCAGCGTGCAGATGCTCAACATTGCCAATGTGAAGTTTCAATATGGCCAGCATTTAAACGAGGTGGCTGAAGGGCGTGGTGATGACTTTTACAAAGTGGCATTAGATACCAATAGCTTGTTCTTCGTACCTTTGCCATTTGGCAATGCGCAATCGCGCCTGGTGCTGAAATCCCGCTGGCAGTACGCAGATAGGCTGCTGCCCTCGTTTGAACAGTTATCCCTTGGTGGAGCGGCCGGTGTGCGAGCTTTTAGCGTACGTGATTATTCGGCAGATGCTGCAGGAATGGTCAGCGCTGAATGGTACTTTGATATGCCAGATTCCTTAAACCCGTCTTTGCCAGGCGGAATGCGCTTGAACGATGTGTTCCAGTGGGGATTATTGGCTGATGCAGGCTATGGCAGCTCCGTTAACTTTGAAGAAGATGGATCGGATTCCTGGGCCAGGCTTGCAGGTGCTGGCCTTGTGATGAAGCTAAGTTGGGATGAGTTCTTTTCAGCACAGATTTCAATTGCAGAGCCTATAGAAGTTGAATCATCCAATGACTCATTGGGCGAATACAAGAAAACACAGGTATTTATGGATTTTACCTTTTTCTTCAAATAGCGCAGGAATAAACAGAAATTATCATGCAACAGCCAACCCATGTGATTGATAACGAGGCTAGTAAAAAGATGACACCACGGAAGATTTTGGCACGCGCCGTTGGCCTGCAAACACTGGTAATGGGTGGCATGCTAACCACCATGATCGGCAGCCTTTCGCCCTCTGTGTTGGCAGGGCCTACTGGTGGCACCGTAGTAGGTGGTCAGGGTGATATCACCACTGATGATAAAACAACCCGTGTCGATCAATTTACTGACCTCATGGCCGTTAATTGGGATAGCTTCAATATAGCGGCCGATGAGAAAGTGCTGTACGTACAGCCCTCTGCATCGTCGCTGGTGCTTAACAGGATTTTGGATGATAACGCCTCGGTGGTGCGCGGCAGCATTGAAGCCAACGGCCATGTGCTGTTGGTTAACCCGCAAGGGGTACTGTTTACCGATACAGCTACAGTAAATGTGCAAGGCATTGCCGTATCGGGTTTGGATATCAATCCTTCTGACTTCCTAAACGGTGATTACAAGTTGAACGCTACCAGCGGTACCGCGGGCAGTGTAATTAACTACGGTGTGATTAATGCCTCAAGTGCCGCATTGGTAGGTAAGCATGTGGCCAATCACGGTTTAATCAAGGCTGATCTGGTATCACTTGCCGTTGCCGGTGAGGCCATTTTAAGTTTTGGTAGCGACTCGCTGTTAGGTGTACAGGTTTCTAAAGCACTGCTGGAAAAAGAAACGGGTATTGAACAAGCCATTCTTAACGCCGGAGACATAGAGGGCCAGCAGGTACTTCTTGATGCATCTGTAGCCAAAGGGCTATTTGATTCAGCGGTTAATAATACCGGCACAGTTACCGCGCGGGGTATTGATACCTCAGGCGGTGTTATTCGCCTAACAGGCAGCGGTGGCAATGTGGCCGTAGGTGGTCGGCTGGACGCCGATGGTACTGGTGGCCAGGTACATATTGAAGGCGATTCCGCGAGCATTACAGGTGTTGTTTCTGCAAACAACGCGTCCGGCGCCGGCGGTAATATTTCTGTGCTTGGCACCCAGGTAAATCTTGCAAGTTCCGCTGAGGTAACTGCCGATGGCAGCGCGGGCGGTGGCACCATTCAATTGGGGGGTGATTTACGCGGGCAGGGTAGCCTGCGCCTTGCGGAAAATACTGCCGTACAAGCCGGTGCCAAAGTCAGTGCGTCTGCAACGGAATCTGGTGATGGCGGCACCCTTGTGGTTTGGGCAGAGCAGTCCACAACGGTTGCCGGTTCATTGGCCGCCGATGCCGCCGGGGCTACGGGTAATGGTGGTTTCATTGAAACCTCAGGCAAAGAAAGTGTCCATCTAACCGGAAGTATCAGTGCAGCGGCATCGGGTGGTGACGCGGGCACCTGGCTGATCGACCCGGGCTTTCTGGAAATTGGTGCTGAAAATGGCATCAATAAACTCAGTGCCAGTGAATTGGCCACAAGCCTGGCTACGCAGAATGTAACCATTATCAGTAATGAGCCAGTAGGTACCTTTGATGCCTATGGAGTTAAGGTGTCTGAAGATATCAGCGTAGATGGTGACGGTAGCGGCACCCCGACCACCTTAACGCTCACCGCTGCAGGCGGTGATGCTGATGCCGAAGGCATTGTTATTGAAGCTGACATTTCGGCCACAAATCACAACTTGAATCTGGCGCTGAACTCCAATAAAGACATCACAATTGCTGCCGGCAGTGCGATTGAACTAAACGACGGTAACTTTACCGCAGTTGCACAGGGAAGTTTTCTGAATAGCGGATTGGTTGATGCAAATGCAGTAGCGATTACTGTGGGCGCCTCAGGTGCAGATACGGTTAATCAATTGGGAGATTTAACCTATCAATCCCTCAGCTTAAGTGGTGGGGCAGGGTTAGACAGTTTTGATCTATCAAGTTTAGACAATCTTGTCTTTAGCATTTCAGACTCAGGCGTGCTTGGCCTTATGCAGGGCGCAAATGTTGTAGCTGTTGATGGAATAGAGCGATGGGTAGCGCCCGGTAGTGAGTTAGCCATTGATGCAGCGCTGGCAAGCCCTGAAATTTCTCTTTCAGTGTTAGAGTCTACGGTTAATGGGCTAGACAATCAGGCCCCGGTTGCACAAATTTCAAGCAATGCCAGCCAGATTGTAGAGTTGGTGGGCTTAACCCACCTATCTGGTTCTGGTTTGGGTGTGCAAGACGTTAGTGATGCCTCCATTGATGCGGAACTATCGATTGCAGACAGCTCGGGTATTGCGTTGCTGGGTAACCAATTGGTTTACCGCGGCAACGGCAGCACACCATTTGAGCTAATGCTAGAGGGTGTAACCTCGGTTGCAGCCGGCCGCAGATTTACCCTAACGGCAGTAGCCGAAACCATTACCCTTGACGCACAAAAGTCTTTTGATACTGATAACGGTATTTCTGTAGCGGGTGCCTCATTTACCGAAATTGATATGGGTGGCACCGCCTCTGGTGGCGCTGCAGACACAATCGCAGGTGGTGCACATGCGCTGGTGCTCACAGGCGGCAATAACAATATCGCAGTGGGCGGCCTGGCTTTTACACAGGTTGATGCGGTTTCAACTACTGTTACAGCCTTCAGCGGCAGCGACCAAGCTGATGTTGTTAGTATGACTAGCAGAAAAACCTTTGATGCCAATAACATCAGCGTGGTTAGCCAGTCTAATTTTTCAAGTATTGATTTAAAGGGCAACGCCTCAGGGCAGGATGTTGTTTACGGCGACGGGACTAGAGACTGGATGCTAAGCGCAAGCGGTGCTGAATCCAGAAATATTGAGTTCCTTGGCCTTGAGCAGGTTATAACCGGAGGAGACCTTTCAATTGCTGATGGCCTAGGCGATATCTCAGTGAGTTCAGGAGATTTCGCTGGTGGGCAGTCGCTGGTGCTAAATGGGATTGGTTTTCAAAGAACTGACGGCGGTTCAGTAACCTATTTCAGCAGCGTATCAGCGGGTAGTGGCTCCAATTTTGTGGTGGATGGCTCGAGCTTTTCCGGCGCACTTGCATTGCGCAATGGTAGTGGCAAGGTTCAGGCCGCAGGCACAGAACTAAGCGGAGTTGGTGCAGTCAATGGCGGTGATCTCAGCTTGCTGAGCCGCACTGACTCAACGGGTTTAGCTATTAATGCCGCCAATGGTTTCGAGGCTGCGGGTATTGGCTTTTCAGCTATTGGCCAGGTAACCGGCTTAGGTGCATCCGATACAGTTCAGCTGGCTGCTGGGTTTGCAGATGATCTTGGTTGGTCGCTAACCGACAACGGTGTAGATAATGGCATTGCCTCAACCGATTTGGTGTTTTATGGCAATGGTTTTAGGGTAGACAATATTACTACCACACTTGCCGGCCGCGCCCAGGCAGATACGTTTGTGCTAAGCAGTGGTGGTGAGCTCACAGCGAACAGCATTGTTTTTAGCGGTGTTACTGACGTTGCCGCCGGAGAAGCTGCCACTGACGATGCCAATGTGATCGACAGTGTTCAAAGCGCAAGCGGGGTGGTTTGGTCCTCTCTGGGTAGTGAGTCGGTATCAGCAGGCTCCATAAACTTTACGCAAATCGAACAAGTTACCAACATCGATGATGGTGCAAGCATCACCGGCGTGAGTGGCGCGGTAGATAGCCTATCGAATTTGTCCGACAGCGCCATTACCCTAAATGGTGTGCAATTCAACAGCGCGGGCACTTTCGGCGGCCTGAATTTGCAAGGCGGTGACAGTTTGGCCCTTGCCAATAATGATCAAGCACAGATCATAGGCAGCGGTACCGTTAATCTTAATAATCTTGCGTTTGATATCAGCGGCGTAGATGCCGTAAGTGGCGGTGAGATCACCACGCAAAACAGTGTTGCTGCCAATATTACGCTCGATGGCCTGGGCGGTTTTGAACTTGCCGATATCGCGTTCAGCAATAGCCGTAGCGTCACGGCAACGGCTGCTGGTTCGAGCGTCACCGGTGGTGATGGTTGGTCTTTTGTGGATAACAATAGCGCCCGCATTCAAACCTTGGGCGGTATGGCGTTTGAAGGTTTCGACAGCGTGACCACCAGTGCTGCAAGCCTCAGTGGCTCTAACCTTGCCGATAACATCAGCGTAACCGACAGCCAGAATGTCGCTATAAACAATATTGATTTCACGACCACAAACGTGAGCGGTTTTGGCGCTGTTGACTTAGGTGAAGGTAACGACACGCTCGATGCCGGTGCCGATACAAATGCGGTAGCCTTAACGGGCGCCAATAATGAAGCCGTTACCCGTGGCCTGATTCTCACAAGCCTTAATGAAGTGACTGGCGGCTCGTTACAAGGCAGTGACAACGCCGATACCTTTCAACTGACGGGCGCGAATACACTGCTGGCCAATAGCATTGCCTTCAGTGGCATTAGCAACGTAAATGCCGATGGCGTGACAGATAACGGCGAGCAGGATCGGGTAATTTCGCGCAGCGGTCAAACCTGGACACTGGATAGCCAGGCCAGCCAGCAGGTGACTACCGACGGTATACAATTCACTGGCGTGGAGCTGGCCGAAGGTTTGGCCACGGCAATAAACCTAGCCGATAGCGCAGCCAATCTTATCTACACAGATAGCCAATTAATTGCAGCGGGAGCTTTGGCGTTCAGTACCACGGCCGACTTTAGCAGTCTAAGTGGCACCGGCGCCAATGCATTAACCGGCACCAGTACAACCCAGTGGCAATTAACCGATAGCAGTGTTGTGGCAGACGGCGCGCTCACCATTACCGGGTTTAACGCCTTTACCAATGGCCACCTAACCGGCCGAAGCTCGGGTGGCAATGATTACACCTACACCGCAGCCACAGGTGATGTTGATGTGGCCCATGTGGGCTTTACCTTTAGCGGTTTGCAATCTGTTGCAGGCAACAGCAGTACCGATACCGTAACAAGCGATGCCGATTGGCGAGTGGTTGATAATAATTCTGCCAGCACCAACGGGCTGGTGTTTAGTGCCATTGAAAGCGTGCAGGGCACCGGCAATTTGTACGGCAGCGATAACAGCGACACATTTACTATCAGTGGTTCAAATGTGGCGGTTGGCAATATTACCTACCAAAACATTACCGCAGTAGACGGCCAGGGTGGCGCGGGTGATCATGCCACTACGGCGGAGTCTGGCAGCTGGACGCTAGGCACCGCAAGCAACAGTGCGCTTGGTGCAACTTTCGGTGGTATTACCTTTACCAACATTGCACAGGCCAGTGGCGGCTCAGGCAGCTTAACGGGCTCAACCGGTGCAGATACCTACAGTGCGGTGAGTGCCGGCAGTGTTACTGCCAATGGTATTGCTTTTACAGGCCTCACCGAAGTGAACGCCCAAGATGGCGACGATACCCTGTCTGCATCGGGCAGCACGGTATCGCTTAATGGCGGTGATGTCAGCTTGGGTGGCGTTACCTTCAAAGGCCTGGCTAATGTTGCCGGCGCCAATATTGAAAGCCAGGCTAATACCAGTTTCAGTGTGAGCGCTGCCAACACCTTGGCAGCCGAGGGCGTTACTTTCACAGGCGTCACTGCCGTTGCGGCCAATGGCAGCAGCGACAGTGCAAACACCACCACTGGCTGGACATTGCTCGGCGCAACCAAGGCTGCCACAACCCAGTCGATCGCGTTTACCGGTTTGGAGTCTGCCACCGGTAGCAGCAACCTGCTCACGGGCTCGGCGGCTGCAGACCAATTTGAGTTGAGTGGTGCAGCGGTAATTGGCAACGGTATCTCTTTTACGGGCATTACGCAAGTTGCTGCCGGAGAGGCTGCCACTGGTGATGCCAATGTGATCGACAGTGTTCAAAGCGCAAGCGGGGTGGTTTGGTCCTCTCTGGGTAATGAGTCGGTATCAGCAGGCCCCATAAACTTTACGCAAATCGAACAAGTTACCAACATCGATGATGGTGCAAGCATCACCGGCGTGAGTGGCGCGGTAGATAGCCTATCGAATTTGTCCGACAGCGCCATTACCCTAAACGGTGTGCAATTCAACAGCGCGGGCACTTTCGGCGGCCTGAATTTGCAAGGCGGTGACAGTTTGGCCCTTGCCAATAATGATCAAGCACAGATCATAGGCAGCGGTACCGTTAATCTTAATAATCTTGCGTTTGATATCAGCGGCGTAGATGCCGTAAGTGGCGGTGAGATCACCACGCAAAACAGTGTTGCTGCCAATATTACGCTCGATGGCCTTGGCGGTTTTGAACTTGCCGATATCGCGTTCAGCAATAGCCGTAGCGTCACGGCAACGGCTGCTGGTTCGAGCATCACCGGTGGTGATGGTTGGTCTTTTGTGGATAACAATAGCACCCGCATTCAAACCTTGGGCGGTATGGCGTTTGAAGGTTTCGACAGCGTGACCACCAGTGCTGCAAGCCTCAGTGGCTCTAACCTTGCCGATAACATCAGCGTAACCGACAGCCAGAATGTCACTATAAACAATATTGATTTCACGACCACAAACGTGAGCGGTTTTGGCGCTGTTGACTTAGGTGAAGGTAACGACACGCTCGATGCCGGTGCCGATACAAATGCGGTAGCCTTAACGGGCGCCAATAATGAAGCCGTTACCCGTGGCCTGATTCTCACAAGCCTTAATGAAGTGACTGGCGGCTCGCTACAGGGCAGTGACAACGCCGATACCTTTCAACTGACGGGCGCGAATACACTGCTGGCCAATAGCATTGCCTTCAGTGGCATTAGCAACGTAAATGCCGATGGCGTGACAGATAACGGCGAGCAGGATCGGGTAATTTCGCGCAGCGGTCAAACCTGGATACTGGATAGCCAGGCCAGCCAGCAGGTGACTACCGACGGTATACAATTCACTGGCGTGGAGCTGGCCGAAGGTTTGGCCACGGCAATAAACCTAGCCGATAGCGCAGCCAATCTTATCTACACAGATAGCCAATTAATTGCAGCGGGAGCTTTGGCGTTCAGTACCACGGCCGACTTTAGCAGCCTAAGTGGCACCGGCGCCAATGCATTAACCGGCACCAGTACAACCCAGTGGCAATTAACCGATAGCAGTGTTGTGGCAGACGGCGCGCTCACCATTACCGGGTTTAACGCCTTTACCAATGGCCACCTAACCGGCCGAAGCTCGGGTGGCAATGATTACACCTACACCGCAGCCACAGGTGATGTTGATGTGGCCCATGTGGGCTTTACCTTTAGCGGTTTGCAATCTGTTGCAGGCAACAGCAGTACCGATACCGTAACAAGCGATGCCGATTGGCGAGTGGTTGATAATAATTCTGCCAGCACCAACGGGCTGGTGTTTAGTGCCATTGAAAGCGTGCAGGGCACCGGCAATTTGTACGGCAGCGATAACAGCGACACATTTACTATCAGTGGTTCAAATGTGGCGGTTGGCAATATTACCTACCAAAACATTACCGCAGTAGACGGCCAGGGTGGCGCGGGTGATCATGCCACTACGGCGGAGTCTGGCAGCTGGACGCTAGGCACCGCAAGCAACAGTGCGCTTGGTGCAACTTTCGGTGGTATTGCCTTTACCAACATTGCACAGGCCAGTGGCGGCTCAGGCAGCTTAACGGGCTCAACCGGTGCAGATACCTACAGTGCGGTGAGTGCCGGCAGTGTTACTGCCAATGGTATTGCTTTTACAGGCCTCACCGAAGTGAACGCCCAAGATGGCGACGATACCCTGTCTGCATCGGGCAGCACGGTATCGCTTAATGGCGGTGATGTCAGCTTGGGTGGCGTTACCTTCAAAGGCCTGGCTAATGTTGCCGGCGCCAATATTGAAAGCCAGGCTAATACCAGTTTCAGTGTGAGCGCTGCCAACACCTTGGCAGCCGAGGGCGTTACTTTCACAGGCGTCACTGCCGTTGCGGCCAATGGCAGCAGCGACAGTGCAAACACCACCACTGGCTGGACATTGCTCGGCGCAACCAAGGCTGCCACAACCCAGTCGATCGCGTTTACCGGTTTGGAGTCTGCCACCGGTAGCAGCAACCTGCTCACGGGCTCGGTGGCTGCAGACCAATTTGAGTTAAGTGGTGCAGCGGTTATTGGCAACGGCATCTCTTTTACGGGCATTACCCAAGTTGCTGCCGGTGCCGGCACCGACCAGGCGACAGGTGCGGCAGGCCAGGCGTGGGAGGTGCTCGCCACTAACAGTGCAATAAATAACGGCGTCACCTTTACCAATATCAACTCGCTCACCGGTGATGCGCAAACGCTTACGGTTACCGCGAACGATGATTACCTGCAAATTACAGGTGTTGGTGCAGTATCGGTAGCGGGAATGGATATTACCGCCACAGGTGGATTAACCACCGTAGATATGGCCGCAGGTACAGACACCGTAGTGGCGCGCGCTGATCAAAGCTTTACCATTTTATCTGGCGCCAATAGTTTGCATTCCGACGGCATGGATTTCCTAAATGTTGAATTGGGCGAGGCCGGCGGTATAACCGGTGGGCAGGATGACGGTGAGTATAAAGTGCTCGGCGTTAATCAAATTTCTTCCAATGGTATCAGCGTCAGTGGTGTGAGTTATTTTGATGCCGCAGGAGGCTATGATGTTGTTACAGGGCTTGATGGTGAGGCCTGGACATTATTAGCAACCGGTGCCGCTGAAAATTTCGGTATCACCTTTGCCAATGTCGAGAAACTATTCAGCTCTTCCTCAGAGATTTTTGGCTCAACAGGCGCAGACCAATTCGCGCTGGTTTCGGATAATTTGCTGAATGCCAGCGGCATGGCAATCGAATTTACCAATGGCCTTACATTGATCGACGGCAATGGCGGCGCTGATAGTGTTTTAGGCCTTGCCACTACGCAATACCAGCTTGAGGAAAGTTACGGCTATGTCACAGCCGGCAGCATTGCGCTTCATAACATTGCAAGCTTTTCCCAAGGCAGCCTCACCGGGCGCGCGCAGGCCGATGCGTTTGCAATTAACGCCGATGGTGATGTGAATGTGTCAGGCTTTACGTTTAGCGCGCTTGCCGGTATTGACGGCAATGGCGGCAGTAACACAGCGCAAATAGCGGCGTCTGATAATGTAACCCTTAACGGGGCAGGCGCTGTTGTATTGGGCGATGTTAATGGGCTTCTGCTCAATCGCATCGGGCAAATAACCGGTGATATCAGCTCGGTTACACTGGCAAGCGATGTAAGCCAGGCAACAATAGGTGCAGCATCTAATGTAACTGCTGCGGGTATTGCCCTTACTTCCAGCCATACAAATTCTGTTGCGTTAAATGTGAGCAACACCAACACCTTGGTGGATTTCCAGTCTTCGCTTGTCACAGTGGGCGAGGCTTCCCGGCAGCTGAGTACCGATACGCTCAACGTAACGGGCGTAGGTCAAGCGGCAATCAATTACCTGAAGGGTGAAGGCGCGATTGCACTAGCTGTAAATGCTGATGCCAGTGTGGATGTGTCTGGCATAGCTATAACCGGGCTCGTCAGCTACGACGGCGCGGCCAGTACCGATACCATTTCGGGCGCAGAGGCTAGGTTGCTTGCGGGCCAAGCAGGCCTGAATATTGCCGGGATTGATCTTACTGCCGTTGAGTTACTGAACCTCACAGATGGCCAGTTGTTCGGCTCTGCTGAGGGCGAGGCGGTTGACTTTACTTCGGCGGCTTCTTTGGCGGTAAACGGTATTAACGTGAGTGCTGCGGGCGGTTTCACGCTGCTTGACCTGGGTGCAGGCACAGATACCGTCAATCTAGGCGTGCGAACGGCTGAACTTACAGGCGTGAATAATGCATTTATGGTGGATGGCGCCTTGGTGCAAGGCGTTGACAGTGTTCAGGCTGCCAATATTGCAAGCAACACGGCTGTGGATTTCTTACAAACCGGTGCACAAAGTGTGAGCGCCAATAGCATAGCGTTTGATGGTGTCGAGTTGGTAACCGTCAGCAATGCAGTTGCAACACTTACCGGCGCAGATCAAGTGTTGCAGGCAGCAGACAATTCGCTGACCATTGGCGACATAGTGTTCAGAGGCCTGGCCAATGTTGACGCTAATGGCTTGCAGCTAAGTGATTTGGATAACAGTGTAACTATTGGCAGTAACGGTGCCGTATCAACCGGCGGCGTGAGCTTTACAGGCCTAACCCTGCTGGATACAGCAGGTGGCATAGACAGTGTTCAGGCAACCTCAACGCACCCTTGGCAGATTTTTGACGACACCCAAACCGTTCAGCTGGATCAACTGACCATCTTAAATGCTGAAAGCCTTTCTGGCAGTTCTGCACTATCACTGCACAGTGATAATACGCAAGTAACGATAGAAGGTGATCAGTCGGTTAGTACTGCCGGCATGGTTTTCAGTGGCTTGACAGACGTAGCGACTATGGGTGCGGGTGGGCGTGTGAGCGGCCGCACAGGTGAATTGTGGGCGCTTAATAATGACTCGGTAGGCGCTGGTGCCATAAACTTTTTAGGCTTTAGTGCCTTTAATGCAGAGCAAGCTGTTGTATCAACCGCTACTGGAACCCATAACTATCAGGTTTCTGAAAGCGGCCAGCAGGTGAGTGCTGGTAATTTAAGCTTTGATGGCGTAGCGCGCCTACAGGGTAGTGCCAGCGATACAGTAACTTTGGTAGATGGCGCACAGGTTCAATTGGCCGCTGGGGGTTACAGCGTAGCGGGCCTTAATATTTCAGGCATTAACAGCATCTTCGGTAATGGCCTGGCCCTGCTTGGAAGTACTGACGATGAAATGTTTACTCTGCTGGATGGAGAAGAGCGCGTAGCGGTTAATGGATTAGAGCTTATGGGCGTTGCGCGGGTTGACGGCGGCGGTGGCAGCGACCAGTTGACTTCCGGCAATGAAAGCCGGGCATTTGTGCTGGGTGCAGAAGGCGACCTTAGTGTTGCTGGCATCATGTTCGATTCCATTACCCAGGTTAATGCCCTGGGGAGTACTGATTCGGTGACGGCCAGTGACGCAAGCTGGTATGCGCAAACCCAAAATGGCGTGCTCGCCAGCCAGTCTAGCCTTGCAGTGCTGGATACAATTTCAGTACTGTTTAACGGCGTTGAATCTGTAGCCGGCACAGGTTCATTGTACGGTGCCGACGTTGATTCCCACTTTCAAATGACTGATCTCAGTACACTGGTATACGGCGATATCAACTACGGCGATGTTACTCGGTTGGAGGCCGGCGCGGGTAACCATTCATTGACTGCCAGTGATTTAGCCACCCAATGGCAATTACAGGAAGGGGCCAGTACCGCAACCAGTGGCGACAGTAGCTTTACATTTAGCGGCGTTGGCTCACTGAATTTTGGCGCAGGGCAGGATGTAGTAAGCCTCACAGGCGGAAGCTTTACGGCGATTAATACCGGTGCAGGTAACGATCAGGTCAGCTTGCTGGGTGGTTCCCTGGACACATTGGCTCTGGGAGCTGGTGATGATGTGTTGACCATTGCCGATGGTGGTATGGCGCCCGCCAGCTTCGAGGGCAATAACGGAGCGGACTCGCTAATTTCAGGCGGCGCGCTTGGCTGGGCGTTAACCTCTGTTAATGAAAGTAATGCCTTGGGTGGCTACAGTTTTACCGGGTTTGAAACCCTGGTTGATGCCAGTGCCGCTATTCAGGCAAACGTTCAGGCTGCTGCCAACTTTACGGGCAAAACCGTAACCACCGGTGGTATGACATTAAGTTTTGCCGAAGCTGATTCTCTAAACTTTGCCTCCAGTGCCACGGGCAATGCAATAACTGGCGATGTGACTGTGGCTGATCTAAAGCTATCGGCTGCCGGTAATGTAGATCTAACGGTTACATCTGATCTGGTGGATATCAGCCGAACATCCAATGCCATTGATGTTTCGTTGGCCGTTACAGGCGATACTACAATCCAGACAATTGACGCAGGCACAGGCAATATTCTACTAACCAGTACGGCGCTGAGTTCACTCAGTTTTGCACCGGATGCAGTAAACCTTATTGGCAGCAATGTGCAGCTCGGTACCGAGGCCTCATTGTTTATTGGCATTGGTAGTGTTCTGAATCCTGCGCGAATTCAGGCAACAGATTCCGTAAGGTTTATCTCGCTGGACTATGTTGAGCCTTTGTATTTTGGCTCTATTCCGCAGCTGACCAGTTTCACTGGTAATCGCCAAGAGTCTATCTATGGCGCTCAGGCCGCCCAGGGTGTGAAGAGCGCCGTGCAAACCGCGGTGGAAGATTTCGCCCAAGTAGACCCGGCCATCTTTGAAGCGGTAAGCCCCTATAGCACCAGCGCCAATGCCTTGGCCGGTGGTGAATTCAGGTTGGTTGCCGGTGTGTTGCTACCCGCAGACGCCACCGCTGCAGGGGAAGACGACGAGCGTAAAAAGAAATCCGGGCAATCAGAACAAGGCGCTCAAGAAATTCTGCTGGAAGTGCCCAATGAACTGAAGCCTGAGCTTAAAGAAGGGTATGAATCTTCTTACAAAATTGAAGCAGGCGATACATTCTGGGATATTGCCGAAAAGTTTTTGAAAAACCCCTTCAAGTGGCCAGACCTCTGGAAGCAAAACCCCAATGTAACCAACCCCGATAAAATCTACCCCGGGGATGTAATAAAGGTATTACTGCGCAATGACAGTGCCTATCTCATTATCGAGGCGGGTCATTCAGAGGCCGAAGATCTGTGCAAGGCGGGTCGTGCTTTGGGGCAGGTGGCAGTCGCCCTGCCGCCAGTGAATAGCAGGCCCTCAGCCTAGGGGGAATAAACCGCAGGGCAGGCTTTGCCCCGCGGTCTTTTGCTATTTATACCGGCCGCGGCATGCTTTCTGGCGAGCCGCTTGGCCTTTGTTATTGTTTTGAGCAGCCAGGCTGCAGGCACTGGCTGAACCCCTATCGCTTTGCATTCCCACCCATTTCTTTACCAGCATTCAGGCGCGCCACGGCCGGTTTTTAGCCCCGAGGCCCTGGATGGGCAGTGGCCGTGTACCCCTGGTTCGGGCCGTATTAGTATAAAAGTGGGCCCAAAAAGCGCTTGATCCGACAGGCGGTCTTGCGTCTAAATCAGTGAAACTCTGCGCTTTCAGGTATTTCCAATGGCTCGGAAAGAAACTTCATCAAAAGGCTTGACAACGTTGTCCGGTCGGCATACTGTCAACCTTCCGACAACGTTGTCTAGAAAGCTCGAAGAGGCGCACAGCAGTTGTTAGGAGTTCTAGGTCATATAAATAACAAGTGTTAGAACAGAAGGGGACAGACATGTCTATAAAACTTAGCGATGCGATCAAAACAGTAAATCGCGCCTTGATTACCTGCGGGTCATTGGGCGCACTTTCTATGGTGTCAGTACCTGCGTTTGCGCAGGATCAAGCGTCTGAAATTGAAGAAGTTCAGGTGCTTGGTATTCGTGGCGCACTTCAATCAGCTATTGAAAATAAGCGCAACTCCACAGCGGTTATCGATTCAATTACTGCTGAGGATGTAGGTAAATTCCCGGATAATAACGTTGCCGAATCACTCGGCCGAATCCCTGGTGTTGCGGTATCTCGCCAGTTCGGTGGTGGTGACGCGGTTTCTATTCGCGGTGCCTCTAACCAGCTGACTTTAACCACCCTTAACGGGCAGTCTGTTGCCTCTACCGGTTGGTACACTCAGCAGCCAATTGACCGTACTTTTAACTACGCCATGCTGCCGCCAGAAATGATCTCTGGCATTGACGTTTACAAGTCATCCCAGGCAGACCTCGTTGAAGGTGGTGTGGGTGGTACTGTAAATGTTAAAACCCGCAAGCCGCTGGATTTAGAAGCCCACACAGTTCGCGGCTCTATTAAAGGTACCTACTCTGATCAATCTGAAGAGTGGGATCCCGCAATCTCCGGCTTGTACAGCTTTAAGAATGACTCCGAAACCTTCGGTATTCTGGCGTCCGTTGCGCAGGCCGATTACACCTTGACCCGTCGTGGCGATGAAGCATTGCCCGCTTGGGGTGGCCGCATTGCGCCCACGCATTTCCACCAAGAGCGCCAGCGCACTGCGTTTGATGTAACCGCGCAGTTCCGCCCCAGCGAGCAACTGGAGTTTGGTGCTCATTACATGAACCTGGAACTTACTGCCGACAACGTCAACTCAGCAGCCTGGATTCCACAGGATCTGAACAACTGTGAGTTCAATGATCAGGGCGCTCCCATCAAGTGTACCGCGAGCAATGGCTCTGCCGGCAACACCTACTGGGACGTTCGCCCTCGCAACGCCACCATGACCTCAGAGACTTTTGATCTGAACATGGAATATTCTGGCGAGAACTTCCTGTTTACTGCCCAGGTTGGTACTACTAAAGCAGAGGGTGGCACCGATTTTGAAACTAACTTCGGTTACCTCAGTATTCAAAAAGCTGGCATTACTGATGGCACTATCGATTCTACCGGTGACACGGTTAAGTATGACTTGACTGATCCGAACTTCGGCCCGGGCGATCTGCCAGGCGCTGGTGAGTACGGTGGTTGGGAAGGTTTGCAAACCGGTGCTGTTGTTCAGCAACCAAACACCGATGAGGAAGTATACTTTCAGGCCGACATCGCCTTTGATGTTGATTTCGGTGCAGTAAAAACCATCAAGACCGGTGTGCGCACAACTCAGCACGAAGTGATGCAAACCAAATACAACGGTGAGTTCGCAGGCTACGACGGCGCAGCCGAGTCCTTGGTGGTTGACGGTTCACGCTTTGCCAATGGCACCATCGAGGCTGGCCACGGGGTGACTATTCCAAAGCCGAATGCATCAGAAATGATTGCCTACACCAACTCGAAATTGACCGGCTGGATCTTGGATCGCTCAGGTTACTCCACCATTGAGGAAGACAACTTCGCAGCCTACGTAATGGCCGAGATTGAAACTGAATCATTGCGTGGTAACTTTGGTTTGCGCTACATCAGTACCGATGCGGCCACCCAGTTCTATGCGCCTATCCCGAGCGGCGGTTACGAAACCGAGCTGAGTAAAGATACGGCAGGTTACCGCGACGTTCTGCCTAGTATTACGCTGGCAACTGACCTGTCTGAAGAAATGGTCTTGCGTTTCAGTGCTGCTCAAGTAATGGCCCGTGCCAACTACAACGATATGTTCGGTAACTCTGCCTTGGCAGGCTACAACGATACTATCCCTGGTAATGAGCGCGTCATTAAAGGTAATGTTGGCTTGAAGCCTTATAAGGCTAATCAGGCAGATATCGCACTTGAGTACTACTACGGCGAAGGTAACCTGGCATCTATTGCTTACTACACTAAATCAGTAACCAGCTTCACCACCGCTGATGTGCAGCTTGATCAGCAAATTGGCTTGGTAGACCCTGATTCTGGTGTAGATAGCTGGACTGTTGAATCTCTCACCGTAGGCGATGGTGGTTACATTGACGGTATCGAACTGCAATTACAACATGCATTCGATAACGGCTTTGGTGCGATTGCAAACTACACCTACGCGGATGCAGCGGCCGATGCCTCTAACTTCTCTGATGGTAATGGTGTTTTCACCGACAGTTCCAAGCACTACATGAACCTGGTGGGTTACTATGAGAACGATACCTTCTCGGCGCGTGTTGCTTATAACTGGCGTTCAGCTTATATGATCCGCGAAACCGGTTTCTACGGTGCTCGTGAGCACCAGGATTTCGGTACAGTTGATCTGAGTTTCGCGTATCAGGTAACAGACTTGCTGGGCTTAACTGCCGAAGTGACCAACTTGTTCGGTGAAGACAGCGTGCAGATCGGTCGTGATAAAGGTGATGCTACATACCAGCGTACGTCTTACGGTTACCCGGCTTACAACTACCTGGGCGAAACCCGCATGACAGTTGGTGCAAACTTGAGTTTCTAAGTTTGCCAAATTGCTTCAAAATAAACCCAGCTTCGGCTGGGTTTTTTGTTTTATTGAATGGCTGGTTTGCAGAGTGGCTTGGAGGTTGATTTGAATAGTGTTGCGGAGCATGGGTTGATCAAGCGTGTGGCCATCGTGGGCGGCGGTTCCTCTGGCTGGCTGGCCGCAAACCATTTAGCGGTAGCGCTACAGGGCCGGGGTGTTGATATTACCCTCGTTGAAAGCCCAGATATAAAGCCCATTGGCGTGGGGGAGGGTACCGTACCCGGCATACGCAAATCCCTGAAAAAATTTGGTATCTCTGAGGCGGAATTTCTCTACCACTGTGATGCCACTTTCAAGCAATCTATCAGGTTCGCAAATTGGAAAAAAGCTGAGCCCGGGAGCGATCAAAGCTTTTACCATCACTTGTTCGATTTTCCCTTTCCCTTTGGTGAAGATCTAACGCCACATTGGCTGAATAACACTAGCAGCCAATATGCCGATACCGTTTCAATTCAAGGCGCGCTGTGTGAAACAATGCGATGCCCCAAGTCAAAGGGGGCGAATGAATATGAGGGTGAAGCTACCTATGCTTATCATTTCAATGCTGCCAAGTTTTCCGCACTGCTTGCGCGCAATGCAACCCAAAAGCTGGGCGTGAAATACCTGCAGGCGACGGTGGCCAAGGTAAATCTGGACGATACTGGCGCTATTGCGTCTCTTGGTTTTGCCAGTGGTGATACCGAAGCCTTTGACTTCTTTGTTGACTGCTCCGGCTTTCACGCTGTGCTGCTTGGTGGGGCGCTGGATGTGCCATTTGAGTCGCACGCCGATCAACTGTTAGTTGATACTGCGCTGGTAGCCCAAGTGCCGCTTGAAGCTAGCGATGAAATTGCTCCGTACACCAGCGCTACTGCCCATGAGGCGGGCTGGATCTGGGATATCCCGTTGGTTAATCGGCGTGGTACAGGCTTTGTGTACGCGCGCGATTATATGAGTGATGAAAGGGCAGAAGAATTGTTCAGGGCCTACCTGGGCCCTGCAGGTATTGGATTAAATTTTCGTAAAATTCCAATGAATATTGGCCGTAGGCAAGTGTTTTGGCGGCGCAATTGTATGGCGTTAGGGCTTGCTCAGGGGTTTCTAGAACCACTGGAAGCCACTTCAATACTTTTTACGGATTTTGCTGCGTCTTTATTAGCTGATCGTTTTCCTCTCCACCGCTCTCAGCTGGAAGCCTTGAGCGAACGCTTTAACGAGCGCACTTTATACGCTTGGGCGCGCATGGTTGATTTCATTAAGCTGCATTACTTTTTGTCTGATCGGGATGACTCTGCCTTCTGGGAAAAAAATCGCGACCCGCAAACTTGCTCGCAAACCCTGCTTGCTCGCTTAGCGCTATGGCAAAACTATTCACCAGTGGCTACAGACTTCGACAGCAAGTTTGAGGTGTTTGATGTGGAAAACTACCTCTACGTGCTTTACGGCATGGGGTTTGGTACCCAGGCGCCTCAAATGGGGGGTGAACGCGCCTCGCGGCTGGCCAAACAAGTGGCCCAATTAGACCGGCACCGGCAACATTTCGTGAACCACTTGCCCTCCCACGGGGAGTACTTGCGGGCCTTTCGCAAGGCTTATGAAAATCTTGGAAAATAAGCACCCATAAGCGCTTGACAACGTTGTCTTGCTTTCGTATTGTTAGACAACGTTGTCAGGGTGTGAAACACTCTCGCAGTGTGGGTTTCAGGATCGCGGTGCCTTGCAACCGCCCGCGTTCTTGTTTCTTTCCTCTCGTAGCTATGCTCTTGAACGGGTTGGTGTCCTGTCAGTGCCAACCCGATTTTTTCAGCATGAGAGTTGAACATGGCTCGGCCGAGGCTGACCAATAATCCAGAATAAGTAACAATGGCTGAGGTGAACAATGGGACAGGTGCCAACAGGAGAAGGTGTGATGTACCTTGGCATTGACGGTGGTGGCAGTAAAACCAAGGCCATTCTAGTTAACGAAGCTAATGAAGTTATAGGTACCGGGCTCGCCGGGCCTTCCAACCCGCTGCACGGCGTAGAGCAGGCCTTTACCTCTATCAGATTATCTGCCGAGCTGGCCCTTGAAGATGCGGGCCTGCCCCGTAGCCACATCAGAAACCTCATTGTAGGCGCAGGCCTTGCGGGCGTGAATCTGCCAGACCTCTATCAGGTGGTAGATCAATGGGAGCATCCCTTTGCGGATTTCTTTCTAACCACAGATTTACACATCGCGTGCCTGGGCGCACACGGTGGTGGTGATGGTGCGGTAATCATTACCGGAACCGGCAGCTGTGGTTATTCCAACGTTAAAAATCGCACCTTGATTGTGGGCGCTCACGGCTTCCCGTTTGGTGATAAAGGCAGCGGCGCCTGGATGGGCCTGGAAGCATTGAAATATGCGCTGCTTTCCTCAGACGGCCTGGCGCCCCAAAGCCCGCTGCAAGCACGTGTTGAGCAGCATTTGGATGCCAAGGGCATCGATATGGTAGGCCGCATGGCTACCGCCACCTCCAGCCGCTACGCACGCCTGGCACCCCTGGTGCTCGAGCTTGCCGAAGCCGGCGACCCGGTGAGCCTTGCCATTGCCAAAGACGGCGCCAATTACATTTCACAGGTTGCTGAAAAGCTGCTGGCACAGGGGCCTGAACGGCTTTCGATGCTGGGCGGCTTGGCCCCGCGCTTACAGCAATGGATGGCGCCGGAAATTGTCGTGCGCTTAAGTGAGGTACAGTTCTCGCCTGAGTTTGGTGCGTTGCTTTACGCCAAGCAACAGCTTAAGCAATTAGTTAAAACGGCCTAGGTGTAGATTACCCATGCACAATAAATTGATAAAAGCCGCCGGTATTTCGCTGTCATTTTTATTTTTACTGGCCTGTGGCGAACCTGAGCCCCAGGCGCAATCGCAAGCCGTACTTTCGCTGGATGCCGATTACACCCAGCCCTTAGCGGCGGCACCCGTTGCCATTGTGCCCAAACCTGTATCGGTAAGCCCCCTTGACGGTGAGTTTAAATTAACCGCGGCAACGCAGTTACACATTGCTGCAGGTGCAGAGCCTGTTGCGCAATACCTGCGTGAATTGATTGGCCCGGCCACAGGCTACACTTTGCCACTGGCACAAGGTGATGGCGCGCCTTCAGTGATTGCGCTTGTGATAGATCCAGCCATTGAGCAAGATGAAGCCTACGAGCTGACAGTAGCACCCAACAAGATAAGCCTGCGCGCCAAAAATATCGTGGGCTTGTTTTGGGGTGTACAAACCCTGCGTCAATTGCTGCCGGCAGATATTGAAACCAATGCGCCCATTAACCGCGCCTATTGGCCGGTAGCCGGTGTTGCCATAAAAGATGCCCCGGCGTTTAAATACCGTGGCATGCACCTGGATGTAAGCCGTACCTTCTTCCCCGTGTGGTTCATTAAGCAGTACCTGGATTTAATGGCCATGCACAAGCTCAATTATTTTCATTGGCATTTAACCGATGATCAGGGCTGGCGCATTGAAATTAAACAGTTCCCGCGCTTAACCGAGGTGGGTGCCTGGCGCAGTGGCACCGTAGTGGGCCACACCTACGACAAAACCTATTTGAACGACAATCAGCAATTGGGCGGCTTTTACACCCAGGCGCAAATACGCGACATAGTGGCCTACGCCCAAGCACGAAACATCACCATCATTCCCGAAATTGATGTGCCAGGCCACGCCTCTGCCATTTTAAAAGCCTACCCGGAGCTTGCCTGCGTTGAGAAAGATTTCGATGTGCAGCAGCACTTTGGTGTGTTCCCCGAGGTGTTGTGCCCCACAGAAGAAACCTTCGCGTTTTTGGAAAAAGTGTTTACCGAAGTGGCGGAGTTGTTTCCATCACCTTACCTGCATGTGGGTGGCGATGAAGTAAAAACAGAGCAGTGGGCCAGTTGCACTTATTGCAATGAATTAATGGCGCGTGAAGGCCTTGAAGATTACTTCGCGCTACAGGGCTACTTTATAGGCCGCGTTGAAGCCTCTATTAACAAGTTGGGCCGCAAGATCATCGGTTGGGATGAAATTCTTGAAGGTGACGTTGCGCCAAGTGCCACAATTACCTCCTGGCGCGGTGTGGAGGGTGCCATTCACGCCGCCAAGGCCGGCCACGATGCCATCATGGCGCCCGGCTCGCACCTGTATTTTGATCACTACCAATCGCGCTCGGTAGATGAACCCCTGGCTATTCATGGTTTGACCCCTGTGCAGGAAACCTACGCCTTTCAGGTGATGCCAGATGAGCTAAAAGGCACCGAGGCCGCCAACCGCATACTTGGCGCCCAAGGCCATTTATGGACGGAGTATGTACGCACCCCGGCCAAAGCCGAGTACATGATTTTGCCGCGCATGTCGGCACTGGCCGAAGTGGTGTGGACGGGCGATGAAGGCCGCAGCTGGAATGATTTCGCCAAGCGTCTACCCGCCATGATCGAGCGCTTTGAGCAAAAAGGTTTGAATGTGGCGAAAACGGTGTATGCCGTGACCTCTGAAGTGGCGCACACCCAGCAGGGCTTTCAGGTGATTTTAACCAGCGATATGCCGAACACGAAAATCCGTTATACCACCGATGGCTCGCTACCCAATCATACAAGCCCCGTGTACAAACAGCCGTTGCTGCTTAAAAACGGCGGCGTAGTGCGCGCGCGCGCTTTGAATACCGAAACGGGTGAGCTGTATGCCGAACGTCGCTTAACACTGGTGGACCATTTGGGTTTGCACGCAAGCCTTGAGGTGCTCACCGAGGCAGACCGCGCCTGGAATACTCACCCGGAGTTGAGCCTGGTAGATGGCGTGCTGGCTCGCGATCAAATTTTCCAGCTTGACGACTGGGCAACCTTCAACGGCGTAGATTTTGAGGCCATTGTGTCTTTTGATACCGCACAAACCGTGCAGCGGCTAAATTTGGGTTTTAACCCCGGGCGCTTTCGCGATTTCTTCGGGCCAACCAAGTTGGTGGTTTTGGCCTCAGACGACAAATCATCCTGGCAGCCGGTAGCCAGCCAAGATTTCACCAATGATGCAAAGCCTCAATTGGGCAACTCGGTTACACTGGAGTTTGCACCCGTGGCTGCCAAGTATTTCAAAGTTATTGCTGAAAACCGGGCCGAGCGCTTTTCAACCGAGAAAAGCAAACCCGTGCCTGCAACGCTCTATATAGATGAACTGATTATCCAATAATAACGATGTAGGTAGATTGCTATGAGTAGCTCAATCGCAGTATCTGAACAGTCCCGTGGCGGCACGTTAATCCCTATGCTGATCATCGGCATATTGTTTTTCATTTTCGGCTTTGTTACCTGGCTGAATGGATCTCTCATTCCTTTTTTGAAAATTGTTTGTGAACTCAACGAGTTCCAGGCGCTGTTTGTTACCTTTGCGTTCTACATTGCCTACACCTTTATGGCCTTGCCATCGGCTGCGGTGCTCAAGCGTACCGGCTATAAAATGGGCATGGTGCTGGGTTTGATTGTGATGGCCGTGGGCGCCTTGATGTTTATTCCCGCAGCCCAAACCAGCCACTATGCATTGTTTTTGGTGGCCCTGTTTGTATTGGGTGCGGGCTTAACCTTGCTGCAAACCGCCTCTAACCCCTACATCGTGTGTGTCGGCCCCCGTGAAAGTGCCGCCATGCGCATCAGTGTGATGGGCCTGGTTAACAAGGGCGCGGGCATTGTGGTGCCGGTGCTGTTTGCAACCTGGATTCTCACGGGTATGGATCAATTTGAAGAACCCGTGTTGGCTGCACTCAGTGCTGCCGAGCGCGAGGCCCGTTTGGCCGAGTTGTCTGGCCGGTTGGTAATGCCTTACATCTACATGGCCATTGCCTTGGTTGGCTTGGCGGCATTTGTAAAATTCTCGCCCCTGCAGGAGTTGGAGCTTGAAGAGCCAGATAGTGAAGTAGACGACAAGCTCGGCATTCTTGCATTCCCGCAGGTGATACTGGGTGCTGTTGCCTTGTTTATGTACGTGGGTGTAGAAGTTATTGCCGGCGACACCATCGGCCTGTATGGCCGCTCGCTGGGTGTCTCGCACTTTGGTGCGCTCACCTCTTACACCATGACGTTTATGGTTATAGGTTATGGCCTGGGTGTGCTTACTATTCCGCGCTTTTTATCGCAAGAGCGTGCGCTTTTGGGCTCTGCCTTGTTGGGCTTGTTGTTTACCGCAGGCGTGATGTTCGGCTCGGGTGAATCCCATCAAATCAGCGCCGTTATGTTTGGCTGGATGGGCATTCCCACCGTGCCCGATACCGTCACCTTTTTAGCATTGCTCGGTTTTGCCAACGCACTTGTATGGCCTGCAGTATGGCCGCTGGCATTGGAAGGCCTGGGTAAATACACCGGTACCGGCAGTGCACTGTTGATTATGGGTATCGCCGGTGGCGCCATTTTACCGCTGGCCTATGGGCACTTTGCCGATACCTCGGGCAGCAGCCAAGTGGCTTACTGGGTAATGATTCCCTGCTACCTGTTTATTTTGTTCTACGCGTTGAAAGGCCACAAGTTGCGCCAGTGGCGCTAGCGCAAACTGCCAGCAAAATTTAATTGCATATTATTGGCCGGTTAATCACCGGCCTTTTTTTCAGGTGAAATATAGTGAAGCAGCGCTATTTGGCTTTGGATGCAATGCGTGGCCTTACGCTTGCGTTGATGATTGTGGTGAATACACCAGGCTCGTGGGCGCATATTTACGCGCCCCTGCGCCACGCCCAGTGGCACGGTTGGACGCCCACAGATCTGGTGTTCCCGTTTTTTCTGTTTATTGTGGGCGCGGCGCTTTTTTTCAGCCGCGCAGCCCAAGTGCAGGTGCCATTAACCCATCAGCTGTTACGCATCGCCAAGCGCGCAGGCCTGTTGGTGTTAATTGGCGTGCTGCTTGAGTATTACCCCTTTCAGCAACCACTCGAGAATTTGCGCCTGCCCGGTGTGCTGCAACGCATTGGTTTGGCCTATGGGCTGGCGGCCTGTGCGCAATTGGCTTGGCAGCCGATGACTGCACGCGCGCAGATGTTTGCCAATACCACACTCATCGCCGTGATTGTTGTGGGCTATTCGGTGTTGCTGCGCACTGCAGCCGAGCCCTTTAGCCTGGAGGGCAACCTTGTGCGCACGCTGGATGTGGCGCTCTTGGGTGCCCCGCATCTGTGGGCGGGCGCAGGCGTTGCCTTTGATCCAGAGGGTTTATTAAGTACATTGCCTGCCGTTGCCACGGTGTTGATCGGTTACGAGGCCGCCCGCTGGCTGCGCTCGGGGCAGCGCTTTTGGGTGCTAATGGCAGGGCTTACAGGCGTGGGGTTAGTGCTAACAGGGAGTGCCTACCTCTGGCCAGACCCAATCAACAAATCCCTTTGGACTTCAAGCTACGTGCTACTTACCGGTGGCCTGGGGCTTGTGTGCTTGGCGTCATTGCTGCTGCTTGAGCGTTGGTGGGTTGGTGCCCGGCTGCAAAAGCCCTTGGTGGTGCTTGGGGAAAATCCGCTGTTTATTTATATTCTGGCGTGGGTGTGGGTGCGTAGCTACGGCTTGATAGCCACCGAAGAGGGCACCTTGTACCAAACGGTTTACCAATGGTTTTCAGGCTTTGCAAGCCTTGAGGCTGCGAGCCTGATGTTTGCGCTGGCACATCTTCTACCTTTGTGGGGGCTTGCCTGGTGGCTGCACAAGCGCAAAATTTTTATCAAAATTTAATACTCACGGTGTGCCGACGCGGGCAGGGGTGTTCAGCGTGCCTGTGACGGGTTAGCATTGCGCCTTTCGATCACGGTGGTGGGCTCATGGGGCGCTTTCTCAAAGGGTTTGTAGTAACGCTGGCTGTATTGGCATGTGTATACAGCGTGTTGCGGTTTATGGTGCCCGTGGCGGCCGTTTCGCACAGCTACTTTGATAACACCGCCTTTGAAGTGATTGCCCACGGCGCAGGGCAAGGCTTGCAGCCCAAAAATACGCTGGAAGCCGCGCTCATGGCAGATCGCGTGGACGCCGATATTATTGAAATCGATATACACGCAAGTGTTGATGGTGTGCTGGTGTTAAGCCACGACGACACAGTTGACGACATGACCAACGGCACCGGCCTCATTCGTGAAAAAACCTTTGCCGAACTGCAAGCGCTGGATGCCGCCCAAGGCTTCAGGCGCGATGAAGGCGCTCCCCTGGCAGGCACGGGTGTAAAAATTCCGGCACTTGCCGATGTATTTACCGCATTGCCCCATGCCCGTTACATCATTGAAATAAAGCAGCTCACCCCGTCTATTGCAGAGCAGCTGTGTGAGTTGGTGCGCGCGCACAAGCTTTCTTCGCAGGTGTTGGTGGGCTCGTTTTTTACCGGGCCATTGGCAGCCTTTAGGGCTGCCTGCCCGGAAGTGGCGACCTCTATGTCGCAAGATGAAGTAACCAATCTTGTGTTGCTGCAAAAGCTGCGCTTGGCGCACCTGTACGATGTGCCGGGTGTGGCGCTTCAGGTGCCGGTGGCATCGGGCGGCATTGAAATTGTGAACGAAAGTTTTGTAGCGGACATGCACGCCCAAGGCTTGAAAGTACATGTGTGGACGATTAACGACATAGATGAAATGCGAAGGCTCATCGCCCTGGGTGTAGATGGCATCATTACCGACTACCCAGACAGGCTACACCGCGTGCTGGTCACCCAAGGCCACTAGCCCCCGCAGTAATCCTCTGCCCGCTAAGCTTTTGCGCTCTAACCGTAAGCGCCGGTTTTCACCTTTGCCACAAATTCAGGCACCACTTTTGTGGCAGGGCCATAGTGGCCTTCATCAAAATCCCGCGCATTGGCGGAGGGCTCCAGGTTGAGCTCAATTGTGCGGGCACCAAAGGCCTTGGCCTCTTGGTAAAAGCCTGCCGCCGGGTAAACGTTGCCCGAGGTGCCCACAGACACAAACACATCGCATTCAGCCAGCGCCTGATAAATCTCACTCATATACAACGGCATCTCGCCAAACCACACGATGTGCGGGCGCAGGCTTGCAGTGTTGTGGCATGCCGGGCAGCGGCTGGTGGCATCGAGAGGGTTGGGCCATTCGTGCACAGATTGGCAGGCGGTGCAGCGGGCTTTGGTGAGCTCGCCATGCATGTGCAGCAATCGCTGGCTGCCCGCCTGTTCATGCAGGTTGTCTACGTTTTGGGTAACCAGCAAAAAATCTTCACTACCTAAATGTTGCTCCAGCTCGGCGAGTGCTGCGTGTGCGCTATTGGGCCGGGTTTCGGCGAGCGAGGCGCGGCGCAAATTGTAAAACCGGTACACCAGATCCGGGTTGGCGGCGAAGGCCTCCGGTGTGGCTACCTCTTCTACGCGGTGGTTTTCCCACAGGCCGTTGTTATCGCGAAAGGTTTTCAAGCCCGATTCCGCAGAAATACCCGCGCCTGTGAGAATTACAATTTTAGGCATTGAGTGCCTCCCGTGTTTCTTGCGCCCAGTCCAACCAGTTGCGCTCGTTGCTGATACCGAGCTTCAGGGTGAGGTAGGGCAGTTCGAATTTTTTTTGCTGGCTGTGGCTCAGTGCATGGTACTCGCTTTCAATCTCCAGTAGCTTGTGGAGGGTCTTTTTATGATGGGCTATGTGTTCATCCAGCTCTTTAACCAATGCAGGGCGGGGAATGTGCCGGCCGCCGTAGAGTTTGATTAAAAAGGCATCTTTGTATTTGTGGGGTTTGGCGGCTTGGCTTAGCCAGGCTTGCAATGCCGCTTGCCCGGCCTGGGTGACGCTGTAGATTTTTTTATCGGGGCGCTCGGTTTGCGCTTGGGTGTCGCAGGCCAGCCAGCCGGCCTCTGTCATCTGCTTGAGCTCTTTGTACACCTGCTGATGACTGGCGTTCCAGAAAAACCCCACCGAGCCCTTAAATTGCTGGCTTAGGTCGTAGCCGGTGGCCGGGTTATCGGCCAGTAGTACCAACAAACTGTGTTTTAACGACATAGGTTTAAGGCTCTGGCCAACGTAAGGTATGCAAATTCTTGCATATCACACACGCAAGCGCTATTTTATGCAAAAAGTTGCATATGCCAGGCTTTGTGGCCTGCAATAATTACGGGCACGAAGCCCTACCCAGAATAATGCTACGGCTGGAGAGCCCTATGAACGCAGCAACGCAACCCGCAAAGCGCAACATTCGCACGGGCCGCCGGTACCGCACCGGGCGCGCCGCGAATCACTACGATGCCATTGTGGTGGGCTCGGGCATTGGTGGCCTGTGCACCGCAGCGCTGCTTGCCAAGCTTGGCAAGCGCGTGTGTGTACTGGAGCAGCACTACACCGCCGGTGGTTACACCCACAGCTATGAAAACGCGGGCTACGAGTGGGATGTAGGCGTGCATTACATAGGTGAGGTGCACAAGCGTTGGTCTGTGTTGCGGCGCATATTCGATGCCATTAGCGATAAGCGCATCAAGTGGAAGGCCATGGATGATTGCTACGACCGCATAGTGCTGGGGGAGCGGCAGTTTGATTTCCCCGCCGGGCGCGAACAATTTGCCCAAGCCTTAAAGGCACGCTTCCCCGAAGATACCCAAGCCATTGATGCCTACCTGGCGTTGCTTCAAAAAATAAGCCGCAAGGTGCCGTTGTTTTTTGCAGCCCAGGCCATGCCGCGCGGGTTTGCCGGTTTCTACCGCAGGCTGCGCAAGGTGTTGCTGCCTGCCTGCGCCTTTCAAACCACGGGTGACGTGCTCAATGGCCTTACCCAAAATAAAGAACTCATTTCCGTGCTTACCGGGCAGTGGGGTGATTACGGTTTGCCGCCAGCACAATCGAGCTTTTTAATGCACGCCATGGTGGCCAAGCACTACCTGGCCGGTGCCGCATACCCGGTGGGCGGCAGCTGGAAAATTGCCGCGGGCATTATTCCGGTGATACAGGCCGCCGGCGGCGAGGTGTTCACCTACGCGCCAGTGCGTGAAATTCTGGTAGAAAAAAACCGTGCACACGGGGTGCGTTTGCACAATGGTGATGTAATAACCGCAGCCCAGGTGGTGAGCAATGTGGGCTTTGTACCCACGGTTAATAAGCTGTTGCCAGAATGTGAAAGTCAGAAGTTCGCACTGGAACAAATGGCCGTGCCGCTTTCATCGGCGCATTTGTGTGTGTATGCAGGCTTTAAAGGCGATGCCAAAAGCTTAGGCTTAGATACCACTAATCTGTGGATCTACCCGGACGAAAATCACGATTTGAATGTACACACCCACCAGCAAAATCCCGATGCCGATTTTCCGCTGGTGTATATTTCTTTCCCCTCTGCCAAAGACCCGGAGTGGGCCCAGCACTCGCCGGATAAATCTACCGTGGAAATTGTCACCATTGGCAGCATAAAACAATTTGAGCCCTGGTTAGGCAGCCAGTGGAGCAAGCGTGGTGAAGATTACAATGCACTTAAAAAGCAGTTAGGTGAGCGATTGTTGGCGGTGCTGTTTAAACACCGCCCGCAACTGCGCGCGGCGCTCGATTTTTATGAGCTTTCCACACCGCTTTCCACCCAATGGTTTCAATGGAATCAGGAAGGCGAGATTTACGGGCTGGATCACACCCCCGCACGATTTGACCAACCGCAATTACACACACAAACCCCCATTAAAAACCTCTACCTGACCGGTGCTGATGTAGTCACCGCAGGCGTAGGCGGTGCGCTGATGGGCGGTGTTATGGCAGCGGTGCGCATGATGGGCTGGCGGGGCTATAAGGTGTTTGGGCTGTTGCGGCGGTAGGGCAGCTGTTCTGAAGTGCCCTTGAGTCACTGTGCTCGGGTGCAGGTTAGGCCCATGCGGTTTGCGCAGAGTATGCTTCATAATATATCGCGTGTAAGCAACTCAAAAGCTAATGGCAGTTTTGCTTGTGGCAAGGTACATAATGACGAGCAGCGTTAAGGGCAATACCGCCAGCGCCAATTTGGTAAAGGCGCCGTGGTATAAGCTGAGACACCTTCTTTCCCAAGAGGCGGTTTTATTGCCTGCATAAAGCTTTTTCGTTACCTTGGCTGCTAACCAATTGCCAAGTGCAATATCTGCAATTTCCAATGGCACAACAATGCACAGTACGAGAAGCAGTTTTTGCTCAAGCCAAGGGGAACCTAACATTTGATAGTTGATTGCCAGGTAAAGCCCGCTGGCCAATAGCAGGGCAAAAGCCAGGTGTTCCAGCGTAATGCAAATAAAGAAGGCCCTGCTTACTTTCTCTGCATCAGAATGTGCTTGAAAGCTTTGGTCTGATACCAGTTTTAGCGCAAGCCAGGCACCAAGCGCCGGCCCAATCCAAAATATAAGTGCCCCCAGGTGAATAATTTTTACAATGGCGTAGTCATTCACTTGTTAAGTACCCGGTGGGCGAAAATCAGCATCCAGCTGGTACTTAATACCATGGCGGTGGCCGTAAAAAATTCTGCAGCGCCCAGTGCGCCAATAGCAATGGCGCACGAGAGTAGCAATCCTAATATCCAGGCCGAGATGCCCCAAATGGCTACCCAG